>JBFHJC010000082.1:0-13201 GCA_041596155.1 Ilumatobacter sp. | reverse complement strand
GGTGCGCTGTCGATCGACGGCGAGGCCGAGGCGCTCACTCGCTTCTTCGGCGCCTTCGACCACCCTCACCTCGCCGCCGCCTTCTCGGCGGACGACGTCCGGGAGTAATGTCCGGACTATGACGGCGTTCGGTCGCCCGACCACAGGCGACCTGATCGCCGGGGTGTCGGTCGCGCTCGTCGCGATCCCCCAGTCGCTCGCCTACGCCGAGCTGGCCGGGATGCCCGCGTACATCGGTTTGTACGCAACCGCGCTCCCGTCTCTGCTCGCCGCGTTCTTCGTGTCGTCGCGCTACCTGCAGACCGGACCGGTCGCGCTGACCTCGCTGCTCACGTTCGGTGCCCTCTCCCCGCTCGCCGCGCCGATGTCGTCGGAGTACGTCACCCTGGCGGCGCTGCTGGCGCTGCTCGTCGGGGCGCTCCGGATCGCGCTCGGTGTCGGGCGCCTCGGCCGCGTCGCGTACCTGCTGTCGCCGCCGGTGCTCGTCGGCTTCACGACCGCGGCCGCAATCCTCATCCTGTCGTCGCAGCTCCCCAAGGTGTTCGACGTCGCCCCGGACGCGCGCGGCGTCATCGAGGACGCCGCGTGGACACTCGTGCACCCGGCCGACTGGAGTCGGTCGGCGATGCTGTTCTCCGGGCTCGCGTTCGCCGTGATCGTCGGTGGTCGCCGCATCCACCAGCTGTTCCCCGGCGTGCTCGTCGCCGTCATCGCCGGGCTCGTCGTCAGTGCGACGGTCGGCTACGGAGGATCGATCGTCGGCGAGCTCGACGGGGGCTTCGTGTCGCTCGGGTTCGACTTCGACTGGGGGTCGACCGGCCGGCTGATCCTGCCGGCCGTCGCGATCGCGCTCGTCGGGTTCGCCGAACCGTCGTCGATCGCCCGCACGTTCGCGGCCGCCGATCGCGAACCATGGAACGCCGATCGCGAGATGATCTCCCAGGGCGTCGCCAACGTCGCTTCGGCGGTGTCGGGCGCGTTCCCCGTCGGGGGCTCGTTCTCGCGTAGCTCGCTCAACCGGCTCGCCGGCGCGCACACCGCGTGGGCCGGCGCGATCACCGGCGCCTTCGTGCTCCTCGCGCTCCCACTCACCCCGGTGCTGCGCGATCTCCCGGAGGCGATCCTCGGAACGATCGTCATCGCGGCCGTGCTGAAGCTGATCGACCTGCGCGGCGTCTGGCAGCTACGGCACGAGTCGCACGCCCACCTGCTCGTCGGCCTCGGCACGCTCTTCGCGACGATCGCGACCGCGCCCCGCGTCGAGCGAGGTGTGGTGATCGGAGTCGTGCTGTCGCTCGTGGTCGAGCGCGTGACGCGACAGCGGTTCGCCCAGCCCGAGGTGCACGAGCCGATCAGCGCTCGCTGACGGCGAGCTGTCGCGACGGGTCGGTGCGCATCTCGACCACCCGGATCGCACCGGTGAACTCGAAGGCACCGTCGTAGTGCTCGGCCGACACCGAGGGACCCCAGCTGCGGCCGATGCACAGCCCCTCCTGCACCATCGAGTAGCCGCGCCGGTTCGACGGGACGGCGACCGCCGACGCGACCTCGATGCCGTCGATCAGGAGCCGGACGTCGCCGGCCCCGACCGCGACGGGTTGCCACTCGTAGCGCAGCTCCACCTCGCGGCGGAGCGGGAACGCCGCCGTCCGCAGCTCGGTCAGCTCGAGCCTCAGATGGTTGTTCAGATAGATGGCCCGACCGTCGCGCACATAGATGGCCCACCCGCCGAGGTTGGCGCCGTGGCTCAGCAGCAGCCCCGCGTCGTCGGGCCGGTCCATCGTGAAGCGCACGGTGAACGAATGCGGGCAGTTGAGGATGATCGGCAGCGACTGGTTCGGGACCGGGCTCGTCCCCGGGTAGTAGCGATAGACGTCGCGGTCCTCGCTGGCCCGCGGGCGGCTCGGATCGATGAAGCGGTCGCGGCCGCGGTCGTCGAGCGGCAGCACGTTGTGCGACCGCGCCTCGCGCCACCAGAGCTCGATCAGGTCGGCGAGCTTGTCGGGGTGCTCGGTGGCGAGGTCCCAGGCCTGGGTGTAGTCGGCGCGTTGGTCGTACAGCTCCCAGGGGTCGTCGTCCCAGTCGGTGCCGGGCTTGTGCCATGTGACCGCCATCCAGCCCTCGTGGTAGATCGCCCGGCTGCCGAGCATCTCGTAGTACTGGGTGGTCTTCACGTCGGGAGCGTCGGATGCGCCGAGCGTCGGGGCGAAGCTGTGACCCTCGATCGGCTGTTGATCGACCCCGTTGACGACGTCGGGCACCGACAGCCCGGCGAGCTCGAGCAGCGTCGGGTACAGGTCGACGATGTGGTGGTACTGGGTGCGCAGGCGGCCGGGGTCGGCGATGCCCGCCGGCCAGTGCACGACCAGCGGATCGGTGTTGCCACCGCGGTGGGTGTCGCGCTTGCAGCGGCGGAACGGCGCGTTGCCCGCCATCGCCCAGCCGATCGAGTAGTGCGGATCGGTGCTCGGGCCGCCGAGATCGTCGAGGAACGGGAGCTGCTCGGCCACCGTCTCCGGCATCAGGTTGCGGAATCGCTCGGTGTTGGTGGCCCCGTGGCGCATCCCCTCCTGACTGGCGCCGTTGTCGGACAGGATCATCACGACGGTGTCGTCGAGCACGTCGAGCTCGCGGAGCGCGTCGACCAGCCGCCCGATCTGGGCGTCGGTGTGGTCGACCATCCCCGCGAACACCTCCATCTGGCGGGCGTACAGCCGGCGGGCGTCGTCGTCGAGCTCGTCCCACGGCACGACGCCGGGGTTGCGCGGCGGGAGCTCGTTGTCGGCGGGCACGATGCCGAGCGCCTGTTGCGCCTCGAACGTCTCCCGCCGCACGACGTCCCAGCCGCGGTCGAACCGACCCCGGTAGCGCTCGATGTATTCGGCCGGGGCGTGGAACGGGCAGTGCACCGCCCCGAACGGCACGTAGGCGAAGAACGGCCGGCCGGACGCGACCTGCTGCTGGTCGCGGACCATCGCGATCATTCGATCGACGAGATCTTCGCTCAAGTGATAGCCCTCGCGGTGCGGCGTGTGGACGCGATGGTTGTCGCTCGTGAGGATCGGGTGCCAGTGGTCGGTCTCACCGGGCAGGAATCCGTAGAACCGCTCGAACCCCAGACCGAGCGGCCATCGATCGAAGGGCCCGGCCGCAGTCGCTTCAGCGGTCGGCGTGAGGTGCCACTTGCCAGTGCAGTACGTCGAGTAGCCGTTCAGCCGCAGGATCTCGGCGAGCGACGCCGCCGACCGCGGCAGGAACGAGTCGTAGCCCGGGTAGCCGCTCGCCATCTCGGCGATCGTCGCGAAGCCGACCGAGTGGTGGTTGCGACCGGTGAGCAGCGCGGCCCGGCTCGGCGAGCACAGCGCCGTGGTGTGGAAGTTGGTGTAGCGCAGTCCGTTGGCGGCGAGCGCCCCGATGTGGGGTGCGTCGACCGGTCCGCCGAAGGTCGAGAGCTGCCCGAACCCGAGGTCGTCGAACATGACGATCAAGAAGTTGGGAGCCCGCCCCGGCGGGCGCACGCGATCGGGCCAGTCGGGCATCGACTCGTCGAAGCGATCGCGGATCTCGCCTCGGAACGGTGAGCGCGGGTGCGGCAGGACGTTCGGCGGCGGGAGGTCCATCACCCCGCCGACGGTAGCGATCGGCGGGAACGGACCGAGATGTCAGAGCGCGACGCCGAGGTTCGTGAGGGCCACGGTGCCGGCGCCGGTCGCGGTGAGCCCGGCCGTGAGCGTCAGCAGGCCACCCGACGTGAGCGCATCGCCCGCGATGCGATCGGCGGAGTTGGGCGTGTCGGCCGGACCGAACTCCGCGTACGGCGGCGCCGCGTAGACGGCGGCGGTGTAGGCGTCGTCGAAGAACAGCTGGCTCGTGAGCTGCTCGCGCCCGTCGACGTGGACGCGCAGGTGGATGTGCACGGCCCGGCCCCGGTACCAGCCGGGGTAGATCGTGTGGAACTCGACGATGCCGTCGTCGGCAGCGGTCTGGAAGCCGCGCAGGAACGTGCTGCCCTCGGCCTCGTCCTTGCCGCCGCCGTGGTCGGTGAACGCGCTGTAGTCGCCCGTGGCGTCGGCGTGCCAGATCTCGACGACGGCGCCGGGGATCGGGCTGCAGGCCGCGTCGATGACGCGCAGACCGAGTCGCACGGGGTGGCCGTCGTGGCCCTCGGTGACGTCGCGACGGTCGAGCTGCTCGATCGTCGGGAACGGTCCGGCGGCCGTCGCCGCGAGCAGGGTGCACACGCCGAGCGCCTCGAAATCGGCCGGGGCGAGGCGCGCCAGATCTCCGCTCGCCTCGTCGGCCGGCACCTCCGAGGTGTCAACCGCCACGTCGGAGGTGGTGGTCGTCGCTGAACCCTCGGCGTCAGCCGAGCTGCTGGTCGGCCCGGGCGGGCTGTCGGAGACAGCGGTCGTCGCGGCCGGCGTCGAGTCGGCGCCGCTCGACGAGCAGGCGGCGCACACGACGGCTCCCCCGCCGAGCAGGAGGAACCGGCGCCGATCGACGACGGGGCGGGCGGGATCGGCTGGCGTCATGGTGTGGCAGTGAACAGGCGGCTGGTGAGAAGGAGGTGAGCATCCCGGCGCCGTGAGCGGCGGCTACTCGACGACGAGCGTGCCGTCGCGGTCGACCACCTTGCCGCGACCGAGCGGCGCCACCTTGGTGAGCGCCTTGAACGCGGCGCCCAGACCCGGGATCTTGGCGAAGATCCCCTGCGGGCCGCGCACCATCCGACCGGTGTCGACGTCGTACTTGGCACCGTGCCACGGGCACACCAGACAGCCGTCATCAGCGATCGAGCCGTCGGCCAGATCGGCCATCATGTGCCGGCAGCGACGCGTCACGGCGAAGAGCTCGCCGTCGGCATTGCCGGCCGCCCACTTCCCGGCGCCGGTCACCGTGCCGGGTGTCAACTCGCTCGTCGGACCGATCTCGGTGCTCATGGGCGCGAACCTACGCCGCTCCGGCCCGCGCTTCAATCGCTCGCGATGAGGGCGACACCGGAGATCGCCGCGACGAGGCCCAGCACCTGGCGCGGCCGTAGGGTCTGGTGCATGAACATCCAGGCCAGCGCGACGGCGACCGCCGGGTACATCGAGCCCGCCACGACGACCGGTGCCAGCGGGCCGCGCTGGCCGCCATAGACGACGGCCGCCACCCCACCGGCTCCGAAGGCGCCGGCGAGCATGCTCCAGCGGACGTTGGCGAAGTCCGCCAGCGGCGTGCGGCCCCGGGCGAGCCCGACGGCCACCGCGACGGCGAACGCGGCGGCGCGTTGACTGACGACCGGCCAGGTGCCCGATTCGGCCGAGGTCGAGACGGCGACGAGGAACATGACGGCGAAGGCGACACCGGCGAGGGCTCCGAGCACGACCCCGTCGCGCGACGCCTCGCTGCCGGGCACCCACGACGTGAGCAGCAACGCCGCCAGCCCGATCGCGACGCCCGTCCAGCCGAGGATGCCAGGTACCTCGCCGCGCACCGCGTCGTAGATCACCGGCAACGCCGTCGAGACGACGGCGGCGATCGGCGCCGCGACACCGATGGTCGAGCGCGCATAGCCCCACCACAGGAGCGTCAGTGCGACGAACGCGGCGACGCCGGAGATCGCGCCGAACACGAGGTCGCGCCCGATCGGCTCACCCAGGATCGGCGAGAACACGGACGAGACGACGGCGCCACCGAGGAACGCGGCGGTGGTCGTCTGCAGTGGCGTCGTCCGTCCCGATGTGCGGGCGCCCAGGAAGTCGGACGATCCGATCAGCAGCGACGCGAGCAGTCCGAGGGCGATGGACACCGGCGCACGGTACCCGCCGCGAAGCGCTCCCGTTTCCCCTGGTCAACGCCGCGACGGCGTCGTAGAATCGCGCCGAGCCAGCACCTCCCGCAGGGGAAAGGAGGATCGGGCTCAGGCGGGGTGTGGCTCGAAGCTGTCTCTGACCGGCCCCGGCGGCCGGTCTCCACCCGAGGAGGCTCATTCGTGAAGCGATTCGCTGCTGCTCTCATCGTCGCGTTCGGCGCGACCACCGTGCTCGCGGCACCCGCCGCCGCCGACCCCGAACCGATCGGTGATCACACCGGCCCCGGTTCGACCGGACCCGACCTGCACTCGAAGAACATGCACCTGCTGGCAAACACCGGCCCGTCGTCGACGACGGTGACCCAGTCCGACCTGGCGTTCGACGGGAAGCTCGCGTACGCCGGGAACTACGCCGGCTTCCGGATCTTCGACGTCTCGCAGCCCGACAACCCGGTCCTTCTCTCCAGCTTCGCCTGCAACGGGGCACAGGGCGACGTCTCCGTGTACGGCGGACTGTTGTTCCGCTCGGTCGACACACCCCAGTCGGCGGCGGCGTGCAACAGCACGAACTCGAACGCCAGCACGCCCGGCACCTTCGAGGGAATCCAGGTGTTCGACGTGAGCGACCCTGCGTCTCCGACGGTGGTCGGCTTCATACCGACCGATTGCGGATCGCACACGAACACGCTGGTTCCCGACCCGGCCAACGACCGCGTCTTCCTGTACGTCTCGTCGTACCCGCTCTCGCCGTCGGGCATCGGCCCCGAGTCGAACTGCTTCGACGTCGAGTCCGGTGGCGGCCACGGCTACGTGTCGATCGTCGAGGTGCCGCTGTGGAACCCGACGAACTGGTCGGTCAGCAAGTACTTCCTCGACCCGGCGACGGAGCTGTCCTCGTACGACCTCGACGCTGCGTTCGGCTTGCCGCCGGGGACGCTGGGCACGCACTCGTTCGTCGGGTGCCATGACATCTCTGTCCACACGGCGATCGGCCTTGCGGCCGCCGCGTGCCTGAGCGAAGCCCAGCTGTGGGACATCTCCGACCCCGCCAACCCGGTGTTCCTCTGGCGATTCGACGACCCGGCGCTGGTCGACAACGACCTCGACCTCTGGCACAGTGCCGCGTTCAGCTGGGACGGCAAGGTGGTCGCCTTCGGTGACGAGAGCGGAGGTGGCGCCTTCGCACGCTGCGTCGACCCGACCAGCGACAAGGGACGAGTGTGGTTCCTCGACACCGAGACCGGAACGCTCCTGGCCAACTACAAGATCCCTCGGTCGGAGGCCGGAGTCTGCACCTCTCACAACTTCAACTTCATCCCGCAACGCCACGGGAAGAAGACGCTGGTGATGGCCAACTACACCGGCGGCACCACCGTGGTCGACGTCGACAAGCTGCTCGCCGGCGCCAGCGAGGCCGCCGCCGAGGTCGGGTTCTACCGCCAGAGCGGCGCCAACACCTGGTCGTCCTACTGGCACGACGGCGCGATCTACGCCCACGGCAGCGGCCGAGGCATGGACGTCATCAGGCTCAGCGACTCGGCCCGATCCAAGTCGGTGAAGCTCGGTCTGAACAACCCGCAGACCCAGACCCGACTGATCAACTGATCACGGGCGACGTGAGCGTTCTGATCCGCCGGCTCGGTCGAGTCGGCGGATCAGCCGCGTCGTGACCGTCGTCGTGGCGGCCGACGGGCGAGACTGGCTTGCGAGGCACCCAACCGAACGACGAGCCGGCGGGTGTCAACGATGATGGACGACGTCAGCGAGCTGTTCGAGGCCGAGTACGAGCGGTTGGTCCGCTCGCTCGGCGTCGCGTTCGACCCGGTCGACGCGGCCGACGCGGTCCAGGAGGCATTCATCCAGGCCGACCGGGGTTGGTCGACGGTGTCTGGCTACGGCGACCCGGCCGGCTGGGTGCGCCGCGTCGCCGTCAACCGGCTGCTGAACGGACGTCGAAACGGCGCCCGCCGCCGCGAGATCCTGGCGACCGTCCGGCCGGTGGCCGACGACGACCTGACCGTCGACCTGCTCGACCTCCGGCGCGCCGTCATGGCCTTGCCGGCGGCGATGCGAGCGGCGGTCTGCCTCCACTACCTCGCCGACCTCCCGGTCGACGAGGTCGCCGCCGCGCTGGAGGTCAGCACCGGCACGGTCAAGTCCAACCTGCACGACGCTCGCACCCGCCTGCGCGCGCGCCTCGAGGAGGGCTCCGATGTCTGATCTGCTCGCCGACCGGCTGGCCCGACTCGCGCCGGACGTCGACATGGCCGCGAGCCGCGCCCGCTTCGAGGCGCGCCGCGACGGCGGGGAGCACGCCGGGTCGCCCGGCCCCCGGCGAACCCGGCTGCTCGCCGCCGCCGTGCTCGCCCTGCTGGTCGCCGGGCTCGTCGGCCTGATCGCGCTCACCCGCGGCGGCGATCCGGCGACCGTTCCGGCTGATCGCCCCGGCAGCACCCTCGCGCCCCCGGCTGCGACCGGCGTCGAGTTCGACCTGCTGCTCGTCGAGCAGGTCGATGCGCCGTTCCACGAGCTCTCCATCGCCGCCGACCGGGCCGAGCTCGACGCGGCGTGGGCGGCGCTCGATCTCCCGCCGACGTACCCACCGCCGGCGGTCGACTTCGAACGGCGGGTGGCCGTCGTGCTCACCCGCCCAGACAACGCATGCCCCGACACGCTCGCTCGCTTCCGGGTGGACGGTTCGACGTGGACGCCCGTCTTCGAGGTCGAGACCGGCGCGTGCAACGAACCATTGCTGTCGTGGCTGTACGTCGTGGCCGTCGACCGTTCGGCCGTCACGCCTCATCTCACCGTGCACGTGCCCGCCGACGAGCTGTACGGCGCACCCGCTCGCTCGATCTCGGCGACGGTGGCACCACCCACCGGCGTCGCGACCGCGCCGAGCGAACCGGAGCTCGTCGCAACCGGGATCACGCTGCCGCTCCCGGAGGTCGGACGACCCGAGCTCCACGCCACGACCCTCGGCTTCCTCTGGATCGTGCACCACCATGACGGCACCGCGTCGGTGCTGCCGGCGCTGATCGACCTGCCGGCGAGCGAGGACGAGGGCGGCGTCGCCGGCCTCGCGGCGCTGGTGATGTCATCGGAGGACGGGCACACGTTCGGTGGGCCGCGGTGGGAGTGGGACGCGTGGGGCCGCACGATCGGAGGGCCCCGGACGGAGGATCTCGTCGGTTTCGCGGGCGAAATCCGCGGCATCGAGGTCGCGGTGTTCGAGTCGGACGCGACGACCGTACCCGGTGAACCGAACGTGCGTGAGGGCGCGGCCCGGTCGTACGGGACGGCGTTGGAGACGCAGGCGCCCGGGCTCCAGCCGGTCGACCTCGAGACCTATAGCACGCTCTCGTCGATCGCGCCCCGGCTGCTCGACGCAACACTGGTCGTCGAGGACGGCGTCGGCCGGATCTGCGAGATCGATCGCAGTCCGCCGGTACCCGACCTCGCGACGTGCGGCGCGGGGCTCGTCATCGAGACGTCGATCACGAGTGCGCGGCCCGACATCACCGTCTGGCACTTCGGCCCGCTGCTCGCCGAGTTCGACACCGTCGGATCGGTGTGGCGCGTGGCCCCACTCGGGGGCCTCGCGTCCCGCAATGACGGCCTCCCGGACGTCGCTCCGAGCGAGATCGAGGTCATCGTCGACTCGGCGAGGGCCAAGTGTCGGCGGGACGGGGCGCCGGTCGCCGTCGTCGAGCTGCTCGCCGGTGCCGACACGGCGGTGAACATCGAGATCGTCAGCGAGGGCGCCGTGCTCGGCCGCGGCTACCTCGAGCCTCGTGACGGCGTCCTCACGCCGATCGAGGTCGAGCTGACGGATCTGCCCTCGGGCCGGTGGACGGTGCGGGTGCTGACCGCCGACCACGGGTCGGACGAGCTGACCGCCGCGACCTTCGACTCGCCGCCCGATCCGCGGGCGTGCTGACTCATCGAACCGACGGATCGGTCCACTTGCTCGCGCCGGCGGGTGCCGGGCCGGTCGCGATGCGGATCGCATCGTCGACGGTCGACGCTCGCTGTGCCATCGCGCGGTGCTCCGGTTTGATCAGGCCCGCCGCCACCGCCTCGTCGAAGAAGCGGAAGAGGCTGGCGAAGTAGCCGCCGACGTCGAGGAACGCGACCGGCTTGGCGATCGAGCCGATCTGGTTCCAGGTGAGGATCTCGATCGTCTCGTCGAGCGTGCCGTAGCCGCCCGGCAGCGCCACGAACCCGTCGGCGTGGTCGGCCATCGCCGCCTTGCGCGTGTGCATCGAATCGGTGACGAGCAGCTCCGTGATGCCGTGGTGGCCGATCTCGCGCTCGACGAGCGCCTGGGGCATGAACCCCAGCACCTCGCCGCCCGCCGTCAGCGCCGCGTCGGCCACGAGGCCCATCAGCCCGACCCGGCCGCCGCCGTACACGAGCGTGTGCTGACCGCGCGCCAGCGTCTCGCCCAGCTCCCGTGCCGACGAGGCGAACGCCGGATCGGTCCCCGGGTTCGCCCCGCAGAAGACGCACACCCTGGCCATCGCGCGAGCTTCGCGCGCCAACCGGCTCCGCGGCCGAACGATCACGACGAGCAGCGGGTCGGCTGGTTGCTCGCGGTCGGGCCGCCATCCGCCGCTCCGTCGCCGACTCGATCGAGCCGCTCGGGTTACCCCGCGGTAGGTTGAGCGCCATGACGACCCCCGACCTGGCGGGCGCGGCCGCCGCCATCGAGCTCGCCGAGGCCGCCATCGGGAAGGCGATCGCCCGCCTGACCGAGCTGGGCGGACCCGACCAGCAGCAGGTGTTCGCCTACGAGCTCGCCCACGCCGGCGCCGGCGTCGCGACGGCCCGAGCGATGCTCGAGTACGGCGCCCGGGGCGACGTCGAAGCCCGCCTCACGTGCGGGTTCGCCGCCGACGCGATCCACGACCTCGTCTCGAAGCTGATCGGCCGCGACGGGCTGTGGGGCGTCGACCCGGCGATGCTCGCACCGGCTCACGACTTCCTGAGCGCCTACCGCGATCCCGAGTTCGTCGCCTCGCTCGCCACCAACCCCGGTCCGCGGCACCTCCCCGACGACATGGAGATGGTGCAGGACGCGTTCCGGGCGTTCGCGACCGACGTGATCGCACCCCACGCCGAGCACGTGCACCGGTCCAACGGGGACGTCCCCGAGCAGATCATCAGCGGTCTCGCCGACATCGGTGCGTTCGGCCTCAGCGTGCCCGCCGACTACGGCGGGTACAGCGAAGGCGGCGACGACGAGTACCTCGGCATGGTCGTGGCGACCGAGGAGCTGAGCCGCGCCAGCCTCGGCATCGGCGGGTCGCTCATCACGCGCCCCGAGATCCTCACCCGCGCCCTCGTGAAGGGCGGCACCGAGGAGCAGAAGCTCGAGTGGCTCCCGAAGCTCGCCACGGCCGAGGTCATGCCGGCCGTCGCCGTCACCGAGCCCGACTACGGCAGCGACGTCGCGGGCATCAAGGTCACCGCGACACCGGCCGAGGGCCCGGGCGGTGAGCCGGGATGGGTGATCAACGGCGTCAAGACGTGGTGCACGTTCGGCGCCCGCGCCGACGCGCTGGCGCTGCTCGCGCGCACCGACCCCGATCGCTCGAAGGGCCACCGCGGCCTCAGCCTCTTCATCGTGCCCAAGCCCCGTGGCGACGGGCACGGCTTCCAGTTCCAGCAGGAGCCGGTCGGCGACCGCGTCGGCACCATGGAGGGTCGCCCGATCGACACGATCGGGTACCGCGGGATGCACTCCTACGAGGTCGCCCTGTCCGACTGGTGGGTTCCCGCCGCCAACCTCGTCGGCGGCGACGACGGCCAAGGCAAGGGCTTCTACCTCCAGATGGCCGGTTTCGAGAACGGTCGGCTCCAGACCGCCGCCCGCGCGCTCGGCGTCATGCAGGCCGCCTACGAGGCCGCCTTGGAGTACGCCGAGAACCGCAAGGTCTTCGGCGAGAACATCATCGAGTACGAGCTCACCCGGGCCAAGCTCGGCCGGATGGCGATGCTCATCCAGGGCAGCCGCCAGTTCTCCTACCAGGTCGCCCGGATGATGGCGCGCGGGGAGGGCACCATGGAGGCCTCGATGGTGAAGGCGTACGTGTGCAAGGCCGCCGAATGGGTCACCCGCGAGGCGATGCAGATCCACGGGGGGTTCGGCTACGCCGAGGAGTACGCGGTGAGCCGTCTGTTCGTCGACGCCCGCGTGCTCTCGATCTTCGAAGGCGCCGACGAGACGCTCTGCCTCAAGGTCATCGCGCGACGTCTGACCGCCTGACCGCCTGCCCCCCACGTTCATGTCGCGCTCACCCCGCCATACCGTGGTTCAGCGCGACACGAACGTTCGGTTGGGGTCGCGCGGGGCGACGGCGTCAGAACCAGGCGATCAGCTCGTCGACGCTGCGGACGCGGGTGAAGTCGGCGCCGGCGTGGTCGTCGTAGGGGTCGACGAGCACCGGGTGGAGGCCGGCGGCGCGAGCCCCGCCCACGTCCATCCGGACCGAGTCGCCGACGTACGCGATGCGCCCCCGGTCGAACTCGGCGAAGTGGGGCAGCGCGTGGTCGAAGATGCGCGGGTCCGGCTTGGCGACCCCGACGACGTGGCTGTCGACCACGACCCGCATCGGCACGTGCGGCCCGTCACCCGCCTGGCAGATGCCCGTGATGCGCAGCACCTCCTCGATCTGGCCGCTGGCGTTCGACACGACACCCATCGGCACGCCCACCGTGGCCAGCGCCGCCAAGGCCGTCATCGTCTCGGGGATCGGCCACCGCCAGAGCAACGCCGAACGGGTGCAGTCGAGCGCCTCGACGGCCAGGTCGAAGAGCTCGGTGCGAACCCCGACCGACTCGACGTACGTGCGGTTGTAGCCGCTCCAGTCGGTCTCGTGGTCGCCGGCCCGCGACTTGTGGGCCATCGCCGCGTAGTGCGCCCGGCGATGCCGGTCGACGCCGGGGTCGCCGCCGTAGGTCGCCAGCAGCGGTCCGAGCACCGTCGGATCGGGGAGCACCAGCACGCCGCCGGCGTCGAACAGGACAGCGTCGAAGTCGCTCATCCGGACCCCAACGGTGCGTTCGGGTCGACCCCGCAGGCGACGAGGGCCGCCTCGATCAGGTCGTCGTCGTTCGCCTCGGCCGGATCGGAGAAGTCGATCCGGTCGAAGAGGCACTCCCCCTGCTCGAGGGTGAGCCCGATCTCGACGAACTGGGCCACGATCTGATCGCGGAGGCTGCCGGCACTCGGGTCGAAACCGAGATCGTCGTCGTCCTCTTCGTCGAACGGGATGCCGCACTCGTCCGCGTTGTACCGGTCGATGCGATCGGACGCCGCCGCCAGCTCGCCGGTCGGGTCGCCCAGCACCGTCAGATCGGCCTCGAAGAAGTCGTAGTCGACCGCGACGAGCTCGTCGC
>JBFHJC010000081.1:0-13372 GCA_041596155.1 Ilumatobacter sp. | reverse complement strand
CCGAACGCGACTCGAGCGCACGGGCGGCGGCCGCGCCACCCGTGCGCTCGATGGCGGAGAGGGTGGGATTTGAACCCACGGACCACCTTTCGATGATCAACGCCTTAGCAGGGCGCCCCATTCGGCCGCTCTGGCACCTCTCCGAGGCGGCAGGAGTCTAGAGGAATCGAGGCCCGGATCGATACGGGATCGCCGCCGTTGCGCGCGCCGGCGTCACTAGCCTGACCAGCGGAACGGTGGCAGAGCGGACGATTGCACCCGCCTTGAAAGCGGACGACCCGCAAGGGTCCGAGGGTTCGAATCCCTCCCGTTCCGCCAGCTGACGATCGAGAAACCGCATCCGAACGGTTTGAGCGGCCGGGCGCGAGGGCATTGCTCCGGACATGACGGGCGTCTTCACCTTGCGCAACCGGCGGCGCCGCGATGCTCGCGATGCCGTCACCCCGGTCCTCCGGTTCCCGGATCGCCCGTCGACCTCGTCGTCGGGCTTCGACGTCGCAGAGCGGATCGCGGCGTCGGTCGACTCGCCCCATCGCGACGCCGCCTGAGCGCCATCCGCCTCCGGCGGTCCGGTGTCCGGCCTCAGGACGAGATGTCGATGCCGAAGTGCCGCTCGAACGCGGCGACGTACTCGTCCATCGTCTCGGTCCGGCCGAGCGCGATCCACTCCTCGTCGGTCATCTTGCGCCGTCCCTCGACGATGCTGCGGCCTCCCCAGCTCACCGGATAGCGCAGTCGATCGTCTTCGGCCTCGATCGCGGTGAGCACGGCCTTGCCGACCTCCGACGCGTCGGATGCGTGCAGATAGCCCGCGGCGTACATCTGCAACATCCGGGCGTACTGCTCGTCGTAGGCCTCCGAATCGTTGGGGGCGTCGACGTTCTTGCCGAAGATCGACGACTTCGTGATCCCCGGCTCGACGATCGCCACCCGGATGCCGAACGGTGCGACCTCGATCGCGAGCTGCTCACTGATGCCCTCGAGTGCCCACTTGGCAGCGACGTACGGCGCCTGTGCGATCGCACCGATCCGCCCGGCGACCGACGAGATGTTCACGATCGTGCCGCGCCCGCGCTCGCGCATGCCGGGCAGCACCTGCCGAATGCATCGCACGGTACCGATCAGGTCGACGTCGAAGACCTCGGCGAGCCGTTCGCTCGTCGTCTCCTCGACGACGCCATTGCCGCCGACGCCGGCGTTGTTGACCAGATGGTCGATCTTTCCGGCGCGCTCGAAGATCTCGGCGAACCCGTTGCGGACCGACTGATCGGACGAGATGTCGAGCTCGACGAGCTTCACGGTGACGCTCGCCTCGGCGGCGGCGGTGTGCAGCTTGGAGGCGCGTGACGTGGAACGCACGGTGCCGTAGACGTTGTAACCGCGCTTGGCCAGCTCGAGAGCCGTCGCCCGCCCGATCCCGCTGTTGGCGCCCGTCACCACAACGACCTGTGTGTGAGGCATCCCTTCGAGGCTACGGCCCCGCTCCCGCACGCCACGAACGCAGCACGAAGAGACGAGCCTGACACATCTCGGTCACACGATCCGGCGGCGGAGGGCGGCGATCCAGTCGTCGGCGAGCCGCCAGCGCTCGTCGGCGTGGGCGCGGGCGTCGTGCTCGTGCTCGTCCGAGCGGGGCCACGATCCGAAGAACTTCACGGCGCCCTGTTTGGCGTGCAGGGCCCGCATCGCGTCCGCGACGAGGTCGTCGGCGACGTGACCTTCGACGAACACGATGAAGCAATAGTCACCGAGCCCGCCGTCCTTCGTGGGCCGCGAGATCAGGTTCGAGAGGTTCAGCCGGCGGGCGGCGAACTCCTGCAGGATCGAGATCAGGCTGCCCGGCTCGTCGGCGCGCTGGTACACGACGAGCGCCGTGCGGTCGTGCCCGGTGGCGGGCGGCACCTGGTCGCGGCCGACGACGACGAAGCGCGTCTGGTTGCCGGCGTGATCCTCGACGTTGTCGGCGAGGATCTCGAGCCCGTATCGCTCGGCCGCCACCTGGGGGGCGATCGCGGCGAGGTGGGTGTCCGGATCGAGACTGACCGCCTCGGCCGCGCCCGCGGTCGACGACGCGTTGCGGATCTCGGCGTCGGGCAGCCGCTCACGCAGGAACCGGTGGCATTGCGCGGTGGCCACGGGGATCGAGAGGACCGCGGTGACGTCGTCGAGCGAGACCCCCGGCCGCGCGGCGAGGCAGAGGTGGATGTCGAGCACGACCTCGCGAGCGATCAACAGCTCGTGGTCGAACGCCAGCGCGTCGAGCGTGAAGTTGACCATGCCCTCGATCGAGTTCTCGATCGGTACGAAACCCAAGTCGACGTCGCCGGCGGACACCGCGTCGAGCACGTCAGGCACGGTCCGGTAGGCGACCAGCTCGCCGCCCGCCAGATCGGCCTGGGTGCGCAGCGCCTGTTCGGTGAACGTGCCGAACGGGCCGAAGAACGCGACGACGGGCGACGCGGCGGCCGCGTGATCGGGCTGGCTCATGGTCGGCCAGGCTACGGCGTGACGTGCGGCGATCCCGGCCTCGTTCTGGCACGATGGGCCGATGGATGAGGCAGCCCTGCGCCGGCTGATCGACGAGATCCGCTCCGGTGCGACGACGCCCGACGCTGCGGTCGTCCGTCTGCGCCGCCTGCCGTTCGCCGACGTCGGCGAGGCGCTCGTCGACCACCACCGGGCCCTGCGCCAGGGCGCACCCGAAGCCGTGTACGGACCGGGGAAGTCGCCCGAGCAGTGCGTGCGCATCGTCGGCGAGCTGCTCGCCCACGGGACCGGGCCGGTGCTGGTGACCCGCGCGACCGACGAGCAGGTCAAGGCGGTCGTCGCCGAGCACGGACCGGCCGAGGAGCGCGCCGGATGCCTGCTGTACCGCAAGCCACCGGTCGAACCCGGACGCATCGTCGCCGTCGTCACCGCCGGCACTGCAGACACGCCGGTCGCCGACGAGGCCGAGATCACCCTCGGCGCTCAGGCGATCGCGGTCGAGCGCCTCCACGACGTGGGCGTCGCCGGGCTCCATCGCCTGCTCGCCAACATCGACCGGATCACCTCCGCCGACGCCGTCATCGTGGTGGCCGGCATGGAGGGCGCTCTCGCCAGCGTCGTGGGCGGCCTGACGGCCGCGCCGGTCGTCGCCGTGCCGACATCGGTCGGCTACGGCGCCGGGCTCGACGGCGTCACGGCGCTCCTGGCGATGCACGCATCGTGCGCCAGCGGCGTCACGGTCGTCGGCATCGACAACGGCTTCGGGGCGGCCGCCGCGGTCGCCAGGATGCTCCGTCGATGACCGACCGGACGGCGTGGTTCAACTGCTGCGCCGGCGTCGCCGGCGACATGCTGCTCGCCGCCCTCGTCGACGCCGGTGCCGACCGCCTCGCTGTCATGGGCGCCTGGGGCGCGCTCGGCGTCGAGGGCTTCGCAGCGACGTGGGAGCCGGTCCAACGCTGCGGTGTGCGATCGCTCTGGACGAACCTCGTCGTCGACGACGGTCACGGCCACGACACTCACGACCGTCATCGCCAGGACCATCCGCACCGACCGGCTTCCGAGATCGTCGAGCTGATCGGATCCGCCGACCTCCCGCCAGCGGTGCGCGATCGAGCGACCGCCGTCTACCGGACGCTCGCCGAGATCGAGGGTGCGATCCACGGCATCGACCCGGCCGACGTCGAGTTGCACGAGGTGGGCGCGCTCGACTCGATCCTCGACGTCGTCGGAGTGTGCGCAGCCCTCGACTCGCTCGGCGTGGGCCGCATCGCGTACTCACCGATCGCCGTCGGGCACGGCACGGTCGAGACCGCCCACGGCACCCTGCCGAATCCGGTCCCCGCCGTCGGCCGGCTGCTGGAACGGGCCCGTGCCCGCGTCACGTCGATCGACACCACGATGGAGCTCTCGACACCGACCGGCGTCGCGCTGCTCACCGTGCTCGGGGACCGTTGCGGCCCGATGCCCGCCATGACCGTGACGGCGACGGGTTTCGGGGCCGGTACCGCAGATCCGGCCGGGCGACCCAACGTCGTTCAGGCCGTGATCGGCGTGGAGGCCGCCGCCGGCGGCGTCGGCGATGGCCGTCCGTGCGTCCTGCTCGAGGCGAACGTCGACGACGTGACCGGCGAGGTACTGGCCCACGCCATCACCCGATTGCTCGCAGCCGGGGCTCATGACGCCTGGGCCACGCCGATCGTGATGAAGAAGGGTCGGCCGGCCCACACCGTCCACGCCCTCGTCGACGACGCCGCCTTCGACCGAGTGCGCGCCGCGATGATCGCCGAGACGGGCACGCTGGGCGTGCGCGCGCAGACGGTGCATCGCTGGCCGCAGCAGCGCGACGAGATGACCGTCGACGTCGACGGTCACTCGATCCGGGTGAAGGTCGGGGCCGGTCGGGCGAAAGCCGAGCACGACGACGCGCTCGCCGCCGCGACCGCCCTCGGCCGGCCCCTGCGCGATGTGCTCGCCGCCGCCGAGCAGCTCGCCCGCCAGGGGTAGCGACCTCTCCACCCCGGGCTACGGTCGGGGGATGCACCGCCATTGACTGGCCACCCTGCCGCGAACGATCCGCACCACGATCGTGGTGCTGCTCCTGGTCCGGTTCGTCGACGAGTCGACCGGGTTCCTGGCGCCTGCATCGGTCGAGGACTTCCGGGCCGATCTCGAGATCGGCTACGCGACGGCGGCTGCGATGTTCGTCACCTACGGGATCGGCGGGGTCGTCGGCAACCTGGCGGTCGCGGCCAGCGACGGACACAGCCGCAAGCCGGTCACGATCGGCGGCGCTGCGTTCACCGCGCTGGCGCTCGCTGTCCTGGCCGGCGCGACCGCCGGCTGGATGATGCTCCTCGGCACCGGCCTGATCGCCGTCGGCTCGACGATGCTCGTACACGGGGGCGAGATCGCGACGACCAATCTCCTCCAACAGTCGGGTCTCGATCACGAGCTCGAGCGGGTGTTGGCCAGGGGCAACCTCGGCGCGGTGGCCGGCGACCTGCTCGCCCCACTCGTCCTGACGGCCACGCGAGCCGCCGGCGTCGAGTGGCGGTGGGTGTTCTCGGCCGCGGCGGTCATGGTGGTCGCCTACGGCGTCGGACTGGTGTTCGTGCGGTTCCCGTCGCCCTCGCCGGCGCCCGCCGACGGCCCCGAGGACGGCGCACGACCCGCGCCGATCCGGCGCCAGCAGCTCGTGTGGTTGCTCGGGTTCGGAGCGTTCGTGGCGATGCCGCTCGACGAGGCGTACCTCTCGGTCGTGCTCGCCGACGCCGAGTCGGTCCGCGGCTGGTCGGGTGCCGAGGCCGCAGCGCTCGGCGCGGCGTTCGTCGCCGGCGGCCTGATCGCGTTCACCGTGCTGCCACGATTCGTCGCTCGCGTCGACCTCGCGACGCTGATGGTCGTGACCGGGCTCGGGATGTTCGCAGTCATGGTCGTCGTCGCCGTCGGGCCCGGCTGGCTGGTGCCGTTCGCCGGTGTCGCCCACTCCACACTGCTCGGCGGTCTGTGGCTCGGAGAGCAGGCGGCCGTCCTCCGCGCCAACCCAGGACGCGAAGGGCGCACCAAGCTGGTGGTCGAGGTGTGCGAGGGCACCTCGCTCGCCGCGGTCTGGCTCCTCGGCCTGCTGGCCGACTCGGCCGGGGTGCGAGCCAGCCTCTGGGCCTACGCGGTGCTGCCGCTCGGCTTGCTCGCCGTGGCCGGCCGCCTCCGCGCCGTCAGGTGAGACCGAGGTGCTGCGCGATCAGTGCCATCGTCTCGTCGGCCTCGCGTCCGCCCGACCAGCGGGCGACGACGTCACCGTCACCACCGATCAGCGTGACGAACGGGAACGCGTTGAGGCCATACGCCTCGGCCGCGATGAACGCCTCGCGTTCGAGGTCGATGCCGTCGGCCATCGCCGGGAAGGTCCAGTCCTTGTCCACGAGCCACTCGCCGGGCGGGAAGTTCGGACGGCCGGGGTTGCTCCCCGTGGCGATGCCGACGATCCGCAGATCGGTCGGGAGCCGGCCGTCGTCGCGCAGCTGGTTGAGCCGCGGAATCTCGTCGTTGCAGTGCGGGCACCAGTGGGCCAGGAACACCACCATCGTCGGACCCTCGTTGGCGGCGTCGACCGTGACCGGGTTTCCGTCGAAGTCGAGCCCGACGAGCACGGGTGCCGGCCTCCCGACGGCCGGATCCTCGCCGACGTCCTCGGTCGCAAGGATCGGGAGCGCCTCGCCGCGAACCTCGACCGGTCCGATCGCCGGCAAGAACTCCGGAGGCACGCCGTCCGGGATCGTCGCGTCGGGCCCGCCGGCGACGGGCGTCGCTCCCGGTGACCCGTCGGTCGGGTCGGCCGCTTGGTCGGCGGCCTCCGTCGTGGTCACGACCGCCTCGGCGCCGGCCGGTGATGTCGTGTCGCCGTCACCGCACGCGGCGAGCGCGAGCAGCGTGAGCGCGGCGAGGGGGATGCGCGCGTTCATGGTCTCTCCTCGGAGGGCTGGGGGTCGAACGAGACGGTGTTGAGCACGACGACCGCCAGGAAACCGGCGAGCGCCATGAAGGCGAGGGTCACGAAGCCGAAGCGGCGGAACCAGACGTCGGCGCACGCCGGGCCGAACAGCGCGCACGCTTCGGAGTCGGCGAGCACGCCCCACTCGATCAAGTAGTGGTAGGTGGAGATCGAACCGCCGATCACGGCCATCGGCACCAGGTACCAGCGGGCGTCCTCGCGCCGCAGGAGTGCGACCAGCGCCACGAGGGCGATCGGGTACATGGCGATCCGCTGGAACCAGCACAGCCGGCACGGCACGTAGTCGGCCACCTCGGAGAAGTAGAGGCTGCCGACCATGGCCACCCCGCCGACGGCGAGCGTGAGGGGGCGGCGCCACGCTATGACGGCGGCACCCCAGGCTGCGGCGCGTGCCGAGCGGGCCGCGACCATCCGGGCGGCGACGATCAGGACGGCGCCGCCGCCGGCGACGAGCGCCAGCACCGACGTCAGCAACTCCATCGTCCCGACCACGTTCCCAGTATGGACGTCAGGCGACCGCGTGCCTCATGCCGGTCGGTGCTGCCGGACGGAGGGACCACGAGCCGGTATGGTCTCTGACCATGCAGGAGTTCTCTTCGATCAGCGTCTCGACCTACGAGGCCGGCGGGCTGGCCGAGCAACTCACCGCCCAGTCGCGCGACGGGTGGTCGGTCGTCGCGATCGTGCCGACGGGCAACACCGTGACGGCGTACCTGAGCCGCGATACCGATGCCACCGCCGGCGCAGCTACCGACACGACAGCGGCCTCGACGGACGCACCCGCCGAGGCGACCGCCACCGTGGCTGCGGCCGAGGAGCACGCCGCCTCGACCGCCGCTGACGCAGCCGACGAACCCGTCGCCGAACCCGCCGCCGAGCCCGCCGGGGTCCAAGCGGCCGCCGAAGCCGCGCCGGCCGACGCCGGCGGCGACGGGTGGGCCTCATCGGAGGCGAGCGCCGCAGCCGAGCCGGCGGCGGCAGCCATGGGCGCAACGGCGGCCGAACCCGCCGCCGAAACCGCATCGACCGCCGGCGCCGCACCGGCCGGGTGGTACGCCGATCCGTCGTCGCGCTACGAGCTGCGGTACTGGGACGGCTCGCAGTGGACCGAGCACGTCTCGCGCGCCGGCCAGCAGTTCACCGACCCGCCCGTCGCCTGATCGCTCCCCGGCGGCCGCCGGTACCCTCGACCGCATGCGAGCGACGTCGGTCGGCCACGCCGGCATCCTGATCGAGACCGACGCCGGATCGATCCTCTGCGACCCGTGGTTCGTGCCGGCCTTCTTCGGGTCGTGGTTCGTCTTCCCCCGCAACGACCAGCTCGACGACGACCTCCTCGAGCGCATCGAACGCGCCGACTACCTCTACGTCACCCACCTGCACGCCGATCATCACGACGAGCCGTGGCTTCGCGACCATCTCCGTCGCGACATCCCGATCCTGCTGCCGGGTTACCCGACCCGCGAGCAGCAGCGCACGCTGGCGAGGCTCGGGTTCACCGAGTTCATCCGCACGACCGACCGCGAGGAGCTCGAGCTCGCTCCGGGACTGACGATCGCGATCCACACCGAGGTCTCCATCACCGACGGTCCGGGCGGCGACTCGGCGATGGTCGTGTCCGACGGCCGGACCCGCCTGGTCAACCAGAACGACTGCCGTACGACCGACCTCGACGCACTCCGGTCGCACGGCCCGGTCGACTTGCACTGGCTCCAGTACTCGGGTGCGATCTGGTACCCGATGGTGTACGACCTCCCCGAGGACGAGATGCGCCGGTTGTGCGACGCCAAGGTCGAGAGCCAGTTCGCGAGAGCGATGCGCTACGTCGAGCGGATCGGCGCCCGCGCCGTCGTGCCGAGCGCGGGCCCGCCGGCGTTCCTCGACCCAGACCTGTGGCACCTCAACGTGATCGCGGGCGACGAGCCGTCGATCTTCCCCGACCAGCGCTCGTTCATGGCGCGACTGGCCGCAGCCGGCCACCGCGGCGTGTTGGCGATCCCCGGCACGACGATCGACGTCACCCCCGACGAGATCACGGTCACCCACCCGATCACCGACGACGAGGTGGCGGCGATCTTCGACGACAAGGAGGCGTACCTTCGCCGGTACCAGGCCGACTGGACGCCGTGGCTGTACGATCTGAAGGCGTCGTGGAACCCGCCGTCGACCGATCTGCTCGCCACGTTGAAGGCCTGGTGGGAACCGCTCCTGCGCATGGCGCCGACGCTCTGCAAGGCGGTGGGTGCGAACTGCCTGTTCCGAGCCGGCGACCTCCAGCTCGTCATCGACTTCCCCGCCGCCGAGGTGCGCTCGTACGCCGGGGAGGAGTACTCGTTCCGGTTCGACATCCCGCGCGAGCTCGTCGAGACGGTCGCCGCCCGACGGGCGGTGGACTGGTCGAACTCGCTGTTCCTGTCGTGCCGCTGGACCGGGTGGCGAGACGGCGACTTCAACGAGTACCTCTACAACTTCTTCAAGTCGCTGTCGGTCGAGCGGATGCGCCGCACCGAGGCGGAGGCGATCCGAAAGCTCAACCCGCCGACCGAGGTCGAGCCCGAGATCGAGCTGGGCGACTACGTCGTCCAGCGCCGGTGCCCACACCGCAATGCCGATCTCGCCGTGTTCGGCGAGATCGAGGGCACCCGCCACGGCGACGTGCTCGTGTGCACCCTCCACGGCTGGAAGTTCGATTGCGAGACCGGTCGCTGCCTCACGGCGGCGGACCACCCGCTGAAGATCCGCCGCCGCTGAGGCCGCCGGTCACGGCGGCGCGGGCGTCGTCGTGGTCGTGGTGGTCGTGGTCGTCGTGGTGGTCGTGGTCGTCGTGGTGGTCGTGGTCGTCGTGGTGGTGGTGGTCGTGGGCGTGGTCGGTGGCGCGAGCCGATGCGGCGGCGCGATCGATCAGCGCCGCGCCGACGACGCGGCCGGTCGCCTGGTGCACCAACCAGCGGGCGGCACGCGACGCCAAGGGACGGCGCTCACGTCGGGGCGTCAGTCCCGGTCGAGAAAGCGCGGCCGCTCGCCGAAGACGGCGATCGCCTGACGCAGCGGCACGAGGTCTCGGCGCTGGCGGCGCTCGGCCTCGGCTTCGGCGTGGGCGGCGGCGGCGCGGGCGCGCTCGAGCTCGTCGCGCAGGCGGGCGTTCTCGGCCTCGAGCTCCATCACGCGACGGATCCCCTCGAGGTTCATGCCCTGCTCGGCGAGGTCACTGATGCGTTGGAGGCGTTCGATGTCGGCGTCGCTGTAGCGCCGGTTGCCGCCCTGGGTGCGGGCCGGCTGGACGAGACCCCGCCGCTCGTAGATGCGCAGCGTCTGGGGATGCATCCCCGCCAGCTCGGCGGCGACCGAGATGACGTAGACGGCTTGGTTGCGGCTGCGTGCGTTCATGACGAGCTCCTGGGGTTCACCGTAGTCGCCGCCGCGAGCTGCTCGATGGCCGCCCGCTGTTCGTCGGTCAGCGAGCGCGGCACCTCGACCTCGACGGTGACGATGAGGTCGCCGGCGGCTGCGCCTTCGCGCTTGGTCGGAGTCTGGATGCCCTTGCCCTTGACGCGGTGGCGCGACCCGCTCTGCGTGCCCGGCTTGAGGCGCAGCGTGACCGCTGCGCCGTCGAGGGTGGGCACATCGATGTCGCCACCCAGGGCGGCCTCGGCGAACGTGACCGGCACCGTGACGGTGAGGTTGCGCCCGGCCCGGCCGAAGCGCGGGTGCGGCTTGACGCTCACCTCGACGAGCAGATCGCCGGCAGGGCCGCCGTTGCGGCCGGGCGCGCCGCGTCCGGCCAGCCGGATCGTCTGACCGTCCGACACGCCGGCGGGGATTCGAGCCTTCACCTCGCGGGGGCGGCGCTCGACACCGCTGCCCTGACACGTCGGACAGGGGTCGGGGATGACGGTGCCGCGACCCTGGCAGTTGCGGCAGGGTGTCGAGAACGAGAACAAGCCCTGGTTGTCGTCGACGACGCCGCGCCCGCCGCACACGCCGCACGGCTGCGGCTGCGTGCCGGGCTTGGCGCCGGACCCGCTGCACGTCGAGCACCGGGCGTCGCTCGTCAGATACAGCGTCGTGGTGATGCCGTGGACCGCGTCCTCGAAGTCGAGCGTGAGGTGGGCGGTGAGGTCGGCGCCGCGCTGGGGGCCGGCCGCACTGCGACCTGGCCCACCGCGGTTGCGGCCGAACATCTGGCCGAGCAGGTCACCGATGTCGCCGCCCTGCATGTCGCCGACGTTGAACGTGAAACCGCCCGGACCACCGCCGCCGCGGAAACCGCCCGCCATCGGTCCGAGCCGGCGGACCTCGTCGTACTCCTTGCGCTTGGCCTCGTCGCCGAGCACGTCGTACGCGGTCGAGACGTCCTTGAACCGCTCTTCGGCTGCGGCGTCGCCCGGGTTCTGGTCGGGATGCAGCTGGCGCGCCAGCTTGCGGTACGCCTTGGTGATGTCCTTCTGGGAGGCGTCGGCGGGCACACCGAGCACCTCGTAGTAGTCCTTCTCGAACCATTCCCGCTGGGCGTCCACGTCGTCACCTCCTCACTGCTCGGTCTCTTCGTCGACCGCCAACCCTTCGCGCCCCTGTGGTGGCGACGCCGAGCGAATCGGGCCTGGAGCGTTCGGGTGGGCGGGTGTTTGTCTCAATCTCTGGTGCGCACCATGGCGGGGCGCAGCGTCCTGCCGCGCCACGTGTAGCCGCTACGCAGGACCTCGGCGACGACCACGTCGCCGCCGTCCCCCGGCTCGTGGGCGACCGCTTCGGCGATCTCGGGATCGAACGGCTTGCCCTCGAGGTCGATCATCTCGAGGCCGTGCTTCTTGAGCTCGCCGAGCATTGCGTTCAGCAGCGGACCCACCTCGTCGGGGTGGCCGAGGTACGCCGCCTCGGCGGCGTCGAGCACCGGCAGGAACGCCTCGGCGAGACGACCGGTCGCCCGGTCGACGTCGTGGGCGGCCTGGTTCGCCGTGCGCTTGCGGAAGTTCTCGAAGTCGGCCTGCAGCCGCATCGCGAGGTCCTTGTACTGATCGCGTTCGGCGACGAGCACGTCGATGTCGAGGCCGGCCGGCACGTCGGCCCCCATGTCGCCGAGGTCGTCGACGTCGGCGACATCACCGTCGCCGTACCCCGACGGCTGCGGGCCGTCCGGGTCGGCGTGCGGCTCGTGCGGGACCACCCGGGGCACCTCCCCGGTGTAGTCCTCGATCTCGCTTCCGCGCTCGGCGTCGGGCGCGGCGGCTCCGGTCACGACGCCTCCTCGTCGTCGACGATCTCGGCGTCGACGATGTCGTCGTCGTTGACGGCGCCCGCACCGTCCTGGCCGCTGGCCGAGGTGCCGGCGGCGTTGGCGTCACGGGCCGCCGCCTCGTACAGCTTCTGGCTGAACGCCTGGCTGGCCGACATCAGCGCCTCGGTCGCCGACTTGATCGCCGCCGAGTCGTTGCCGTCGAGCGCCTTCTTCAGGTCGTCGAGCGGGCCCTCGACGGCAGCACGCTCCTCGGTGGAGACATTGTCGCCCTGGTCGCGCAGTACCTTCTCGGTCTGGTACACGAGCGAGTCGGCGTTGTTGCGGACCTCGGCCTCCTCACGCCGCTTGCGATCCTCCTCGGCGTGGGCCTCGGCGTCCTTGACCATCTGGTCGATGACGTCCTTGTCGAGCGTCGACTGACCGGTGATCGTCATCGACTGCTCCTTGTTGGTGGCGCGGTCCTTGGCCGACACGTGGACGATGCCGTTGGCGTCGATGTCGAAGGTGACCTCGATCTGGGGCACGCCGCGCGGCGCCGGCGGGAGGTCGACGAGCTGGAACTTGCCGAGCGTCTTGTTGTAGCTCGCCATCTCGCGCTCGCCCTGCAGCACGTGGATCTCGACCGACGGCTGCATGTCTTCGGCGGTGGTGAACACCTCGGTGCGCTTGGTCGGGATCGTCGTGTTGCGCTCGATGAGCTTGGTCATCACGCCGCCCTTGGTCTCGATGCCGAGCGACAGCGGGGTGACGTCGAGCAGGAGCACGTCCTTGACGTCGCCGCGCAGCACACCGGCCTGCACCGCAGCGCCGACGGCGACCACCTCGTCGGGGTTCACCGACTTGTTCGGCTCCTTGCCGGTGAGCGACTGCACGAGCTCGACGACGGCGGGCATGCGCGTGGAGCCACCGACGAGGATCACGTGGTGAAGGTCGCCCTTGCTGATGCCGGCGTCCTTGAGCGCCTGCTCGAACGGCACGCGGCAGCGCTCGATCAGGTCGGACGTCATCTCCTGGAACTTGGCGCGAGTGAGCGTCTCGTCGAGGTGGAGCGGGCCGTCTGCGTTGGCGGTGATGAACGGCAGGTTGATCTGCGTCGACTGCACCTGGCTGAGCTCGATCTTGGCCTTCTCGGCGGCCTCCTTCAGCCGCTGCATCGCCATGCGATCGTTCGACAGGTCGACGCCCTGGGCGTTCTTGAACTGGGTGACGAGCCAGTCGATGATGCGCTGGTCCCAGTCGTCGCCGCCGAGGTTCGTGTCGCCGTGGGTCGACTTGACCTCGAACACGCCGTCGCCGATCTCGAGCACGGACACGTCGAACGTGCCGCCGCCCAGGTCGAACACCAGCACCGTCTCGTCCTCGGACCCCTTGTCGAGGCCGTAGGCGAGCGCGGCGGCGGTCGGCTCGTTGATGATGCGCAGCACCTCGAGGCCGGCGATCGTGCCCGCCTCCTTGGTGGCCGTGCGCTGGGCGTCGTCGAAGTACGCCGGCACGGTGATCACCGCCTGGGTGACCGTGTCGCCCAGGTACGCCTCGGCGTCGCGCTTGAGCTTCTGCAGGATGCGGGCGCTGATCTCCTGCGGGGTGTACGTCTTGCCGTCGACGTCGTCGGACTTCCAGTTCTCGCCCATGTG
>JBFHJC010000080.1:0-13796 GCA_041596155.1 Ilumatobacter sp. | reverse complement strand
TCGGTGAGCGCACGGCCGAGGAGATCAAGATGGCGATCGGGTCGGCCGACCCGACGCCGCAGGAGTCACAGGCGGAGGTGCGCGGCCGCGACCTGATGACCGGGTTGCCCAAGACCGTGATCCTCACCCCGGAGGAGGTCCGATACGCGATCGAGGACGTCGTGTCGTCGATCGTGTCGTCGGTCATCCGGTGCCTGGCGAAGGCGCCGCCCGAGCTGTCACAGGACTTCCTCGTCCGCGGCATGTACCTCGTCGGGGGCGGTGGGCTGCTCCGCGGTCTCGCCCAGCGCATCGAGCGCGAGACCGAGGTACCGGTGCGGATGTCGAACGTCCCGCTCGAGGCCGTGGTGCTCGGCGCCGGTCACGTGATCGAGCACTACGACGCGCTCAAGTCCATGTTCATGGGCGCGCGGAGGTAGCTCCGGCCAGATCGCCCGAGCGCGGCGTTCCGCCGACCCGCTCGCCACCGCCAGGTGGCTCGGGGTCGGCGCGCCTTGCGCTCGAACGATCTGACTCGGAGCGGACTTTCTTCAAGATGCCTCGCGCATGCGCGACCGGTTGCTGACGGGTCTGCGCACCGCGCGGCGGACTGCCCTAGGGTCCGTGCGATGACGACGGAGGTCGGATCGTGAGGGTTTCCGGTGCGGCCGCGACGGCGATGGCGGCGGGGCTCGACGACATCCGGAACGAGCTCGAGATCCCGTCCGGGTTCTCGCCCGAGGTGCTCGCCGCCGCCGAGCGCGCGATCGAGTCCGCCGACCCGTTCGCCGCCCGCCGAGCCGACCGCACGGCACAGCGCTTCGTCACGCTCGACCCCGAGTCGTCCGTCGATCTCGACCAGGCGTTCGACATCGAGATGGCGGGCGACGACATCGTGCTGCACTACGCGATCGCCGACGTCGGCGCCTTCGTCACCCCTGGGGACGCGCTCGATCGCGAGGCGTTCGACCGGGCGGTGACGGTCTACCTGCCCGACCGGCGGGCCACGCTGTACCCGCCGACGCTGTCCGAGGGAGCCGCCAGCCTGCTCCCCGGCGTCGACCGGCCGGCGGTGGTGTTCGAGGTCGCGGTCCGCCCCGACGGCGTGAGCGCGCTCGCCGGCGTCGAGCGGGCGCTCGTCCGGAGCCACGCGAAGCTCGCCTACGACACCGTGGAGCCCGGCGACCTGCCCGCCGGTTTCGACGAGCTCCACCGGCGCATCATCGCTGCCGAGGCCCGCCGCGGGGCCCCGCGCGTGGAGTTCCCCGAGCAGATCGTCGAGCGCGGTGACGACGGTCGTTACCACCTGGCCTTTCGGCCGCGCCTCGCGTCCGAGGAACAGAACGCAGCGCTGTCGCTCGCGACGAACCTCGCCGTCGCCGACGCCCTCCACGAGGCGCGCACCGGCTTGTTCCGGGTGATGCCCGAGGTCGACGAGCGTCGGCACCGGCGGCTGCGTCATTCCGCTCGGGCGTTCGGTCTCGAGTGGCCCGACGACCTCACCCTCGACGCGTTCGAGCGTTCGCTTCCTCGCGACGACCCCCGTACATCGGCGTTCCTGATCGCCGTCCGTCGGGCCGCCGGTGGGGCCAGCTACGAGCCGTACGATCCGGCGTCGCGGCCCTGGCACTCGGCGGTCGCGGCGACGTACGCCCAGGCGACCGCGCCACTGCGGCGCCTCCAGGATCGATACGTGATCGAAGCAGCCCTCGCGGTCGGTGACGGCCGTCGGGTCCCGGATGACGTGATCGCCGCGTTCGGAGCGTTGCCGGCGGCGATGTCGCAGGGGGAGCAACGTGCCAACCGCGCCGAGCGGGCGGCGCTCGACCTCGCCGAGGCGCTCGTGCTGAGCGGGCGCGAGGGCGAGATCTTCGACGCCGTCGTCGTCGACGAAGGCGACTGGGGTGTCGAGGTGCAGATCTGTGAACCGGCCGTGCTCGCCCGGGTCGAGGCCCGTCGCGTCGACCCGGGCGACGAGCTCCGCGTCCGACTCGTCGCCACCGACATCGATCGGCGGGCGATCGAGTTCGAGCGCGTCAGCTGAGCGCCGAGCGCCAGTCCCAGCCCGCGGCTTCGGTCGGCGACTGCCATGTCGCTGTCGCGTCGAGGGCCCAGTCGGACCAGGTCCTGACCATGCGGTGGTGGTCGAGCTGGAATCGAAGGCCGAGCGCGTTGATCGAGCGTCGTCTCGCGAACTCGTCCGAGCCGTCGTCGATCGCGTCGATCATCGACCGCAGCGTCGAGATCCGGTCGTCGGCACCGGCGCGCATGCCCTCGAGCGTGGACCGCAGGTGCGACAGGTCGCCGGCGTCGGCGAAGAACAGCCGCACGAGCCCCTCGGACTCCAGCTTCAGCGGCTCGGACGGCTCGGCCAGCCAGCGGCGCAGCTCGCGGCGCCCGCGCTCGGTGATCGAGTAGACGGTGCGGCGGCGCTGGCCCGTCGACGTCGCCTCCGACGCGGCGAAGCCTGCGTCGACGAGGCGCTTGGCCTCGTCGTAGATCTTGCGGGGAGTGCGCGGCCAGAACCACCCGAGGCTGCGCTCGATCTGCTGGGCCAGCTCGTAGGCCGACCAGGGCCGGACCGAGAGGAGCCCGAGCACGGCGCGAGAGGTCGTCGTGAGCCTCGCCATCCCTCCGAGGTTCGCACATCGCGATGCGGGTTTCATACTGCCATTGGCAGTGTCTACGATGAGCGCATGGGAACGGGTGACGTCGTCGGGCTCTGACGACGTGGGAGCGGCGCGACGACCACCGACGGCGGAACGGATGTTGGTGGTCGTCGCCCACCCCGACGACGAGACGTTCGGCACCGGCTCGCTCATCGCCCACGCGGCCGAGCGGGGCTGCCCGGTCGTCGTCGCGTGCGCGACGCGCGGCGAGGCGGGCGCACCGGTGCCGGGCAGCGTGCCGCCCGGCACCACCCTCGCCGCGGTGCGCGAGGACGAGCTGCGTCGCGCCGCCGACGTGCTCGGCGCCGAGCGCGTCGAGTTGGTCGGCGACTGGACCGACAGCGGCATGGAGGGTGCCGCACCCGCCGGCAGCCTCTGCGCCGCGCCGGTCGAATCCGTCGCCGATGAGATCGCCCGACTCATCGACGAATGGAGGCCGACGCTGGTCGTGACGCTCGACGCCAGCGACGGCCACCGCGACCACGCGCAGGTGCGCGACGCCACCCTGCACGCCGTCGAAATGGCCCGGTGGCAGGTCGACCGGGTGTACCTGCACTGCCTGTCGCAGGCATTGATGCGACGATGGGTCGACGAGCTCGAGCGCCAGCGGCCCGATGCCGCTCACCTCGCACTCGGCGAGCTCGGCACCCCGGACAGCGCCATCACCACGCTCCTGGACACGGATGACCAGCTGCCCGTGCGGGAACGGGCCATGGCGATGCACGCGTCCCAGGCGTCGCCCTACGACGTGATGCCGCCCGATCTGCGGCGTGACTTCCTCACCGTCGAGCGCCTCCGCCGGGTGCGCCCGCCCTGGCCGGGTGGCGCCCCGGAGACCGAGCTGTTCGACGCCTCGTCGTGATCAGGCGGGGACGAGGCGGTGGACGCCGCCGGTGCGCTCGAGGACGTAGAGCTCGCCGTCGGGGCCCGTCCGCACGGCCGTCACGCTGCGGAAGCCCTCGAGCAGCGTGAGGTTGCGGCCACTCGCGACGTCGAATGCCCAGACGGTGCCGGCGCAGAAGTCGCTGTACACATAGGCCGGTGCCAGCTCGGGGATCGCCGTGCCCCGGTAGGGCGATCCGCCCGAGATCGAACAACCCCTCGAGTGCTCGTACGTGAACACGGGCGGTGTGCTGCCGTCGCCGTCGACGTCGGTGTTGAACCGGTCGTTGCCTTCGAATGCGCTCCACCCGAAGTCGACCGCGAAGCCGGCGGTGCGCTCGCCGACGGGTTCCACGACGTCGACCTCCTCGACGCGGTTCTGTCCGACGTCGGCGATCCACAGGGCTCCCGTCACGGGGTCGAAGTCGATCTTCCACGGGTTGCGCAGGCCCCAGGCCCACACCTCGGGGGCGCCGTCCCGGCCCTCGTGGGGGCCGGCTGCGAACGGGTTGTCGGCGGGGATGCCGTACGGCCGATCGCCCGAGGGTCGCGGGTCGATCCGGAGCAGCGATCCGAGCAGCGTCGTCGGGTCGCTCGCGTGGCGCCTCGGATCGCCACCCGAGCCGCCGTCGCCGAGCGGGATGTACAGGAAGCCGTCCGGTCCGACGGCGAGATCGCCACCGTTGTGGTTGCCGAATGGTTGATCGACCGCGAGCACGATCCGCGGGGCCGAGGTGTCCAACACTCCGTCGTCCGACGTCGGGTACTCGGCGACGACGGTGTCGCCGTCGCGATCGGTGTAGTTCACGTAGGCGGACGAACCGTCCGGCGCGAATTCGAGACCGAGCAGTCCTCGCTCCCCGTCGGCGTCGGTGAGATCGCGCAGATCGGCGACGACGTCGACGACGTCGCCGTCGACGCGGACGATCCGACCGTCCTGCTCCACGACGTACAGTCGCCCGTCGCCGGGCCGCACCACGAGGTCGACCGGTCGTTCGAGTCGGGCGACCTCGACGGCGCCGACCCTCGGCTCGCCGACGACCGGCACGCTGGTGGTCGTGGTGGTCGTGGTGGTGACGGTGATCGTGGGCGCGGGCGCGACCGAGGTGACGGTCGTCGTCGGTGCCACGGTCGTGCCGGGGTCGGTCGACGGGGAGGCCGGCGGCGCGCTCGTCGGTGCCACGGTCGGTTGGACAGCGGTCGTGGACTCGTTGCGCGCGTCCTGCTGCGGCGGGTCGGCGGTGCATCCTCCGATCGCGAGCGCAGCCGCTGCGAGGCGTGCGACCGTGGTCCTCATCGGTCGAGCACCCTGATGAGCCCTTCCTGGACCACGTTGACGACGAGGTGGCCGTCGGCGGAGAAGATCGATCCACCAGCGAGGCCGCGGGCCGACGAGCTCGACAGCGCCCGCTGCTGGTACAGCAGCCACGCGTCGGCGCGGAACGGACGGTGGAACCACATCGCGTGGTCGAGGCTGGCCATCATGAGGTCGTCGTGCAACGAGGACATGCCGAACGGTCGCAGCGCGGTGTCGAGCAGCGTCATGTCGCTCGCGTACGTCACGATGCAGGCGTGGAGCACCGGATCGTCCGGCAGATCGCCGTTGGCGCGCATCCAGACGATCTGACCGTCCGACGTCGATCCGGGGTCGAGGGCCGGATCGGGCGGGACGTATCGGGTGTCGATGGGGCGCGGACGGTCGTACCAGTCGCCGAGCCGGTCGCGGTGCGCGGCCATCCGGGTGCGGAAGTCGGGCAGCGAGTCGGGCGGCGGCACGTCGGGCGGCGGGGCGATGTGGTGGTCGAGGCCGGGTTCGGCGTCGTGGAAGCTGGCCTGGAGGTTGAAGATCGGCCGGCCGTGCTGGATCGCGACGACCCGGCGCGTCGAGAAGCTGCGCCCATCTCGGAGGCGGTCGACCTCGTAGACGATCGGCACGCTGGGGTCGCCCGGACGCAGGAAGTACGCGTGCAGCGAGTGCACCCGTCGCGTCGGCGGCTCGACAGTGCGCGAGGCGGCGACCAGCGCCTGACCGGCCACCTGGCCTCCGAACACGCGCTGGCGGTCCTCGTCGGGCTGCACGCCGCGGAAGAGGTTCACCTCGATCGGTTCGAGGTCGAGCAGCTCGATGAGATCGGCCAGGGGGTCCGCCATCGGCCCATGCTGCCACGGCCGGCTGCGACGGAGACGGTCACCGCAGGTCGATTCGCGCGGTGACGGCGAGTCCGTCGAGGAGGTTGCCCTGCAGCGTCGTCGGCGACATCGTCCACAGGGTGCCGCCGATCACGAGGCTGCGCTGGATCGCGTCGTGGTAGTACCCGTCCGGCCAGCAGATCTCCACGCGTCCGTCGTCGCTGAGTCCGATCGCGGCGAACTCCGCCTCGGCGGTCGCCGGATCGCGGTACCAGTGCACGAGGTCGCGGGCGGGGATCGGGTCGCAGTACCAGCCACCCCAGCCGCCGCGATCGTCGGCGTCGCACACCTGGACATGGCCGTCGCGAGCCATCCAGAACAGCTCGCTCTCCGGGGTGAGCGCGTCCGGGTCGACCGGACGGCAGTCGGACGAGTCGACGACGTCGCCGACGTGGTCGATGCGGCCGATCTCGGCGATCGTGTCGCCGATGTCGAACAGCACGGCGCCGGTGACGTCTCCGGCCCAGCTCTGCACGGGCACGATCGCCGTCGAGCCCCACATCTGGAACGCGCGATGGTCGTGTTCGACCGGTGAGGTCGCACCCTCCATCGTCCACACCGAGACCTCCCGCGGGTCGGCGGGGTCGCTGACGTCGAACAGGCTCAGCTTCAGCCCGAGCGGGACGCCTTCCTCGGTGGCCGCCTGCCCGATGCCGAGCACATGGCGATCGCCCACCGGGTGGAGGTAGGTCGAGAAGCCGGGGATCTTCAGCTCGCCGACGACGCGAGGCTCGGTCGGCTCGCTGAGGTCGAGCACGTAGAACGGGTCGATCTGGCGGAAGGTGACGGCGAAGCCGATGTCGTCCATCAACCTGGCGGAGAACAGCTGCTCGCCCTTGCCGAGCCCGCCGACGCGGCCGACCGGCTCGAGGGTGTCTCCTCGCTCCGCGAAGACCGTCAGCACGGACTCACTACGGTTGCGTTCGTCCCACGGCGAACCGTCGGTCGTGATCACCCGGAGATGGCCCTCGTGCTCGTCGAGGGAGAACTGGTTGAGCAGGGTGCCGGCGACGCTGCCGGACGCGACGTACTCGGTCGGGGCGTCGGTCGAGATGGCGAACGCGTGCAGGTCGGTCTCGTAGTCGTCGGTCCAATCCCGGAAGCGGTCGTCGTCGCGCACGAGGTCGGCGCCCGCCCACTTCGTCGTCGCGACGTAGAAGCGGTCGTTCGACGAGTAGACGGTCTGACCGCTGGCGAGCACGCCGACGGCCTCGCGGGGAGTGAACCCGTCGTCGATACCCGTCGCGAGGTCGAGGTCGACGACGGTGATCATGTCGAAGCCGGAGAACTCGGCGGGATGGTGCACCCGGTCGCAGGCGAGCAGCGGCCCGGTCGAGGTGCCGCCCGACGCCGACACCTCGTAGCCGGGGATCCAGTCGTCGAGGGTCGACTGCTCGACGATCTCTCGGTTGGTCTGCTCGGCGCGGTCCTCGCCGGCCGGCGACTGCGGGTACACCCATGGGAGCTGCTGCGGTGGACTGGTGACGGCGAGGCGCACCCGGTCGCCGATCGCCCGCGCGCTCAGGTACTGGCCTTCGATCGTGAGCGTTGCGGCGACGTGCAGCCGTCTGGGATCGGTGAGGTCGATCTCGAGGATCACGGCGGCGGGCGCCTGGTACTCGGGCGGGTACGGCGAGATCGATTCGGCGGCCGCGTCGGCGAATTGCGCTTCGGCGTCGCCGCCCGCGTCGACGAGCGGTTCGACGGGCATCGGCACCGCCCAACCGCCACCGTTCGTCAGCACGAACGCTCGGTCGCCGCTGAAGAACAGCTCGTGCCCCCACCCTTCTGGGAGCGACAGCTCGCCGGCGACGCGAGGGTCGCCGTCCGTCAGGTCGACGTAGGTGAGCACATTGTTCGAGATGACCAGGATCCGCTCGCCGTCGGTCTTGATGATGTCGGGCTCGTCGATCCCGAGCTCCTGCACGTTGGTGCCGGTGTACGAAGGGTCCGATCCGGCGTCACCGCCTGCCGGCTCGTCAGCGGGCTCCGAGGCCGGCGCCTCGGCCGGGACGGCGACGTCGTCGACCGCCATCTCCTCCAGCGCGACGTCTTCTGCGATCCAGTAGCCGCCCCCGCCGTCGAGCCCGTAGGGCCCGACCCGCTCGAGGGCGGCGGCGCGCACGTGGTCGATGAACGCCGAGCAGTCGGCGAAGGGGCGCAGCGCCCTGACGAACCTCGCGCCACCGTCTCCGCTCCGGCCGTCTCCGCTCCGCGCGTTGCCGTCGTCGCCGGCCAGGTCGCCCGGGCTCTCCGAACCGTCGTCGTCGAGCGGCCGGCTGATGGGGCCGTCGTCGCTACAGGCACCGGCCAGCAGGGCGGTCGCCGCGAGGAGAGCAGGGAGAGCACGCATGTTCGTCGGACGCTCACCGACGTGCGCCGGTTCCCCGGTCGCTGGTCTTCGTCATCGGTTCGTAGCATCCTGCGGTGATGCTCGATCCTGATCTGCGCGCCCTGGCGCTCGCCGCGAAGGGGTTCATGCCGGCCGACGAGGGTGACGCGCTGTACGCCGCGGCCCTCGGCGCCGGCAGCGCCCTGCCGGGCGCGCCGTGGGTCGAGATCGGGTCGTATTGCGGCCGCTCGACGATCTGGCTCGCAGCGGCGGCGCGCCGCTGCGGGTCGACGCTCTTCGCCGTCGACCACCATCGCGGCTCGGAGGAGAACCAGCCGGGCTGGGAGCATCACGATGCCGACGTCGTCGATCCCGGCACGGGGCGGATGGACACCCTGCCGTTCTTCCGCCGCGCCCTCCACGACGCCGGGCTGGAGGACTGGGTGGTCGCGGTCGTCGGTCGTTCGCCGACGGTCGCCCAGCACTGGTCGACCCCGCTGGCGTTCCTCTTCGTCGACGGGGGCCACGGCGTCGAGCCGGCGCGCGCCGACTACGCCGGATGGACGCCCCACCTCGCGATCGGCGGCACGCTGGCGATCCACGACGTCTTCCCCGACCCGGCGGACGGCGGTCGTCCTCCGTACGAGGACATCTACCTGCCGGCGATCGAGAGCGGTCGGTTCGAGCTCTCGTCCACGACCGGGTCGCTGCGCGTGCTCACTTGCGTGCGCTGACCGGATCGCGGGACGCCACGGAGTGGCCGGCGTGCGACGTCGTGTCGGATGGCGGGGCCGCTCATGGGTGCACGAGGCTCGTCAGGACCTCGGGGCGGACGCGCCACTCGATGTCGAGCAACAGCGGGGCCGCTCATGGGCGCACGAGGCTCGTCAGGACCTCGGGGCGGACGCGCCACTCGATGTAGAGCAACAGCGCGGCCGCGGCGAGCATGATCCCGCCGGCTCCAAACCCGAGTGCTCGGGGCGAGATCTCGTAGAGCGCACCGCCGAGCAGCGGCCCGACGACCCGCCCGGCGGCCATCACCGCCTGGGCGTCGCCCGCTCGCTCGTCGGGGAACTTCGACCGTTCGGCGAGGAGCGAGAAGGCGCCCGGGATGCCCATCCAGAACGCGAACCCCCACGCCACCATCGCGACCGCGAACGCGACCGGCACGTGAACGCTGCCGATCACGGCCGCAGCGACGGCCGTCACGACCATCCAGAGCCCGGGCAGCCGGCGGCTCCCCCGGTACCTCGCCGAGGGAACGCCGGCGATCGCGTTCGCCGAGAACATCAGCGACATGACGAGCGGTGACAGGCCGACGAGGTCGAGGCCGATCGCCCCGGCGAACACGAAGGCAGCCGATCCGCCGCAGGTCAGGCCGCCCAGGGCGACGAGCGTGGCGGCGGCGGCGCGGGTCGGCCGGTGGCGCTCGCGGTGCGGCCGTTTCGCCGCCGCCAGCGACATCTCGCGGACGAAGATCGCCGGCACCAGGTACAGGGCGGCGAGGCCGACGAAGATCCAGTCGGGGCTCGTCGCATCGAGCGCGACCGCGATGATCGGCGACGCGATCGTGCCGACGATCGGACCGATGACGGCGACGTCGCCCACCCGCTTGTCGTCGCCGAACACCTCGGACCAGGCGATCCAGGCGATCAGCCCGAGCGACACCCCGCTGACGAAGCGCATCGCGACGAGCGATGCGAACCCGGGGGCGACCGCCGACAAGAGGTTGGCCACGACGCCGAACACGAGCGCCGCGACCATCATCCTGCGGCGCGGCCGGAATCGGCGGGGCGCGAGCGACGTCGCGAGCACGAACCCGCTCAGCTGGGCGGTCGAGATGATCCCGACGAGGCCGATCGACACGTCGCGGTCGGCGGCGATCGCCGGCACCAGGAACGGCGTGGCCGAGAACACGACGGTGCTGACCGCGGTGGCGGCGAACACTCCCGCGGGGATGTTCGGGCGCAGCGTCTGGACGACGCGAACGGGGGTCTGGAGCACGGGTCAGCTCTCGTCGCGAGCGATGCGCATCTCGTCGAGCGCGGCGGCGATCTGGCCGCGCACCCGGTCGCGGAGATCGGCCACGTCGTGCTTGGTCAGACCCTCGGTCGACACCGGTGGCAGGATGCGCACCTCCGCGTGGCTGCGACCGAACCGCCAGTCGTGCTTCACCAGCGCGTCGCGCGTGCCGAGCACGGCGAGCGGCAGGATCGACACGCCCGCCTGGATCGCGAGCCGGAACGCGCCGTCCCTGAAGTCCTGCAGCTCGCCGGACTTCGACCGCGTCCCCTCCGGGAAGATCATCACCGAGACCTTGTCCGCGAGGCGATCGCGACACTCCTGCAGCGCCTCGACGCCGGACTTGCGATCGCCCCGCTCGAGTCGGATGTCCTTGATCAGGCGCATCGCCCACCCGACGACCGGGATCTTGAAGAACTCGCTCTTCGAGAGCCACTTCATCTCCATCGGTACGTGCGAGATCAGCAGGATGTCGACGAAGCTCTCGTGGTTCGCGACCACCACGTACGGGCGGCGGGGATCGTCGGGCACGTTCCCGGAGACCGTGAACTTCCAGAGCGGGTTGAGCTTCTGGTGGACGACCGCGGCGCGCCGGAACGTCCGCCCGGCCGCGTATGCGCCGGGGTCGAACGGTGCCGTGACGAGCCGGATGACCGCTACGACCGGGGTCGTGACCATGATCGTGACGCCGAGCACGAGCCACGACCAGGCGCTCACGACGGTGCGGGCGAGGGGCGAATCGGCGAGTCGGGACATCGCTGCGAGCTTACGACCGAGGTTCGTGACGCCGCGCGACCGGGCGCCGATCAGCGGCGCGACGGGGCGACGAACGCGCCGGAGCCGCCCGACGCGCCGGCGATCGCGTCGGCGGCCAGGATGATCGCCGCGGCCGTGTACGACGTGTGCTCGTCGGCGGGGAACACGATCCGCTCGGGGTGGACGAGGCCGGTCAGGTACGAGCCGTCCTCGCATCGGTGGCCACGCGTCCACGACAAGAGGTCGGTGGCGGTGGCGAAGTCGCCGATCGCGGCGTACGCCAACGATGCCTCGGCCGTCTCCGACGCGGTCACCCAGGGTTCGTCGTACACGCACCGGACGCCGAGCCCCTCCATCGCGAAGGTCGGCCAGCCGTCGGCGAGGCGGAACTTGGCGGCTTCACCGGTCAGCGCGCCGGTGAGCACCGGGTAGTACCAGTCCATCGCCCAGCGCGCCTTGGGCTGGAACGACTCGGGTGAGTGGGCGATCAGCGAGCACATCACGTCGGCCGCGACCACCCAGTCGGGGCGCTCGTGACCCAGGGCCAGGCCGAGCGCGGCGCCGCACCGCAGTGCGTGCTGGATCGACGACGAGCCGGTCAGCAGGGCGTAGTCCCACGTGCGGGTGCCGTCGTGCTCGACTGCCCACAGCACCAGGCCGTCGTCGCGGCGCAGATCGAGCACGTGGTCGAGGGCCCGTGCGACGGTGGGCCAGAGCTCGGCGGCGAGCGAGAGCCCCCCGGTGCAGCGCCAGTGGTGCCATACGCCGGTGGCGATGTAAGCGCACACGTTGGTGTCGACCTTGTCCTCCTCGACGGTGGCGTCTCGGTCGCCGTCGGGCAGGTAGTAGTTGTGCCAGCTGCCGTCGGGGCGTTGGATGTCGGCCAACCAGCGGTAGGCGGCCTCCGCTTCGCCGTGGAGGCCCGCGACGTCGAGTGCCATCGCGGATTCGACATGATTCCACGGGTCGCAGTGGCCGCCCGGGAACCAGGGGATCATCCCGGTGGCGGTCTGCAGCCGGGCGAGGTGCTCGCCGGACGCGACGACGTCGCGCCGCGTCAGCACACCGGGCAGGTGGGGGACGGCGCTCACGCGCCGACCGCGCGATCGTCGGGCTTCGTGGCGTAGTGCACGATGCTCTTACCGAGCACCGGCGACAGGACGCGGTCGGCGATGCGGGTGCTCGCCGGCTGCTCGACGATGTCCCACTCGAGGAATCGCCGATAGCGAGCGACGAGCGGGTGGTCGTCGTTGTGGGGACCGACCGCACACTTCAGCCACCAGTACGGCGAGTGGAGCGCGTGCGCGCGGTGGCCGAACTCGACGTCGAGGCCGGCGGCGCGCAGCTTGGCTCGCAGCTCGGTCGCGGTGTAGATGCGCACGTGTCCGCCGGGCGACTTGGGCGCGTGGTACTCGTCGGACAGCTTCCAGTTGATGGTCTCGGGCAGCCACGCCGGCACGGTGGCGGCGAAGCGCCCGCCCGGCTTGAGGACCCTGACCATCTCGGCGATCGCCGTCACGTCGTCCTGGATGTGTTCGAGCACCTCCGACGTGATGACGACATCGAACGATCGGTCGGCGAAGGGCAGTCGGCGGGCGTCGCCGCGCAGGACGCCGATCAGACGTTCGGGAGCGATCTCGCCCTCGGTGACCATCGCGGCGAGGGTGTCGCGGGTCTGGACGACCTCGTCGTCGGCGTAGTCGAGGGCGACCACGTCGGCGCCGCGCCGCGCGCACTCGAACACGTGGCGGCCGAAACCCGAACCGACGTCGAGGACGCGGTCGCCGGGCAACAGGCCGAGCTGGTCGAAGCGGATCGTGAGCACTAGAGCCGTCCGTTGCGACGCAGCTTCTGGACGTTCCGGGGCATCGTCAGCACGTCGCGGTACTGCTCGACGGTGAGCTCCGCGCAGCGGCGCCACGTCCAGCGCTCGAGCACCCGCCGGCGGCCGGCCGCACCGACCCGAGCCCGAGCGTCGGGCTGGTCGAGCGCCCGGCCGATCGTTGCGGCCAGGTCGCCGGCGTCGCCCTTCCGGCACCGGAACACCGTCTCGCCGTCGGCGCCGGTCACCTCGGGCAGCGCGCCGCCGTCGGTGGCGACGAGCGGCGTGCCCGAGCACATCGCCTCGACGGCGGGCAGGCTGAAGCCCTCGTAGAGGCTCGGGACGACGGCCAGCTCGGCCTCGGCGTACAGCTCGACGATCCGCTCGTCGGGCACGCCGGACACGAAGTCGATGTGGGGCTCGAGCCCGTACTGGTCGATGAGGTCCATCGACTTGCCCGGCTTGGGCCTGCCGATGATCGTGAGCGTGATGTCGATGCCGTCCGCGCGGAGCTTGGCCATCGCCTCGATCAGGAAGGCGAGGCCCTTCAGCGCCACGTCGGCAGACGCCGTCGTGATGAGGCGACCGGGGACCCGCTCGACGCCGTCGACGGGCTGGAAGAGGTCGGGATCGACGCCGACCGGCACGAGACGCATGTTCTCGAGCGGGACCCCCATGTCGGTGTGGATGTCCTGGATCGAGTTCTCGCTCACGACGACGACGCGGGGCAGCTTCGACGCGACCCTGCCCTGCATCTTCACGAAGCCGTACCACCGCCCGATCGACCACCGTTTGAAGCGGTTGGGCGCGGCCTCCATCTCGAGTGCCCGGTCGCGCGTGATGGGGTGGTGGAGCGTGACGACGAGTGGGATCCGCCGCTCGAGCCTGGTGATCCCGTACCCGAGGCACTGGTTGTCGTGGACGAGGTCGAACTCACCGAGGCGCTGCTGGAGGTGGGCGTTGGCGCGGGCGCTGAACGCCAGCGGTTCGGGGAACTGCCCCGTGCAGAAGACGGCGGCCTCGAGCAGGGCGTACCGGTCGGTGAGCTCCCAGTACGCCGGGAAGCGGCCCGGGTAGTGGTCGTTGAAGATGTCGAGGCTCGGCAGCTCGGTGAGCCGGACCCGGGGGTCGAGCACCGGGTAGG
>JBFHJC010000079.1:0-13843 GCA_041596155.1 Ilumatobacter sp. | reverse complement strand
TCGGCCCCGCCTGATCGCGGGGCCGAGCACCAGCTTCGCTACCGTCAGCCCCATGACGGAGCGCATCCGGGTCGGGGTCAACGGGGCCGGGGGTCGGATGGGCACCGCCGTCTGCGCCGCCGTCGACGCCGACGCGGAGCTCGAGCTCGTCGCAGCGGTCGACCCGAACGCCGCCGGTCACCAGTGCCACGGTCTCGAGATCGGTGCCGAGCTGCGCACGTTCGCAGACGCCGGCTGCGGTGTCGTCGTCGACTTCACCGTTGCCGACGCCACGCGCGTGACCCTTCCCTGGTTGGCGATGCACGGAATCCATGCCGTCGTCGGCACCACCGGCATGTCCGACGACGACATCGCCGACGTGCGCGCGGCGTTCGGAACCGGAGCTGCGCACTGCCTCCTGGCGCCGAACTTCGCCATCTCCGCGGTGCTGATGATGCGCTTCGCCGAGCTGGCCGCGCCGTTCTTCGACACGGCGGAGATCATCGAGTACCACCACGACCACAAGATCGACGCACCGTCGGGGACGGCCGTCACGACTGCCGAGCGGATGGCGGCAGCGCGCGGCGACGTCGCATGGAACCCCGATCCGACGCAACACGAGGTGTACCCCGGTGCGCGCGGTGGATTGGGGCCGTCGGGCATCCGCGTGCACGGCGTGCGCATGCACGGGATGGTCGCCCACCAGGAGGTCATCCTCGGCGCCGACGGCCAGTCGCTGACCATTCGTCAGGACAGCTACGACCGAGCCAGCTTCATGCCGGGCGTGCTGCTCGCCTGCAAGCGGATCGGACGATTCCCAGGCGTCACGATCGGGCTCGACGCCCTGCTCGACATCTGACACGACATCTTCTCGGCGTCGCGCGTATCTGACGCACCTGTCACGACTCTGTGGTGCGGGTGCTCGGTGGACCTGCGGCGGAGCGGTCCGCCGAGCACCCCGGCGGACCTGGGAACCGGCCGGCCGGGCCACGCGGGCCCGGCGGTCGGTGACTCAGTCGAGCGCCGAGAGCGCAGCGTCGTAGTCGGGCTCCTCGGCGATCTCGCCGACGAGCTGGGTGTGGACGACGTTGCCGGACTCGTCGAGCACCACGACGGCGCGCGCCATCAGACCCTGCAGCGGCCCGTCCTCCAGCCGGACGCCGAAGTCGTCGGCGAACGAGCTGCGGAACCCCGATCCGGTCGCACAGTGATCGATGCCTTCGGTTCCGCAGAAGCGCTTCGCAGCGAAGGGGAGGTCCTCCGACACGCACACGACGACGGTGTCATCGCGGCCCGCGGCTCGCTCGTTGAACGTCCGCACGCTCTGGGCGCACACGGCGGTGTCGACGCTCGGGAAGATGTTGAGCACGACCTTCTTGCCGGCCAGCGACTCGGACGTGATCGGCGCCAGGTCGCCACCGACCAGCTCGAAGCGGGGGGCGGGCTGGCCGACGTCCGGGAGCTCGCCATTGGTCGTGAGGGGGTTGCCGCGGAGGGTCACGTTTGCCATGCGGCCAGTTGTACCAGGACGGCGGTCAGCCGGCCGCACCGCGCCGGTAGTTCCGCAGGTTGATCAGCACGACCAGCACGAGCGAGATGCCGACCGCCCACCACGAGTACCGCTGCAGCCAACCGAGGAAGTCGGTGAGCTCCTCGTCGAACACGTGCGCCAGCCAGCGGATGAGGGCGAGCCGGGCGAGGATGCCGACCGCGAGCAGGCCCGCGAGCCGGCGCCACGGCGTGCGGTGCACCCCGGAGAGCGCCGCCACGATGTTGCTGCCGGCGAAGAACGGGATCACGACCCACTCCGCCTTGGCGAACCCCTGGTTGAACTGGTCGAGCGCCTCCGGCGTGATACCGAGGTACTTGACGAACCAGCGCAGCGCATCGTCGGCGTAGGCCCGCCCGAGCAGATGGCAGACCACGAACGCCGTCGCGATCCTCATCGTGCCGAACACCCAGTAGGCCGGTTCGGCGACGTCGGCGCCGAGCGCCAGCGCGAGGTAGCGGTTGCGTGACGACAGGAGGAGCAGCCCTTCGGGGCTCGACTCGAGCAGCTTCGCCCACATCACGCCGGCCACGTTGGTGCACACGACCAGCCCGGCGAAGGCGGCGAGCGCCCACGGCGCCCACGGCGGGCGGGTGGTGCGCACGAGGGTCACGTCGGTCACCCGGCCGACGCTATCGCTCCCGGTCGACCCCCGGCCGTGCATCGGCGGCATCGAGACCGCCCACGATGTGCCGGCGCCGATGGCCGTCGACGACGTCCCACGCTGCGATCGTCGTCGAGCCGTGACCGGTGACCGCCATGAGGAACGGCGCATCGTCGGCTCTTGGCACGCCGGTCTCGGTCGACCGGAAGAGGGGTCGAGTTGCTACCTTCCCGGGCCATGCAGGGTTTGATGCAGGACGTACCGCTCACGATCACCCACTTGTTCGATCGAGCCGAGCGGTATCACGCCCACAAGCCGGTCGTCACCGCCACGGCGACCGGCCGTGATCGCACGACCTACGGAGTGTGGGCCGAGCGGACCCGCCGGCTGGGCGGCGTCCTCGGCGACCTCGGCATCTCCGACAGCGGGCGCGTCGCGACGTTCGCCTGGAACACCGCCCGTCATCTCGAGCTGTACTTCGCGGCGCCTTGCACCGGGCGCGTCCTGCATACGCTCAACATCCGGCTGTTCCCCGACCAGCTGACCTACATCGTCAACCACGCCGACGACGAGGTGATCTTCGTCGACCGCTCGTTGCTCGGCCTGTTGGCGCCCCTGCTGCCGACGTTCGAACGGTTGCGTCACCTCGTGCTCATGGACGACGGTGGCGGGGACGTGCCCGACGACCTCGCCGGCCACGAGCTGCTCGACTACGAGGAGCTCATCTCCGGTGCCGACCCGGTGGACTTCCACGTCGACGACGAGCACCGGGCGGCGAGCATGTGCTACACGAGCGGTACGACGGGCAACCCGAAGGGCGTGCTCTACTCGCATCGCAGCACGTTCCTGCACACGTTCGGCGCGATGACGGTCGACAACCTCGGTGCCCGCGAGACCGACGTGATCATGCCCGTCGTGCCGATGTTCCACGCCAACGCCTGGGGGCTTGCCCACGCCGGCGTCGCGTCGGGCGCTTCGCTGGTGATGCCGGGTCCCGACCTCTCGGGCAAGGCCTTGGCCGATCTGATCGTCGACGAACGCGTCACGGTCGCCGCCGGCGTGCCGACGATCTGGATGCAGGTGCTGCCCGAGCTCGCCGGACGCGACGCGACCTGCTTGCGGGCGATCCCGTGCGGCGGTTCGGCGGTGCCGAAGGCACTCTCGGAGGCCTACCGCGAGCAGCTCGGCATGCCGATCCTGCAGGCGTGGGGGATGACCGAGACCAGCCCCATCGCCGCAGTGTGCCACCTCGATGCCGACGAGCGCAGCCTCCCCGACGACGAGCAGGCCGAGCTGCGAACGACCGTGGGGCGCATCGCGTTCGGCGTCGAGATGCGCGTCGTCGACCCGGCGACGCTCGAGCCGGTGCCCTGGGACGGCGACAGCAGCGGCGAGCTGCAGTGCCGGGGCAACTGGATCGCGGCGTCGTACTACGACGACGAACGCGCCGGCGACAGCTTCACCGGCGACGGCTGGTTGCGCACCGGCGACGTCGCCACCGTCGACGCCCGCGGCCGCATCCGGCTCGTCGACCGCACGAAGGACCTCATCAAGTCCGGCGGCGAGTGGATCTCGTCCGTCGAGCTCGAGAACGAGCTCATGGCCCACCCGGAGATCGCCGAGGCGGCGGTGATCGGCGTGCCGCACCCGCGTTGGTCCGAGCGACCTCTGGCGTGCGTCGTCCCCGCCGCCGGCGCCGAGCTGACACGCGAGAGCGTGCTCGAGTTCCTCGCCGGCAAGGTGGCCAAGTGGCAGCTGCCCGACGACGTCGTGTTCATCGACGAGGTGCCCAAGACGAGCGTGGGGAAGTTCTCCAAGAAGACCCTGCGCGACAAGTTCGCCACCTACGAGCTCCCGACGTGAGGCGGTAGGCGTTCGTCGACCCGCCGCGAGCCCTTGACACTGAGACGGATTTCGTCTTAACGTCTCACAGATGGGTCTCCTCGACGCAGAGACGCGCGTCCTCGACGCCGCCAAGCGCTGTTGTGAGCGCTATGGCGTGGCGAAGGTGACGATCGACGACATCTCGATCGCCAGCGGGGTGTCGCGGGCGACGATCTACCGGCTGTTCCCGGGCGGCAAGGACGTCCTGTTCGAGGCGTTGCGGGTCCGTGAGCTGACCGAGTTCTTCGACGTGCTCACCGACGAGGTCGCCGGCGCCGATGACCTCGACGACCTCGTGATCCGCCTGGTCGTGACGGCGACCCGATCGCTGCGCGCCGACAGTCACCTCGCGATCATGCTCGCTGCGGCGCCCGGCGAGGCGCTCAGCCAGCTCACCGTCGAGGGCGTGCCGCGCATCATCCGCGTCGCGACGACGTACCTGACGCCCATGCTGCGGCCACACCTCGATCACGCCCGCGCCAGCGCGCTGATCGACGTGCTGGTGCGCCTCACGATCTCGTACTTCCTCGCACCGAGCGAGCACGTCGATCTCGGCGATCCCGAGTCGGCGCGCCGGTTCCTGACGCCGGCGCTCGCCGCCTTCGCCCCCTCCGCCGCCTGACACCCGATTCCCCAGAAGGAAACGACACCATGAGCGTCACCCATTCCAGCAACGAAGCGATCATCGGTCGCGACGACATCAACAACATCGAGGCGATCCTGTCGGTCGCCAACACCGATGTCGACGAGGTCGAACACATCGTCAAGGACAACGCCGACGCCATCTTCACGTGGGACTACTCCCTGGCGCGCCCCCAGCTGCGCAAGCTGTACGAGAAGGCCAAGACGGGCCAGTGGAACGCGACGACGGATCTTCCTTGGGACCTCGAGGTCGATCTCGAGCAAGTCGTGTCGGCCGACCAGGCCGCCGTCCAGTCGGGCCTCACGCCCGATCACTACGCGGGAACGGTCGTCGAGAAGTGGGGCACGAAGGAGTGGCTCGACTTCGGCATCGACCAGCGCCGCTGGACGCTGTCGCAGTTCCTCCACGGCGAGCAGGGCGCGCTGCTGTGCACCGCCAAGATCACCGAGACCGTGCCGTGGTACGACGCCAAGCTCTACGCCTCGACCCAGGTCGTCGACGAGGCCCGCCACGTCGAGGTGTTCGCCCGCTACCTCGACGAGAAGCTCGATGGCGGGTTCCAGGTCAACGCCCACCTCCGGATGCTCCTCGACGACATCATCGAGGACTCCCGCTGGGACATGACGTACCTCGGCATGCAGGTCATGGTCGAGGGGCTCGCACTGGCGGCGTTCGGATTCATGCACCAGATGACCGAGGAGCCGCTGCTGAAGCAGATGCTCCGCTACGTCATGAGCGACGAGGCGCGCCACGTCGCGTTCGGGGTGCTCTCCCTCAAGGAGGTCTACGAGGGCATGACCGACGCCGAGATGAAGGATCGCCAGGAGTTCGCCTTCGAGGCGGCGATCCGCATGCGCGACCGGTTCCTGTCGCAAGAGGTGTGGGAGAAGCACGGCGTCAACCCGCGCGACGTCGTCCCGCTCGTGCTCAACGACCCGACCCGCGACCTGTTCCAGCAGATGCTGTTCAGCAAGATCGTGCCGAACTGCAAGAAGCTCGGTCTGCTCGACCGCAACGACTCCTGGCTGCGCCGGCGCTTCGAGGAGATGAACGTCATCCAGTTCGAGGACTGGGAGGACACCGGCTCGGAGTACATCAAGTTCGAGCTCGGCGCCGACGCCCCCGACGCCGTCGCCCAGGCCCACGACGCCGCCGAAGCGCAGGGTCAACCCGTCGCCGGCGACTGAACCCCGGAGCGCTACGGTCACGGCCCGACGTCGGGCCGCGAGCGATACGTCGACCCCTCGGCCGATGCTGTTGACAGCCGACGAAGTAGACAAGTTCAATACAGGTCGTGTCTGCCGACTGGGATCCCGCACAGTACGAGCGCTTCAAGGCGCAGCGCGCCCAGCCGTTCTGGGACCTCGCCGACCTGGTCGAACCCGGTGACGCGATCGACCGCGCCGTCGACCTCGGATGCGGCACGGGCGAGCTCACCGCCGCGCTGGCGGGGCGCCTACGAGTCGGCGAGATGATCGGCGTCGACGACTCGCCCAACATGCTCGCCGCCGCCGAGGCGTTCGCCACCGGCCCCGTGCGGTTCGAATCCGGTGACATCTCCCAGTGGACGTCGCCGGCGGAGTTCGACCTCGTGTTCTCGAACGCCGCGCTGCACTGGGTGCCCGATCACGCCGACGTGCTGGCGCGATGGACCGCAGCGCTCCGGCCGGGAGGACAGCTCGCGGTCCAGGTGCCGGCCAACGCCGACCACCAGGCTCAGATCGTCGGCGACGAGGTGGCACGCCGCGAGCCGTTCGCATCGGCGTTCGGGGGCGATCCGCCGCCCGATGCCGTCGCCGCCAACGTCCTGGCGCCCGAGACGTACGCCACGGTGTTGCACGATCTGGGATTCGACGAGCCGCATGTCCGGCTGCAGGTGTATCCGCACCTCATGCCCTCGACCGAGGCCGTGGTCGAGTGGACGAGGGGCGCCGCCATGACCCGGATCTTCAAGGCGCTTCCCGACCGCCTCCACCGAACGTTCGTCGACGCGTACCGAGACGAGCTCCTGGCCCGCCTCGGTGAGCACGAGCCCTACCTGTACACGTTCAAGCGCATCCTGATGTGGGGGCGGCTTGCCCGCTGACGGCGCGCCGATCCGTTGTCGGCGGGCGACGCCGAACGACGCGGTGGCGATCGACACCGGCTACCGCGACTCGTGGAACGAGGGTTCGGCGATGGGGTCGCGTCCCGATGGCGGCGTGCGGACCGACGGCACCCAGGTGAGGATCCGCCGCCGTCTCCCCGAGGTCACTCCGGGGTGACGTAGGCGGCGGTCAGGCCGCCGTCGACGAGCAGGTTGGCGCCGGTCATGTAGCTCGACTCGTCGCTCGCCAGGAACAGGGCGGCGTTGGCCATCTCGCTCGCCTGGCCGAACCTGCCCATCGGCACGTGCACCAGGCGCCGCTGGCGCTTGGCCTCGGTATCGAGGAACGACATCAGCATCTCGGTCATCAGCGGGCCGGGGGAGAGGCAGTTGACCCGGATGCCCTCGCGTGCGTGCACCACGGCCAGCTCCCGGGTGAGGGCGAGCACCGCGCCCTTCGAGGCGGTGTACGCGATCTGGGGCGTGGCGGCGCCGACGGACGCCACGAACGACGCGGTATTGACGATCGAACCGCCGCCGGCCCGCCGCAGCGCCGGGATGCCGTGGCGGCACCCGTGGATGACGCCCTTCACGTTGATCGCGAGCGTCCGGTCGATCACCTCGTCCGACGTCGCGAGCGCGTCACCGTCGCCGGGCAGCATGACCCCGGCGTTGTTGAACACGGTGTCGATGCGTCCGAAGTGCTGCTCCGCGAGCGCGAACATCGCTGCCACGGAGGCGTCGTCGGTCACGTCGACGCTCGTCGGGATCATCTTGCCGCCCACCTCCTCGACGAGGCGGGCGGTCTCGTCGTTCGCCGTCGCCGACACGTCGCCGCCGACGATGGCGGCACCCTCCTCGGCGAAGCGCAGCGCGGCGGCTCGGCCGATCCCGTTGGCGGTACCGGTGATGACGGCGATCCGTCCCTCGAGTCGCATGGCGATCGTCAGATCCTCTCGAAGTACCGTGCCCGCTCCCAGTCGGACACCGCGGCCTGGAAGGCGGCGACCTCGACGTCGTGGAAGTGGGCGTAGTGGTCGACGACGTCGTCACCGAAGGCAGCGCGGGCGACGGTGCTGTCGCGGAAGTCGGCCGCCGCGTGCTCGAGGGTTCGGGCGACCCGCGTCAGCTCCGCGGCTCGGTACACGTCGCCCACGAACTCGGGCGGCGGCTCGAGACGCTGCTCCACACCGGCCAATCCGCTGGCGAGCGTGGCGGCGTAGGCGAGGTAGGGGTTGCAGTCGGCACCCGGGATCCGGCACTCGATCCGGAGGCTCGGCCCGCGCCCGACCACGCGGAACCCGGCCGTGCGGTTGTCGTGCGACCACGCGATCCGGGTGGGCGCCCACGATCCGTCGACGTAGCGCTTGTACGAGTTGACCGTTGGGGCGTAGCAGACCATGAAGTCGGGCACGTGGGCGAGCCAGCCGGCGAGGAAGTGACGGAAGGTGTCGGTCTCGGCGGCGCCGGACGCGAACACGTTGGTGCCGGCGGATGTGTCCCAGAGGCTGACGTGCAGGTGGCCGCCGCTGCCCGCCTCGTCGGTCGTCGGTTTGGCCATGAACGTCACGCTGACGCCCTCGGCATCCGCCAGCTCCTTCATCGCGTGCTTCATCACGGTGTGGTGGTCGGCCATGGTGAGGATCTCGGCGTGGCGGACGTTGAGCTCGTGCTGACCACGGCCCCACTCACCTTTGGACCCTTCGACGCGGATGCCGGTGGCGGCCAAGGCATGGCGCGCGGCCCGCACGTATCGCTCGACGCGACCACCTTGCAGCAGGTGGTAGTCCTCGATGTACCAACCGGCCGGTCGGAGACCGGTGTATCCATGCTCGTGGGCGTCGCGGTAGGAGTCCTCGAAGAGGAAGAACTCGAGCTCCGAGCCCGCCTCGGCCCGCCACCCGTGGTTCGTGAGGCGTTCGACCTGGCGGCGGAGCACCGTGCGCGGCGCGACGGGCGCGAGGTCGTGGCTCGTCCCGTCGACGACGTCGCACAGGATCAGCGCTGCCCCGTCGGTCCAGCCGGCCCGCCGAAGGGTCGCGAGGTCGGGAACGAGGTGGACGTCGCCGTAGCCCTGGTCCCAGCTGGCGAACCCGTACCCGGCGACGGGGTCCATCTCCATGTCGGCCGTGAGGAGGTAGTCGCAGGCATGGGTGCCGCCGAGCAGCACGTCGTCGCAGAAGAACTCGGCGTCGATGCGCTTGCCGAGCAGGCGGCCGTACAGGTCGGTGAACGCGACGATGACCGTGTCGATCTCCCCCGACGCCGTGGCGTCGCGCAGCTCGTCGGCCGTCATGGCCATCGTCACGCTCCCTCCGCGGGCGACTGTAGACGGGTCGCCCGTCCGTGCCCGAACGACGGTGGATCGTCCGTGCCACGGCCAGGCCGCCGCCGGAACGCGAGGGTCGTTGTCAACCGTGCGTGGGCCAGGCACGATGTGGGCCGGAACAGCCCCGACCCGTGGAGCCAGCGATGCCGCACTTCGGACGAATCATGACGGCGATGATCACGCCGTTCGACGCCGCCGGCGCGGTCGACTACGACGTCGCCCAGCGCTTGGCCCGGCACCTGGTCGACGAGGGCAACGACGGCCTCGTCGTGTGCGGCACCACCGGCGAGTCGCCGACGCTGACCGACGACGAGAAGCTCGGGATGTTCGCCGCCGTCGTCGAGGCCGTCGACGTGCCGGTCATCGCCGGAACCGTCGGGTACAACACCGCCCACTCGGTCGAACTCAGCCTGCAGGCTGCCAAGCTCGGCGTGCACGGTGTGCTGTCGCTGTGCCCGTTCTACAGCCGGCCGTCGCAGGCCGGCATCGAGTCGCATCTTCGGGCCATCGCGGAGGCCTGCGACCTGCCCCAGATCATCTACGACATCCCGGTCCGGACCGGACGCAAGGTGTCGAGCGAGGTGTTGGTCCGGCTCGCCCACGAGGTGCCCAACATCGTCGGCGTCAAGGACGCCGCCGCCAACCCGTCCGAGACGGCGAAGGTCATCGCAGCGACTCCCAACGACTTCGAGTTCTATTCGGGCGACGACGGTCTGACGCTGCCGTTCCTCGCGGTGGGGGCGGTCGGCGTGATCGGTGTCGCGACACATTGGACGGCGCCCGACCACGTCGAGATGTTCGACGCCTGGGAGCGCGGGGACGTCGCCGGAGCGCGGGCTGCGAACCAGCGCATGCTCGAGAGCTTCGGCTTCGAGACCGGCGACCTGGCGCCCAACCCGATCCCGACCAAGGCGATGATGCGCACGCTCGGATGGGAGGTCGGCCAGTGCCGGCTGCCGATGGGCGATGCACCCGACTGGGTCGAGCCTCGAGCTCGCGAGGTGTGGTCGAACCTGGTGGCTGCCCGTGGCTGACACGGTCCGGATCGTCTTCCTCGGCGGGCTCGGGGAGATCGGGCGCAACTGCATGGCGATCGAGCAGGGCACCGGGCCCGACCGTTCGATCGTGCTCATCGACTGCGGATTGATGTTCCCCGATCCCGACATGCACGGCATCGACCTCGTGCTGCCCGACTTCTCCTACCTCCGCGAGCACGCGGCCCGCATCGACGGCCTGATCGCCACCCACGGGCACGAGGACCATGTCGGCGGCATCCAGTTCCTCCTGCGCGACGGCGACGGCATCGGTCACCTGCGCGATGATCCGCTCCCGATCTACGGCGCCGCGCTCACGCTCGGTCTCGCCCGCAACCGCATCGAGGAGGCCGGACTGCTCGGCCGGTGCGACATGCGGCCCGTGCGCGACAACGAGACGGTCCGCGTCGGTCCGTTCGACGTCGAGTTCATCCCGGTCACGCATTCCGTGCCGCACTCCCATGCGATCGCGGTCCACACCGCACAGGGCGTGGTGCTGCACTCGGGCGACTGGAAGCTCGACCTGACGCCGGTCGACGGGCGGCGCACCGATCTCGCGCGCCTGGGTCAGCTCACGGCAGGCGACGGCGTGCGGCTGCTGCTCGCCGACTCCACCAACGCGGAAGAGCCGGGACACGCCCCGAGCGAGACCAGCGTCGGTGCCGTGTTGCAGACATTGTTCGCCAAGCACCGGGGTCGCCGCATCATCACGGCCAGCTTCGCCAGCCACCTGCATCGCATCCAGCAGATCGCCGACGCGGCGGTCGACGCCGGCCGCAAGATCGCCACGCTCGGGCTGAGCATGAAGAAGAACGTGCGGCTCGGGCTCGAGCTGGGTGTGCTCGACATCCCCGAATCCGCCATCGTCGACGTCGAGGACATCGACGACTACGAGCCCGGCGAGGTCTGCGTCATCTCGACGGGGTCGCAGGGCGAACCGATGTCGGCGCTGTCGCTGCTCGCGCGGGGTGAGAACAAGTTCGTCAAGCTCGGCGAGCACGACACGGTCATCCTGTCGAGCCACGCCATCCCCGGCAACGAGAGCAACGTCAACAAGGTGATCGACGGGCTGCTCCGTCGGGGCGCCGAGGTGATCCACTCAGGCGTCACCGACGTCCACGCGACCGGACACGCCCAGGCCGACGAGATCAAGACGTACCTGTCGCTCGTACGGCCCGAGTGGTTCGTTCCCATCCACGGCGAGTACCGCCACATGGTCGCCAATGCCCGACTCGGCGAACTGATGGGGATCGCCCGCCAGAACGTCGTCGTGTGCGAGGACGGCGACGTCCTCGAGCTCACCGACGACGGCCTGGCGAGCGCCGGGCGGGTCCCGTCGGGGTACGTCTACGTCGACGGCATCGTCGGAGACGTCGGCCAGGGTGTCATCCGCGACCGGCGTGTGCTGGGCGAGGAGGGGGTCGTCGTCGTGGTCGTCACCGTCGACGTCCAGACCGGCAAGGTGCTCACGGGCCCCGACATCATCACCCGCGGCTGGGTGTACGCGCCCGAGGCCGAGGACCTGCTCGACGAGGCCTGCGAGCGGGTGTCCGAGGCGGTCGAGCGAGCGCTCGGGGAGGGCGTCCGCGACGTCGAGGCGCTCGAGCGTGACGTCCGGCGAGCCGCCGGCCGGTTCGTCAGCGAGCGCACTCGCCGTCGGCCGATGATCGTCCCGGTCGTGATGGAGACGTGAGGCCACCCTCGTCGCCCACTCGCCGGGCGACGCTCCGCTCCCCGGATCGGGGCCGCCGGGACCGTGGGAACCGGCCGGGGGGAGCCCGGCCCGGAGCCGACACGTCGTCGGGTGCCGGCTGACGTGCGGTTGTCGGCGTACGGGATCGTGCTCGCGCTCGCAGCGGCCGCCGCCGGCGGTTGTGGGGGCGGCGAAGACACGGCTGAGCCAGTCGTCGAGCTGATCGACGAGGCGATCGAAGCCACGGAGCGCCACTACGGCGCGCCGCAGGAGTACTTCGAGATCAGCGCCAACCTCGAACGCGTGAGCGTCGTCGTCGCCGTCGACGGCGCGACCGCTGCCGAGCAGAGCTCCTACGAACCCGGGGGTGGGTTCACTGTCCCCGAGCCCGTCGGTGCTGCCACGGGGGCCACGTTCGGCGCCGATGCGGTCGCCTTCGACGCCGAACGGATCTTCGACGGCATCCGCGCCGAGCTCGACGACCCGGTCATCCTCGATTTCGCCATCCAGGGCGGTCCCGACGGTGCCGTCGTGTTCGACGCGACGGTGGCCAGCGACGCCGGCGGCCGGCTCCTGGTGCTCCTGGCGCCCGACGGCCGCGTGCTGGGCGTCCAGGGGGCCTGACGGGCGATTGCCCGGGGCGGCGGCGACCGCATTGGTACGGTGGTCGGACCGATGAACACCTGGGGTGCATCCAAGCGACCGCGCGGTCACGGCCGGGCGGGCAAGTCGTCGTCGGCCCGCAGCGGGTCGGCCCGGTCGCGCGCGGGAGGCGCTCGGCAGTCGGGCGCGCGCCAGCGCGGTGGAATTCGGGACGTGACCCCGCCGGGAGATCGTCGCAGCGACACACCGTCGGAGCTGCGCCGAGCCGTCGCAGGGCGCGAACACGAGTTCTTGGGCATCGTCCTGATCGGCGTCGGCGTGCTGACCGGGCTGGCCATGTACGTCGACCTCGCCGGTCCCCTCGGGCGCGGCGTGGAGGCGTTCATCGGGTGGTTCCTCGGACTGGGTCGCTTCCTCGTGCCCGTCGCCCTGGTGTCGGGCGGCGTCGCGCTCATCCGCACGCAACGTTCGTCGAGCCCGATGCGGATCGCGCTCGGCTGGGGGATCATGGCGGCCGCCGCCCTCGGCGTGCTCCACCTGGTCCGCACCCCGGATTCGCTCACCGATCTCGACGCCGTCGGTGACGCCGGCGGCTGGACCGGCGCCGCGATCGCCGGCCCGCTCCGGGCTCTCGTGGCGACCGCCGGCGCCGCCGTGATCCTCATCGCAGTGTTCGTGGGCGGGGCACTGCTCATCACCCGGACCAGCCTCACCACGATGGCGATGAACACCCGACGCGGTGCCGTCACCGTGGCGCGCCCGATCGGGCGGGCGGCGCGCAAGGCACTCACCGACCTGTCGACGCTGAACAGCGATCGTGACGCCGAGGGGGGCCACCGCGCCGGCAGCGCCGGAGCTGCGGTGCACGGCGAGGCGCTCGCGCCCGCCCTGTACGACGGCGCGGCCGACGACGACGGTGACATCTTCCGGCAGGCCGAGCCGACCGCCGCCGAGCCGAAGCGCCGGCGCCGCAAGCCGGCCGGCCAATCTTCCTTGCCGATCGACGGCGAGCGCGTCGGCGACTGGGTGCTGCCGCCGCTCGCGCTGCTCAAGCAGGCCGGACAGCAAGCGGTCGACATGGCCGAGATCGAGCGCAGGGGTCAGACGCTGCAGGAGTCGCTGGCCTCGCACGGTGTCGAGACCGAGCTGATCGGCCAGACGGTCGGCCCGACGGTGACCCGCTACGAGCTCGAGCTCGGTCCGGGCGTGAAGGTCGCCAAAGTGACCGCTCTGCAGAAGGACATCGCGTACGCGCTGGCCGCGGTCGACGTGCGCATCCTGGCGCCCATCCCCGGCCGGTCTGCGATCGGCGTCGAGGTGCCCAACCATCGCCGTCAGCTGGTCGCGCTCGGCGACCTGCTCGTCTCGCCCGAGGCGTCCGAGGCAGCCCACCCGCTCGAGGTGGCGGTCGGCAAGGACATCGCCGGGCGGGCGGTGTT
>JBFHJC010000078.1:0-13921 GCA_041596155.1 Ilumatobacter sp. | reverse complement strand
CGGGCCGGTCGAGTGCGGAGCGAGCCGTCAGCTCGGCGAGGGAAGCGCCAGCGACGAGCCGGAGCGAGCGCAGCGCTGTGTGCGAGGGGTCGGTCGCGTCGGACCGGTCGAGTGCGGAGCGAGCCGTCAGCTCGGCGAGGGAAGCGCCAGCGACGAGCCGGAGCGAGCGCAGCGCTGTGTGTGAGGGGTCGGTCGCGTCGGGCCGGTCGAGTGCGGAGCAAGCCGCTAACACGGCTCGAATCCGTAGTTGATCGCTTCGACGCCGTGGTCGTCGGCGCCCATCGACGAGGTGGCGAGTCGCACCGCCATGCCGAGTTTCACGTGCTCGGGGTCGGGCGGGCAGTTGATGATGTTGCCCCGCACGCTCGTGCCGTCGCAGTCGACCACCGCCGCGACGAAGGGCACGTCGACGCCCGGGGCGGCGTACGTGACGATCGAGAACGATCGCACGGTGCCGTCGGTCGCGACGTCGACGTCGCGGAACTCAGTGCCGAAGCAGCCGGCACAGGCGTTGCGCCGGTCGAAGTAGCGGGCGCCGCAGCCGGTGCACTCGTGGGCCCGCAGGCGCGGTGCACCGTCGTCGAGCACGAGGTAGTCGACGAAGGGGATCCGCGAGGGGGTGGCGGTATCGGTCATGCGTGCCTCCGATTGATTCGGTTCCCCGATCATCGACGGCCGGGCGGGCGATCGGCGAATCGGAGCGCTTCGATCGGTTCAGGCACAGCGGAGCGACCGGATCAGCGCGGTCGCGAAGTCGAGCAGCTCATCGGGCGTGCCGTAGGTGCTCGTCAGGTGCCAGCCGAAGTCACCACAGACGAACCCGGCCTCGTGGAGGTCGAACATCCCGAGCTCCAAGCCGGTCGTCAGGCGCACCTCGACGCCGTCGACGTCGTGCGTCGAGCTCTCTGCGTCGGCGACGATCGGCACCATCGGGTCGAAGGCGGTCGTCGGACCGACGCCGGCGAGCGCGGGCAGCGCCGACGGCGTGTGGAACTGGATCGTCCCGATCTCCCAGCCGAACGGTGCCGGCTCGGCGACCGACACCAATCGCGCGCCCGCCGCACGGAGCGCGTCGATGCCGTATCGCTCCGCCGCGAGGGTGACCGGGAGGTCCTCGAACGGTGGTACGGCGGCCTGCCACGACTTCGCGGTCAGGCCGATGCTGGCGTCGTGGACGGCGACGACGATCGTCTCGCCACCGCTCATCGTCGCCGCCCAGACGTCCTGGTCGACGAGCCACTCACCGTACGGCTGCTCGATGAACAGCTGGAAGCGGGCGGTGGTGGCGTACGGCTCGGACGGACCATCGGTCGCTTGGATGACGATCGAGTGCCGGAGGTCGTTCCAGGCGATCAGCGCCAGCCGCTCGGCACCGTCGGCGGTCCGCTGCTCGAGTCGGAGGGCGCAGTCGTGGCCGAGCATCCGGCGGAACTCGGCGGCGGTGTCGGTGCGCTCGTCGAACGCGCCACCCGGGACGTCGTCGCTCCAGGCTCCACCTGGCGCGAGGCGCGCCGTTGCGATGGTGGGTTCGAGCAGCCCGGCCGCCACGTCGCGGATGCAGGCCTCCGGCGTCATCGTCGTCGTCGGGGCGAGCGTCGTGGGGATCGCCGCCGATGTCGTCGACGATGTGGTCGGTGCGCGCCTCGGCGTCGTCGAGGATGCCGATGGCGGCGACGCCGTCGTCGCGACGGCCGTCCCCGGGACGGTCGTGCTCGGCAAGGGGACCGTCGTGGCGGGTGCGCTCGCCTCGTCGGGCCCGCCGCAGGCCGCGACCAGCATCGACGCGGCGACGGCGAACGCGATCGACTCGCGCCTCATGACCTGAGGGTCGCGCGAGCCGCGCCGAACCGCCAGGGGCGAACGGCCTGCCGTGCCACACTGAGCGCGTGCAGCACCGCGGGAGGTCGCGATCCGTGGCGGGGGTCGTCCTGGTCGCCGCCGTGCTCGCCGGCTCGGCCGCCGCCGCCCTGCTCGTCGACGGTGCCACCGTCGACGAGCAGGCGCAACGACTCGAGCGGCCGCCGCGCTCGCTGTCCGTCGTCGCGGCGGGGGACTGGTTGCCCGAGGCGGCGGTCAACCTGGCGGCCGCCGGACACGCACCGCCCGGCGTGCGTTTCGACCACGAGCCGCTCCTCCGCCCGATCGCGCCGATCGTGGCGGCCGCCGACCTCGCGATCTGCCACATGGAGACGCCGATCGGCCCGCCGGGCGGGGCATACGGCTTCGTCGGCCGGGCGTCGAACCGGCGCTCGCTGATCGTCGCGCCGCACGAGATCGCCGCCGACCTGCGGCGCGTCGGCTTCGACCGGTGCAGCACCGCATCCAACCACTCGTACGACCTCGGCGTGGCCGGCATCGACTCCACGCTCGCGGCGCTCGACGCCGCCGGCCTGACCCATACCGGCACCGCCCGCTCACCGGCCGAAGCAGAGATCGACGTGTTCGATGTGCGCGGCGTGTGAGTGTCGCACGCGGCGTACGCGCTCAACTCCAACACGACGTGGCCGGCCGACGCATGGCGACTGGCCCGGGCGCGCGATGCAGCCGTCGTGCGCAACGATGTCGCGATCGCGCGGTCGCGCGGTGCCGAGATCGTGATCGTGAGCGTCCACGTCTTCGTCGAGATGACCAGCCGGCCCGACCCGGCCGACCGGGCGCTGGTGGAGGCGTTCACGGCGGGTGGTGGGGTCGACCTCGTCGTCATCCACGGTCCGCACGTGGTGCAGCCGGTCGAGGTCGTCAACGGAGCGATCGTGTTCTGGAGTCTCGGCAACCTGGTCTCGGGGATGGGTGTGTGGGGACGGGGCAAGTACAGCGACGCGCGCACGCTCGACGGGTTGCTGGCTGCCGTCCGCTTCACGGAGCGGACCGACGGCAGGTTCGCCGCCGACGCCGGACCCGTGCTCACGTGCCAGATGGTCGACGGACGCGTGGTCCACCCGGGCGTCGCGGCCGTGGCCGACCCGGCGGCTCCGACGGCCGTCCGTTCGGCCGCGCGGCGCTGCATCGACCGTTCGGCGCCCGTCGTCCCCGGCCTGCGGTGACGACGGGCGCTCAGCGCCCTCGGCAGGATTCGAACCTGCGCACACGGCTCCGGAGGCCGATGCTCTATCCCCTGAGCTACGAGGGCTGGCAGCCGACGAATCTAGCGGAGGGCCCGGTGGGCCACACCGGCGTGAACCCGAGCCCGTGCGACCGGCCGACCCGGCGTGCGATCGCTCCGTGACCATTCGTCGGCCGTCCGCGCACTCGTCCGCGTCGAGCGAGGCACCGCCAGGCCCCGAGACGCCGGCGACCGGCTCGGCGACCAGCTGCGCGAAGCGGTCGGTCCGCAGGCCGGCAGCAGCCGCGGTGGGCGGATGACCGGCAGCGCCGTCGACGACCGCTTCGAGAACGACGAGCGCGACTGACCCGCTCGGCCGATTTCGCGGCGACCGTCGTGCGACCGGCCAGAATGTCCCGGTGGCCGACCCGCTCCCGCTCGTCACCGACCTGCTCCGGCCGGTGTTCGCCGAGATCGCCGGCGCGCCCGACGTCGACCCGGTCGTGCGGCCGTCCGATCGCGCCGACGCCCAGGTGAACGGCGCCTTGCCGCTGGCCAAGCAGCTCGGCACGAACCCGCGCGAGATCGCCCAACGGGTCGTCGACTCGGGCGTGCTCGCCGACGTGTGCAGCGAGGTCGAGATCGCCGGACCGGGCTTTATCAACCTCACGTTCGCCGACGCCTTCCTCGCCAGGCAGCTGGAGTCCGTCTCCGCCGACGACCGCCTCGGCGTCGCGCCGTCCGAGCCGCGCCGCAAGGTGGTCGTCGACTACTCGGCGCCGAACGTCGCCAAGGAGATGCACGCCGGCCACCTGCGCACGACCGTGATCGGCGACGCGCTCGTGCGGATGCTCGGCTTCCTCGGGCACGACGTCGTGCGCGAGAACCACATCGGCGACTGGGGTCGCCCGTTCGGGATGATGATCGAGCACCTGCTCGACATCGGCGAGGACGTCGCGGCCGCCGGGATGCGCCAGGGCGACCTCGACGGCTTCTACAAAGCCGCCAACGCCAAGTTCAACGATGACGAGGAGTTCGCCGAGCGGGCCCGGCGGCGGGTCGTGCTGCTGCAGGGCCGCGACGCGGAGACGTTGACGATCTGGCGGCGCCTCGTCGACATGTCGAACGAGTACTTCAACCTGGTGTACCGCCGGCTCGGCGTGCTGCTCACCGACGACGACCTGGCCGGCGAGTCGATGTACCAGGAACTGATGCCCGAGGTCCACCGGCGACTCGAGGAAGCCGGTCTCGTGCAGGAGGACGACGGCGCCGAGGTGGTGTTCCCGCCCGGCTTCACGAACCGCGACAACGAGCCGCTCCCGCTGATCGTGCGGTCGAGCGCCGGCGCGTACATGTATGCCACGAGCGATCTCGCCTGCGTGCTCGACCGGGTCGAGCGGCTGAGCGCCGACCTCCTTTTGTACGTCGTCGGCGCGCCCCAGGCGCAGCATCTCCAGATGGTGTTCGAGGTGGCGCGCATGGCCGGATGGCTCGACGGCGTCGAGGCGATCCACGTGTCGTTCGGCAGCGTGCTCGGCGAGGACCGCAAGATGTTGAAGAGCCGGACCGGCGACGCCGTCAAGCTGATCGAGCTGCTCGACGAGGCGGTCGAACGGGCCGAGGCCGCCGTCGCCGAGAAGAACCCCGATCTCGACGGCGACGAGCGCGCAGCGATCGCCCGCATGATCGGCGTCGGCGCCGTCAAGTACGCCGACCTGTCGACCGACCGTGTCAAGGACTACGTCTTCGACTGGGATCGCATGCTGTCGTTCGACGGCAACACCGCGCCGTACCTCCAGTACGCGCACGCCCGGATCTGCTCGATCTTCCGGCGAGCGGGGGTCGAGCGGTCCGCGGTGCGGGGCGCCGCGATCGATCTGGAAGCGCCGCAGGAGCGGGCGCTTGCGCAGCGGTTGCTCGCCTATCCGACGGCGATCGACGACACCATGGCGACCTACTCACCGCACAAGCTGTGCACGTACCTGTTCGACCTGGCGCAGGACTTCACCGCCTTCTACGAGCACTGCCCGGTGCTCAAGGCCGACGAGCCGACGCGGACGAGCCGGCTGGCGATCTGCGACGTGACCGCTCGCACCCTCGAGCACGGCCTCGGCCTGCTCGGCATCGACGCCCCCCAGGCGATGTGATGACCGCGCTCGCCGGTCGCCTGTTGCCCGACAGCGCGTCGGTCGGCGTCGACGGGTGGCTCACGGTCGGCGGCGTGTCGGTGCGCGAGCTGGCAGCCGAGTTCGGGACGCCGCTGTTCGTGTACGACGAAGGGCACCTGCGAGCTCGATGCGCCGAGGCGGTGGCGGCCTTCGGCGCCGGCAACGCCGTGTACGCCACGAAGGCGTTCCTGTGCCGCGCGATGGCGCGACTCGCCTTCGAGGAGGGGATGCGCCTCGACGTCGCGACGGGTGGCGAGCTGCACACCGTGCTGTCGGCCGGCGTGCCGGCGAGCGAGTGCGTGATGCACGGCAACAACAAGTCGACGGGCGAGTTGCGGATGGCGATCTCTTCGGGCGTGCACCGCCTCGTTGTCGACTCGTTCGACGAGCTCGACCGGCTCGACGCACTCCACGCCGAGCAGGCCGGCCCGGTTCCACAGATCCTGTTGCGGATCACGCCCGGCGTGCACGCCCACACCCACGAGTTCATCGCCACCGGCCAGGACGACTCGAAGTTCGGCTTCAATCTCGCCAACGGCGACGCGATGCGGGCGGTCGACCGGGCGTCGGCGTCGGCGTCGGTCGACCTGGTCGGGCTCCACTGCCACATCGGGTCGAACGTGTTCGAGGCGTCGAGCTTCGCCAAGGCGGCCGACGTGATGGCGGCGTTCGCCAAACCGCTCGGCCTGCCCGAGCTGGCGCTCGGCGGCGGGCTGGGCGTGGCCTACGTCGAGGGCGAGGAGGCGCCGTCGATCACCCAGTGGGGCCATGTGCTGCGCGACGCGTGCGACGCGCTCGGCGTGACGGCGACGGTCAGCGTCGAGCCCGGTCGGTCGATCGCCGCCGCCGCGGCCCTGACGGTGTACACGGTCGGGACGATCAAGCACATCCCCGGCGTGCGCTCGTACGTCGCGGTCGACGGTGGAATGAGCGACAACCCGCGACCGGTGCTCTACGGGTCGGGCTACGAGTCGTTCCTGCCGCGCGCCCCGTTCGCCGAACGCAACCTCCACGCCCGGTTGGTCGGCAAGCACTGCGAGAGCGGCGACGTGCTCTTGTTCGACGCCCGGCTGCCGTCCGACGTGGCCGTCGGCGACCTCGTCGCGACCCCGGTCACCGGCGCCTACGGCCGCTCGATGGGCTCGAACTACAACGCGATCACGCGCCCACCCGTCGTGTTCGTCGGCGACGGCGACGCCCGCCTCGTGATCCGCCGCGAGACCTTCGAGGACCTCCTCGCCACCGACACCGGCTGAGCCGGGCCGGTACCAGCGATCGCGGCGTTCCGCCTCGCCGCCCGCCACCGGAAGATGGCGGGGGCTCGTCGCGCCTTGCGCTCGCCGCTCCCGAACCCGGCTCAGTTCGCCGATGAATCTCGCCGGTGGTGGCAGCGTCGTCGAACGCGTTCGGCTCAGCGGTGGCGGGTGATGTAGACCCACTCGAGGCCCGGGCGGTCGGGGGCGTCACGGACCTCGACGACGTCGAACCCGGCGGTATCGAGGGACCGGTCGAGCTCGTCTCGGGTGCGGAACCGGAGCGTCGAGTCCGAGGTGATGGCCTCGCCATCGCTGAACGTGCGGGTCCACCGAAAGCTGACGTACGGCTCGTCGGTCGCGATCAGCTCGCACCACGTGTGGACCGGTCCGTCCGGTGTGTCGATGCGCGCCCGGGTGCGCGCTGGGATCCATCCTTCCCACGCCCGCCGGGACGGATCGCGGGTCTCGAACACGAGGTGCCCGTCCGGCGCCAGCGCGCTCGCGACGGCGCGAAGCGTGGCGTCCCACTCGTCGTCCGAGAGGAACACCTGGGCGACGTTGCCGGTCATGAGCGCCAGATCGAAGCCCGTCGATGCGACGTCGACGGCCGTCCCGAGGTGCCATGCCACCCGGTCACTGCCGGGCTTCGAGCGAGCCACCGCGAGCATCGCGTCAGCAGGGTCGACCCCGACGACATCGAGCCCGCGCCGAGCGAGGTGGCACGCCAGCTCCCCCGTGCCGCAGCCGATGTCGAGTACCCGCGACGCGCTCAGCGCGTCGACGATCTCGACATAGGCGTCGAGGTCGGGCCGGGCGCCCTCGGCGATGTCGTAGAGGGCTGCGACGCGAGGATCGTCGAGCTCGTTACTTCCCACGGGAGCGGAGGTAGGCGCGGCTGGTCTCGATCGATTCGGGGTCGCGCAGCGCAGCGACGAGGGTGTCGGCGTCGTTGGCATTGCGGCGGGTCCCGGCGATGTCCTCCATCACGGCGTTGACGTGCTGCTTGGTGGCACGGAGCGAGAACGCCGGCTTCGTCGCCAGCTCCGCCGCCAACGCCTCGGCCTCGGCGACCAACTCGTCGTCGGGCACCACACGGTTCAGGAAGCGCAGGCCGAGCGCCTCCTCGGCGCCGAACGGCCGGCAGGTCAGAACGAGCTCCTTGGTGATCGCCGGACCGAGCTCTCGGGCCAGGCGCGGGATCCCACCCCACGCCAGCGGGATGCCGAGATCGACCTCGGGGATCGAGAAGCGCACCGTGTCGGCCGCCAGCCGGAGGTCGCAGGCGGCGGCGAGCACCAGCCCACCACCGACGCAATGACCGTGGATCGCGGCGACCGTCAGCGGTCGCACGTCGGTGAGCGCCTCGGCGGCGATCCGACCGAGATCGGCCGAGTCGCGGGGCGAGACCTGCTCGCCGTCGAGCCCGGCGAAGTCACCGAGGTCGAACCCGGCCGAGAACGCTCGTCCCGCGCCTCGCACGACGACCGTCTTGATCTCGGTCATGTCGTCGAGCCAGCGGCACGCCCTCGGGATCTCGCGGAGCAGGTCGCGCGACAGCGCGTTCAACCGGTCGGGGCGGTTCAGGAGGAGCGTCGCGACCGGCTCGCCGGCGCGGTGGGTCAGCTTGATCGTCGAGAGACGTGGTTTCGCCATCGCGCCAGCGAACCACGCACCGCCGCCGGCCGCCGAGCCCGACGGTACGCTCGCCGGATGCCACGGGGGATCGACATCGGCGCCAAGTTCGAGCAGATGGTCAAGCGCGCCAAGGGTGGGCGGCGCCTCGGGCGGGCGGCGGGGGGCGTGAGCGACGCCGTGCAACGCACGACCAAGCGTGCGCGGCGCACGGCCACGCGCGCGCGGCGACGCCGCCGCAAGCTGCCGGCCGAGGGCGTCGTCACGGTCGAGTACTCGCCGCGGCTGGACGGCGACCCGGACCCGGGCGAGGTCGTGTGGACGTGGATTCCCTTCGAGGAAGACCCCGAGCAGGGCAAGGATCGCCCCGTCGTGGTGATCGGCCGCCGGTCGGGGAACCTCGTCGGCGTGCCGCTCACGACCAAGCGCGACGACCGGGAAGCACAGATCGCGATCGGTACCGGAGCGTGGGACCCGAAGCGACGTCGTAGCTACGCGCGCATCTGGCGACTCCTCGACCTCGACCCCGACCGCATGCGGCGGGAGGGAGCCGTGCTCGACCGGGAGCGGTTCGACGACGTGATCGCCGCCGTCGATCGCTACTACGACGTCAAGCGACCGGCACGAGCCACCGGACGCGCGAGCGACGACTCCTTCGACTGGGAGTACTGATGCTCCTGGGGCTCCGCCGACCGGCGGAGCCGGGTCGGCTGCGCCCCGACGAGTGCCAACCGCACGTGGCGTGACGCTGCGCTGCGCCTAACCTGCGGGCCGTGGCGAACGACTCGCGGACCATCCGGATCGGCCTCTTGGGCTGCGGCAACGTCGGCGGTGCGCTCGTCCCGCTCGTCGAGCAGCAGGCCGAGATCATCGAGGCTCGCACCGGCCTCCGCCTCGAGATCACGAGGGTCGCGGTGCGCAACCTCGCCCGAGACCGAGGTGTCACGCTGGCCGACGGCGTCCTGACCCGCGATGCCCACGCTGTGGTCACCGACCCTGAGATCGACCTCGTCGTCGAGGTGATCGGCGGCATCGAACCGGCCCGTGAGCTCATCACCGAAGCCCTCACCGCCGGCAAGCCCGTCGTGACCGGCAACAAGGAGCTGCTCGCGAACGTCGGCGCCGAACTGTTCGCCACCGCCGATCAGCATGGTGTCGACCTGCTCTTCGAGGCCGCCGTCGCCGGCGGCATCCCGCTCATCCGCCCGCTGCGCGAGAGCTTGCGCGGTGAGCCGGTCACCCGCGTCATGGGCATCCTCAACGGGACGACCAACTTCATCCTCACCAAGATGAGCGAGGAGGGCGCCGAGTACCGCGACGCTCTCGCCGAGGCGCAGGAGCTCGGGTACGCCGAACGCGATCCGACCGCCGACGTCGAGGGGTACGACGCCGGAGCGAAAGCGGCGATCATCGCCTCGATCGCGTTCGGCGCCCGGGTGGTCGCCGGCGACGTCTACCACGAGGGCATCAGCGACATCACCGCCGCCGACATCGCGGTCGCCCACCGGCTCGGCTACGTGGTCAAGCTGCTCGGGATCGCGGAACGCGACGCCGGGTCCGGTGACATCGCCGTCCGCGTCCACCCGGCGATGGTGCCGATCCATCATCCGCTGGCGAGCGTGCGCGAGTCGTTCAATGCCGTCTTCGTCGAGGGCGACGCCGTCGGCCAGCTGATGTTCTACGGGCGCGGGGCCGGTGGTGCGCCGACTGCTTCGGCGGTGCTCGGCGACGTCATCGACGCCGCGGTCAACCTCGCCAAGGGCACCCACGGGTCGCTCGGCACGTTCGCACGGGCGACGATCCGCCCGATCGACGAGACGTGCGCCGAGTACCTGCTCAGCCTCGACGTCGCCGACCAGCCGGGCGTGCTGCACGCGGTCACCGGAGCGTTTGCCGAGCACGGCGTCAGCATCCGCGCCGCGGAGCAGGAGGGCATCGGCCCCGACGCCCGTCTGGTGTTCATCACCCACGAGGCCCGCGAAGCCGACGTGCAGGCCACCGTTCGGCGCTTGCGCGAGCTCGACGTCGTGCGCCGCGTCGGCGGCTTCATCCGGGTGATCGGGGCGTAGTGCGCTACGTCTCCACACGCGGCAACGCACCGGACCTGCCCTTCGCCGACGTCCTCCTCGCGGGTCTCGCCACCGACGGGGGTCTCTACGTGCCGGCCGATTGGCCAACGCTGCCAGATCTCACCGGCGCGACGACGTACGCCCGAACGGCCGCCGCCGTCATGGCCCCGTTCGTCGCCGGCGAGGTGCCCGCCGACGTGCTCGCCCGGCTCTGCGACGAGTCGTACGCCACGTTCCGCCACCCGGCGGTCGCACCGCTCGTGCAGATCGACGAGCGGCAGTGGTTGCTCGAGCTCTTCCACGGGCCGACGCTGGCGTTCAAGGATGTCGCCCTCCAGCTCGTCGGCCGCCTGTTCGACCACCTCCTGGCTGAGCGCGACGAGCGTGTCACGATCATCGGCGCGACGAGCGGCGACACCGGTTCGGCGGCCATCGACGGCGTGAAGGGCTGCGACAACGTCGACATCGTCATCCTCTATCCCGCCGGTCGGACGAGCGACGTCCAGCGCCGCCAGATGACCACCGTCGACAGCCCGAACGTGCACACCCTCGCCGTCGACGGCACGTTCGACGACTGCCAGGACCTCGTGAAGGCCTTGTTTGCCGACACCCGGCTGCGAGACGAGGCGCGCCTCGCGGCGGTCAACTCGATCAACTGGGCGCGGGTGCTCGGCCAGGTCGTCTACTACGTGACCGCGGCGCGATCGCTCGCCGACGCACCGACGTTCTGCGTCCCGACCGGCAATTTCGGCAACGTGCTCTCGGGTTGGATCGCGCGTCGCATCGGGGCACCGATCCACGACTTCGTGATCGCGTCCAACGCGAACGACATCCTGACGCGGTTCGTGAACGACGACGACATGTCGACCCGCCCCGTCGTGCCGACCCTCAGCCCGAGCATGGACATCCAGGTGTCGTCGAACTTCGAGCGCCTGCTTTTCGAGATGAACGGGCGCGACGGCGGGATGACCGCCGAGCAGATGCGGCGCTTCCGCGCCACCGGCCGGCTCGCCGTCGAGCCCGACCAGCGCGCCGAGTTCCTGACCGGGTCGTTCCGCGCCGCGTCCTGCGACGACGAGGGGACGATCGTCGAGATCCGGCGCGTGTACACCGACACCGGCCTGCTCGTCGACCCGCACACGGCGACCGGCACCGCCGCCGCCCGCCGGTTCGACGGCGACCGGCCGATCGTCACGCTGGCGACCGCCCACCCCGCCAAGTTCCCGGACGCTGTCGAGCGCGCAACCGGGCTCCACCCGGCCCTGCCGCCTCATCTGGCCGACCTGTTCGACCGGCCCGAGCGCACGACGCCGATGGCGAACGATCTCGCGTGCGTGAGCGACTTCGTGCGTTCGGTGACCCGCGCCTGCACCTGAGACGCCGCAGGCCACGATGCGTTCTGCCTGCATGTTGACACGTGCCGCCAGCCGAGCGACACCGAATGCGTTGCACGAGGTGGTCCCGGCTCGATACAGTGTGGGGCACCTGGGGATCCCAGGGTCGCCGCTGTTTCGACCCGTCACCTCCTCCGACTCGTTCGGGTCCGAATCGCTCGGGTGAACCGATCACTTCGGACGGCCACCTCCGCTCATCCCGTGCCTATCGGCACACCAGGCGGACCAGCCGGAACGACGAACCGACGCAGCGGCACCACCACCCATCCGGCGTTGCGGGCGCCACCGAGGTCACGGCGTGAGTTCCGTGCCCGAGAGCGCCTCCCACCCCCCACATCGGGTTGCTCGCCCACAGCAGCGAAAGGGTCCATCGTGGCCGCACAAGCTCTCGAACAATCGGTCCTCGAATCGAAGGACAAAGCGCAGCTTCTCCAGATCGCCGAGGCCCTCGGCGTGAAGGCGAACGCGCGCGTGAAGAAGGCCGAGATCATCGACCAGATCCTCGCCAAGACCGGTGGGAACGGTTCTGGCACGCCCGCCCCGACGACTGCTGCGGCCGCACCCGCAGCCGAACGCCGTGAGGCGGCTCCGCCGCCGACCGGTGACGACGAACCGAAGGCCGAGTGGGAGCTCGCCCTCGACACCGACGGCGGCGACGCCGGCTCGACCCCCGACGCCACGGCCGAGCCGGCCGGTGCGACGTCGGCCGACGCCAAGACGTCGGGCGGGTCGCCGGAGTCCGGCGCCGAGGACACCAAGACAGGTGATCGTGCGGGCGACTCGAAAGCGTCGCAGTCGGGCGAGGCCAAGACCTCCGAGCAGTCCGACGGCGACAAGTCCGACGGCGACAAGTCCGGCGGCGACAAGTCCGGCGGCGACCGCTCGGGCCAGGCGAAGCAGGGCGATCGCGGCGACCAGCGCCAGCGTGGCGACCAGCGCAACAACCAGCAGCGCGGCGGTCAGGGCGGCGCTGACGACGGCGAGAGCCGCAGCAAGCGCCGCCGCCGGCGTCGCAAGGGTCGCGGCGGCCAGGACGGCCCACAGGGCGAGGACCGCGAGCTGCTCGACGACGACGGCGAGGCCCCGGTCAGCAACGAGCCCGTGCAGGTCGAGGGCTACCTCGACATGCGCGACGAGGGTTACGGCTTCCTCCGCGTCAACAACTACCTGGCGAGCAAGAGCGACTCATACATCCCGGTCAAGCTGTCGCGCCAATACGGCCTGCGCAAGGGCGACCATGTCGTCGGGCTGTCGCGCCCGGCGGGCCGCAACGAGAAGAACCCGGCGATGCTCGAGATCCACTCGGTCAACGGGCGCCCGCCCGACGACGCCAAGAAGCGCCGCCGCTTCGAGGACCTCACGGCATTGTTCCCCGACGAGCGCCTGCGGATGGAGGACCCGTCCGACCCGGCCAACATGACGGCGCGCATCATCGACCTCGTCTCGCCGATCGGCAAGGGGCAACGTGGCCTGATCGTGTCGCCGCCCAAGGCCGGCAAGACGATGGTCATGAAGACGATCGCGACGTCGGTCGAGAAGAACAACCCCGAGTGCACGGTCATCGTCCTGCTGATCGACGAGCGGCCCGAGGAGGTCACCGACATGCGGCGCCTCGTCAAGGGCGAGGTGATCGCGTCGACCTTCGACAAGCCCAGTGACCAGCACACCCAGATCGCCGAGCTGGCGATCGAGAAGGCGAAGCGGATGGTCGAGTACGGCGAGGACGTCGTCGTCATCCTCGACGGCATCACGCGCCTCAGCCGGGCCTACAACCTTGCCGCACCTGCGAGCGGCCGGATCCTGTCCGGCGGTATCGACGCCGGGGCGCTGTATCCGCCGAAGCGGTTCTTCGGTGCCGCCCGCAACGTCGAGGAGGGCGGTTCGCTGACGATCCTCGCGACCGCGCTCGTCGAGACCAACAGCCGCATGGACGAAGCGGTGTTCGAGGAGTTCAAGGGCACCGGCAACATGGAGCTCCGCCTCGACCGCAAGCTCGCCGAGCGGCGCATCTACCCGGCGATCGACGTCGACGCGTCGAGCACCCGACATGAGGAGCTGCTGTTCGACCGCAAGCAACTCCAGATGGTGTGGAAGCTCCGCCGCGTGCTCTCGGGTCTCGCCGCGGACGGCAACGCTGCGCCGGGGCTCGAGCTGCTCGTCGACCGGCTCAAGACGTTCCGCACCAACGAGGAGTTTCTCGCCGAGATCGCCAAGCAGCCCGGAATGTGACGGCTCGGCGGACCGGCGGAGCCGGATCCGTCTCGCCTCCCGAGCTCCCACGCTCCGCTCGTCGCCTGGCCCCGCCGACGCGACGCGGCCGAATGTGTGACGGCTCGGCGGACCGGCGGAGCCGGATCCG
>JBFHJC010000077.1:0-13969 GCA_041596155.1 Ilumatobacter sp. | reverse complement strand
CGGCGTCGTCGTCGCGATCTTCCAGTGGGGATGGCTGGGCGGTGTCACGGGAATCGAAGCCGCCCCGATCGAGCCGTTCATCCCGATGATGCTGTTCGCGATCGTGTTCGGCCTGTCGATGGACTACGAGGTGTTCCTGCTCTCGCGCGTGAAGGAGGAGTACGACCGCACCGGCGACGCCGTCATCTCGGTCGCCGACGGCCTCGCCCGCACCGCCCGGGTGATCACCGCCGCGGCCGCGATCATGGTCGTCGTCTTCGGCTCGTTCCTGCTCGAGGACGACCGGATCGTGCGCCTGTTCGGCACTGGCCTCGCCTTGGCCGTCATGCTCGACGCGACGCTCGTCCGCATGTTGCTCGTGCCGGCCACGATGGAGCTGCTGGGTTCGAAGAACTGGTGGCTGCCGCGGTGGCTCGACCGCCTGTTGCCCCACATCAACGTCGAGGGCCCCGCCGACGAGCACCCCTCCCTCGACGAGGAGATCGCGGCCGCCGCCGAGCTCGTCGACTCGTCGGCCTGACCGGCCACCCCCGTCACTCGTCGCCGTCGGCGAGGCCGTCCGCGAGCGCACCGTTGATCTCGACGAGCGACGCGACCTGGTCGTCGGTGAGCAGCGCGGCCACGTGCGCCTGCACCGCGCGCCGATAGGACAGGTTCATCTCACGCCAGAGGGCGCGGCCCCGTGCCGTCAGCTCGACGTCGACCGCCCGATGGTCGTCGGGGTCGACGCCACGGTGGCGAGCGATCCATCCCTCCTCCTCGAGCCGGTCGAGACGCCGGCTGAGGCTCGACGGCGGGATCCGCATCTCCGCAGCGACCGTCTGTGGACGAGCGACTCCCCCGAGCTCGCGCAGCGCCGCCAGCACGTCGAACCAGCCGAGCGGGACCGCCCACTCGTGACGGAGGTCGTCGTCGATTCGACGGTTGAGCTCGCCGACGAGCGACTGCAGCTCGCGCCACGCGGCGAGGCGGGTGGCATCGAGCCGCGGCATCGCGCGTGTGCCCCGGCCGCGCTCAGTCGGTGGCCTTGAGCGCCGCCGCGAACGCCTGGACGCCTTCGTCGATCTCGGCCGCCGTCACCGTGAGCGGAGGCATCCAGCGCAGGATGTTGCCGTAGGTGCCGGCACTCATCAGGATGAGCCGTCCCTCGGTCAGGCAGTGTTCGATCACCGCCGGAACCCGCGCCGGGTCCTCGAAGCTCGTGCCGACCATCAGCCCCGGACCGCGAACCTGCCGGAGCACCGGGTGGCGTTCCTTCAGCTCGGTGAGCGCGTCGCGCAGCTGGTTGCCGCGCGCTCGGACATTGTCCATGAACCCGGGTTCGGACATCACCTCGATCGTCGCCAGCGCCGCCGCGCAGCCGATCGGGTTGCCGCCGTAGGTGCCCCCGTGGCTGCCGCGCGGCCAACGATCATCGAGCTCGCGCCGCGTGCCGAGCGCCGAGAACGGGAACCCGGACGCGATGCCCTTCGCCATGCAGATGATGTCGGGCTCGATGCCGAAGTGGTCGACGGCGAACCACTCGCCGGTGCGACCGAACCCCGACTGGACCTCGTCGGCGATGAAGAGGATGCCGTGCTCGCGGCACCGCTCGACGAGTCCCTCGACGAAGGCTTGCGGGGCGGGCACGTAGCCCCCCTCGCCGAGCACGGGCTCGAGGATGACGCAGGCAGTCTCGGACGGCGCTGTCTGGGTGGCGAGCAACGCGTCGAACGCCTTGAGCGCGGCCGCGATCGTGGCCTCCTGGTCGCTCGCCAGCGGGTCGGGAAACGGCGCGACGAAGACCCCCGAGGGCAGTGGTGCGTGGCCGGCGCGGTACACGGTCTTCGACGTGGTCATCGCCATCGCCATGTGGGTGCGGCCGTGGAACGAGCCCTGGAACACCACCGCGTTCGGGCGGCGGGTTGCCTGCTTGGCGAGCTTGACCGCCGCTTCGGTGATCTCGGCTCCCGAGTTGGCGAAGAAGAACGTGTCGATGCCGGCCGGCGTGATCGCGGCGAGCTTGGCGGCCAGCGGCTCGAGCAGGTCGTGGGTGAACACGTTGGCCTGCGCGTGGATGAACCGCTCGGCCTGGGCGGCGATCGCGGCCGCGACTTTCGGGTGGCAGTGCCCGGTCGAGTTCACAGCGATGCCGGAGGCGAAGTCGAGGTACTCATGACCGTCGACCGTCGTGACCCGGCTCCCGCGACCGGTGGCGACCTGTAGATCGGTCACCTTGAACCACACGTTCGAGAGGTGGGACATGCAGAAAGCCTAGACAGGGTCGCCGGTCGCCACCACGGTCGGCACCGCGGGCGGTCAGCGGTCGAGCACTGCGGCGATGCCGAGCGCGTCGTCCCAGGTGATGCGTTGCATCAGGTGGTTGCGGAACGGCATGACGAAGCGGGGCATGTTCATCCCGAACACGCCCGTGAGGCGGCCGTCCCTGCCGTACAGGGCGGCGAACTGGCGGTCGGCGACCGAGCCCGCCACGAGGCGGACCTCGTCGTCGGCACCGATGTGTCCGAGGAACTGGATCCGCCGGTCGTACTGCTCACTCCAGAAGAACGGCACCGGCGCGTAGGCAGCCGTCGGCTGGCCGGCGTCCTCGGAGATCAGGTTCGTCGCCGCGAGCGCGCCCTGCTCGGCGGCGTTCGTCCAGTGCTCGACGCGCATCTCCGTCTCGAGCAGCGGGTTGTACCAGCGGGTGATGTCGCCGGCCGCGTACACCTTCGGGAGACCGACGTTGAGGTCGGCCCGGCAGACGACGCCGTCGCGCAGCTCGAGGACCGAATCGGCGAGCCACTCGACCGCCGGCGTGACGCCGATCCCGACGACGACGACATCGGCGGCTTCGTGCCAGCCGCCGTCGACGAGCACGGCGCCGGGTGCGAATCCCTCGATCCGGACGCCGCATCGGACCTCGACCCCGTGATCGGCGTGCAACACGCCCATCGTCGCGCCGAGCTCCCGACCCAGCCCGCGCACGAGCGGCGCATCGGCCGCTTCGAGCACGACGACCTCGTTGCCGAGCTGGCGCGCCGTCGCGGCGACCTCCAACCCGATGAAGCCGGCACCGATCACGACCACCCGCCGGCCGCCGCCCGCGATGCGCGAGCGGAGATCGAGCGAGTCGTCGACCGTGCGCAGCACGACGACATGGCCGTGCTCGTCCTGTCCGGGGAGACGCCGCGGCGTCGAGCCGGTCGCCAGGACCAGCCCGTCGTAGGCCACGTCGGAGCCGTCGGCGAGGATCACCCGACGACCGTCGGTGTCGAGGCGGATCGCCGGCACTCCCGTTCGCCAGCGGACGTCGAGCGAGACGAGATCGTCGCGCTTGCGCAGGGCGATGCGGTCCGGCTCCCACTCGCCGGAGAGGAGTCGTTTGGACAACGGCGGGCGGTCGTAGGGGAGGTGGGGTTCGTCGCCGACCACCGTGATCGTGCCGGCGTAGCCGCCGGTGCGCAGCGTCTCGACAGCGCGCAGGCCGGCGAGGGAACCGCCGACGACCACGACGTCGCGAAGCATGCTTCGATTCGTAGCACGTCGCTTCCCTACGTTGTGAAAATGAGCGCGCCCAGCGTGGTGAACGTCGACGCCGTGAACGCGATGGTCCGGGAGAGCTTCCCGGGTTCCGGCTGCTATTGCATCGAGCTCGGCGGCGACCACGCGATCGCCGGCTACGACGTGGTCGCCGACGACATCCGTCCCGGCGGATTCGTCAGCGGACCGACCCAGTTCGCCCTCATCGACTGCGCACTCTGGTTCCTTGCCTTCGCAGCGCTCGAGCGGATCGAGCCGATGGCGCTGACCTCCGAGTTGTCGATCCGGTTCCTGCGCCCGGCCCGAGGCGAACGACTGCTGTGCCGCGCCGACCTCGACGCCGTGAACCGCCGCAGCGTGATCGGCACGGCTCGGGTGTGGAGCGAGGGCTCCCCGGACCGCATCACCGCCACCGGCCAGGGCACCTACGCCATCCCCCTGCCGCGTTGACGGCGGCGGCGCGACGCACTCGTGCGCCGTAGGATCGCGGCTCGTGCACCAGCCGCCGCACCCCCTGAGCCGACCGTGAGCCGCGACTACCTCGTCGGCCTCGACAACGGCGGGACGGCCAACAAGTTCACGGTGATGAACCGCCACGGCGAGTTCTTGATCGACCGGCTCGTCGAGCTGCCGAGCCGGGTGACCGAGGGACCGGCCGCCGCGATTCAGGCGCTGCGCGAGGCGTTCGACGCTGCGCTGTCGATCGCCGGCGTCACGTCAGACCGCGTGATCGGCGTCGGTTTCGACACGCCCGGACCCGCCACCGCTGATGGCGTCATCTCGACGCGTGGTGGCACGAACTTCGCCCATGACGACTGGCGCGGCTTCGACTTCCGGGCCGCGCTCGAACGCGAGCTCTCGCTGCCCGTCGTCTACAACAACGACGGCAACGCCGCCGCGCTGTACGCCCACCATGAGCACTTCGGGCCGGTCGCCGGCGAGCGGTCGTCGATCTCGGCGATCGTCGGGACCGGACTCGGCGGCGGCGTGATCGAGGGCGGCCGGATCGTGAGGGGTGCCGCCGGCATGGCGGGCGAGCTCGGGCACGTGCACATCCCGATGAACGGCCTGCTCGCCGACGGGCAGCCGCCGCCTGAGTGCAACTGCGGCTTCGTCGGCGACGCGGAGAGCGTCGCCTCGTTGACCGGCATCCGCAAGAACCTCCTCCCGTACTGGCTGACCCAGTACCCCGACCACGAGCTGGCTGGCATCGACCCGGCCGCGGCGGCCAAGCGGGTCCGGGGGTGCGGGGAGGACGGCGACGAGATGGCGCTGCAGATCTTCGAGCAGCAGGCGATGGCGCTCGGACGGCTGTTCACGATCGCCGCCAACTTCACCGATCCGGACGTCTACTTCGTCGGCGGCGGCGTGATCGAGGCCGCGCCACAGTTCCGCGATTGGTTCGTCGAGCGCGTCAAGGTCCACACCTGGCTGCGCGACGAGCAGCGCGCCGTGGCGAGCTTCGAGCAGGTGACCGATCTCGACATGGCCGGCGCCCGCGGCTCAGCGGTCGCCGCCCTCAGCTCGCTCGGCCACTAGCGGACGCGAGCGCTCAGCGCGGTCCGGGCGTCACCGGAAGATGCCCGGACCCGATCACCACCTGACCGGCACCCGAGAGCTCGGTCCATGCCCGGTCGCGCGCTGGCCGAGCGTGACCAGCGACGTCGTCGTTTCGCCCGTTCGTATTGCCGCGGTTCCCAGCACGTCGAACGCCAGATCGTCGATCGCCACCGTCGCCCGGTTCGGAAGATCGGCATCGGCGGGTGCCGCCTGCATGAACGCGAACAGCACCGCGGCCGCCGCGGTGATCCCGGGGTACGTGACTTCCCGTTCCCGCTGCCCGCGCCGTGGCCGGCCGCCTCACGCGCCCCATGGTGCGAGCCGGTTCGTTCGCGCGCCAGGGGAAAGTGCCCAACCAGGAGCGCTGCCCGCTGCACCGGGCGCCACGAGGAGAGCGCCGGCTGGCTAGACAGAACGGAAGGTGATGCTGAGGCGGGCTCCGGTTGTGATTCGCACCTTGGGCACGGTGTGCTCCCAGTCGTGCTGGCAGGCGCCGCCCATGACGAACAGGTCGCCGTTGCCGAGGTCCCAGCTGAGCGAGGCGCCTCCGCCGCGAGGACGGAGGCGCAGCGGCCTCGGCGCGCCGACGCTGACGATGGCGATCACCGGGTTGGTGACGATGTGGCGATGGCGATCGCCGTGCCAGGCGACCGAGTCGTTGCCGTCGCGGTAGAGGTTGAAGCCGATCGAGTCGAACGGCTCGCCGTAGCGCTCGGCGAGCAGCAGCCTGATGTCGCGCAGGATCGGCAGTGGCTCGGGCTCGCCCGACTCGAGCCGCCACCAGGCGGACAGCCGCGGCTCGTCGACGATCTGGTCGTACATCCGCACGCCTGTTCGCTGCCGGAACGGCAGCATCGCGACGAGGTCGTCGTACACCTGGTCGGCGCCGCGCAGCCATCCGGGCGCGAGGTCGACCCAGGTGGTCGCGTCGAGGTCGAAACGGATCAGCTCGCCGAAGGCAGCGTCGAACTCTGGCGCCAGCGTGCCGAACAGCGAGCCTTGATAGAACACGTGTTCGATCATCGCGCCGTTGCGGACGGCACGCAACCCGGCGACCACACTGGTCGCCGTGGAGCCGATCACCGACGCCGCCGACCCGCGGCTGGCCGACTACCGCGAGCTGAAGGACCCCGCGGCGCGCCGTCGCATGGAGGGCGACGAGCTCTTCATCGCCGAGGGGCCGGTCGCGATCGAGCGACTGCTCGAGTCCGCTCACCGAGTTCGCTCCGTTTTGGTGTCGCACCAGAAGTACGAGCGGCTGGCACCGATGCTCGACGCGATCGACGCGCCGGTGTACGCGGTCGACCGTGCGCTGCTCCACGACATCGTCGGCTTCGACCTGCACCGCGGCGCGATCGCCGCCGCCGACCGCCTGCCCCGGCCGACCGTGGCCGAACTCGCGGCGCGCGCTCACCGTGTCGCCGTGGTCGAGGGCCTCAACGATCCCGAGAACCTCGGCGCGGTCGCCCGATCGGCTCGCGCGCTCGGCATCGACGCGCTCGTGCTCGACCCCACGTGCATCGACCCCTACACCCGCCGCACCGTGCGGGTGAGCATGGGCGAGGTGCTCCACCTGCCGTTCGCCCGCGCCGACGACTGGCCGGGCGCGCTTGCAGCGCTGTCGGTCGCCGGCTTCGAGACGTGGGCGCTCACGCCCGCCGCCGACGCCGACGACATCTGGACGCTCGCGGTGCCCGACCGTCTGGCGCTGGTGTTGGGCGCCGAAGGTCCCGGTCTGTCGCCGAGGACGATCGCCAAGTGCGAGCGACGGGTTCGCCTCCCGATCCGCGCCGACGTCGATTCGCTCAACGTCGCCGCCGCGGCCGCCGTCGCGTTCGCGATCACGGCCCGTCCCGGCGCTTCGCCGTCGCCGCCGACTGCGTGACATGCTCGCCCGATGAGCGCCATCTCCCGGTTCGACGTGCCCGAGCTCCACGACCTACCCGACGACATCCGGGAGCAGATCCTCGCCGTCCAGGAGAAGTCGGGGTTCGTCCCCAACGTGTTCCTCGCCTTCGCGCGACGGCCGGCCGAGTTCCGGGCGTTCTTCGCGTTCCACGCCGCGCTGATGGAGTCCGACGAGGGACTCAGCCAGGCCGAGCGCGAGATGATCGTGGTGGCGACGTCGGCCGTCAACGACTGCCTGTACTGCGTCGTCGCGCACGGCGCCATCCTGCGCATCCGGGCGAAGGACCCGTTGCTCGCCGACCAGGTGGCCGTCAACCCGAACAAGGCCGACCTGTCCGAACGCGAGCGGGACATCGTCGAGTTCGCATTGCTGGTGGCGACCGACTCGGCATCGATCACCGACGCCGACGTCGACGACATGCGGGCCAAGGGCTTCACCGACGACGAGATCTGGGACATCGGGGCGATCACGGCGCTGTTCGCGCTCTCGAACCGCTACGCCAACTTCGCGGGCATGATGCCCAACACCGAGTTCTACGGCATGGCCCGCTGATCGGCGCCGCTGACCGCGCTGACACCGCGCACCACCCGGAGCGACAATGTGAGGATGCGAACGATGCGCACCGCCGCCGCCGGTCTCGTCGCCGCCCTCGCGCTCGCGGGGTGTGGCGGCGACGACGATGCCGAACCCGCCCCCGAACCCGCCCCGGCGGAGGAACCCGCAGCCGAACCCGCCAGCGCACCGCGGGGCGACGCCACGATCTCGATCGCCGACTTCGCGTTCTCCGGCGTGAGCGAGGTGCCGGTCGGCACCACCGTGATCGTCACGAACGACGACGCCACACGCCACACGTGGTCGGCGCTCGACGGCTCGTTCGACTCCGGCACGCTCGACGCCGGTGAGACGTTCGCGTTCACGTTCGACGAGCCGGGCACGTTCGACTTCCAGTGCGACATCCATCCCTCGATGCAGGGCCGCATCACGGTGACGGGCTGAGGCGGGCCAACGGCGTGAACCTCACCATCGCCGTGCTGCTCGCGGTGACCGCACTCGGGTGCGCCGCCGATGACCCCGTGCGCGTCGTACTCGGCGAGCAGAGCTCGATCACGGTCACCGTCCGACTACCCGACGATTGGCCCGACGCCACCTACGACGGCACCCCGACGCTCGTGGTCGAGTGGGACAACGGCGAGCTGTCGGTGCCCGCGACCGGTGGTCAGGTCGTGCTCGGGCTGCCCGGCCCCGGCGATTACCGGATCGGGGCCGAGGTCGGCGACGACGGGTGCGTCGACACCGCTGGCATCACCGACGGCGGCAACGAACCCGTCTCGCTGGCGGGCGGCGAGACGATCGTGCTCCACGACACCGGCGAGCTGTGCGACTGAAGCGTCGCGGCGACGCGGACCTAACGTCGAGTCGGGGTTCGTGAAGGAGGCGATGGTGGAGTTCGATCTGATGACGGGTGCCGGCACCTGGGCCGACACGGCCGACTTCGCCACCCAACTCGAGGCGGCGGGATGGTCGGGCATGCTCTTCACCGAGACGTCCGAGGTGCCGTGGATGAAGATCGCAGCGGCGGCGATGGCCGCCCCGCAGCTCCACTTCTGCACCGGCATCGCCGTCGCCTTCCCGCGCAGCCCGATGATCTCGGCGGCGATCGCGTGGGAGCTCTCGCAGAACACCGGCGGCCGCTTCCGCCTCGGGCTCGGTAGTCAGGTCAAGGGTCACGTCGTTCGCCGGTACTCGGCCGAGTTCTCCCAGCCGGCCGAGCGGATGCGCGACTACGTCGCAGCCGTCAAGGCGTGCTTCCGGGCCTTCCGCGGCGAGGAGCGGCTGCAGCACGAGGGCGACTTCTACCGATTGAGCTACCTGCCTCCGGCGTGGGCACCTCCCCGACACCCCGACGGCACCGTCCCGATCGACATCAGCGCCGTCGGTCCGGTCATGACGCGGGTCGCCGGCGAGGTCGCCGACGGCGTGCACGTCCACCCGCTGCACTCGATGCACTACATCCGCGAGCGGCTGCTGCCGTCGTTGGCCGAGGGCGCGGCGCGCGCCGGACGCGACCCCGGTGAGCTGTCGCTGATCGTGCCGGTCTTCGCTGCGCCCGGCGACACTCCGGAGGAGCGAGCGGCCCTCGTGCAGCGCGCCCGCACCCAGATCGCCTTCTACGGATCGACCCCCAACTACGCATTCCAGTTCGACGACCTGGGCTTCGACGGCACGACGGAGCGGCTCGGCAAGCTGATTCGCGACGGCGACATGGCGGCGATGGCGGACACGATCACCGACGAGATGCTCGAGCACTTCGCCGTCGTGTGCCGGTGGGACGAGCTCGCCGACCGCCTCACCGAGCGGTACTCCAGTACCGCCTCGCGCCTCGTCATGTACCTCGCCGAGGAGTCGTTGCGACGCAACCCGTCGGCGGCCGGGAAGTGGGGCGAGATCGCTCGCGCCGTGCGCGCCGCAGGGTGACCGCGGAATAGGCGACCGCGCCGTCTGGTTGGATGACTGTTGCGCCTGGGTACACCCGGCGTGGCAGGACCCCACATGACCGCGCCCACGACCGCCCACGAACCCCCTCCCGCCGCCGACCGGCCGTCCTCGCCGGCTGGTCCACCCGTCGCCGTCCGTCGTGACCCGACCGCCGTGTTCGCCACCGGCGCGCTCGCGGTCGCCGCCGTGATGACGGTCGCCGTCCTGGTGCTCGCACTCCGCGGCGGCGACGGCGGCGGCGAGTCGGCGGCCGGCGACGGCGGAGCCGTCGTCGACCTCGACGACGGCGCGGTCGCCGACCCCGATGCAGTCGTCGGCGACGTCGTCGACCGCGCCGCGGCAGCGATGGCCGAGGTCGGCAGCGTCGAGTTCGAGCTGGAGCGCAGGGGTGCGCCGGTCTTCATCGACCAGTTCGAGCGTCTGGCGCTCGACCGTCTCCGCGGCCAGTTCACCGTGCCGACGAGAGCCCAGGCCGAGCTGACCGTCACGGTCGAGGGCAACCTCACCACCCGCCTCGGCGCCGTCGCCGTCGACGAAGAGGTCTGGATCTCCAACCCGGTCACGGGCGACTTCGAGACCCTCCCGACCGGCTACGACATCGACCCGTCGAAGTTCTTCGACCCGGAGGGTGGTTGGCGTCCGCTGCTCGCCAACCTGCGCGACGCCGAGCTCGTCGGCATCGACGACCGCGGCGGCCAGCGCTACCACGTGCGGGGCACCGCTCCGGCCGCCGAAGTGCGCAACATCACGGTCGGTCTCGTCCGCGACCAGGACGTGCCCGTCGAGCTGTGGATCCACCCGACCACCGGGCTCGTGACCGCCGCTGAGTTCAGCACCGTGATCGACGGCGGCGAGAGCCGATGGGAGCTCACGCTCGACCGATACGGCGAGACGTTCACGATCCAGCCGCCCGCCAACGTCCGTCGAGCGTCGGGCACCTGACATGACCGATCACGCCACGGCCGAGGCCCCCGCCGTCCCGCGCCGTCCGTCGCCGGCCACGATCCTCGCCGTCGTCGGATTCAGCGTCTTCGTCGCTGCCGACGACCTCACGGTCGTGTCGACGATGCTGCGCCCGATCATCGGCGACCTCGGGCTCGTGCTGCCCGACGGTCTCGACGACGCGGCCTGGATCGTCAACGCGTACCTGATCGCGTTCGTCGCGATCATGCCGATCGCCGGGCGCGTCAGCGATGTGCTGGGGCGCCGGCGCACGTTCGTCGGTGCCTATCTCCTGTTCATGATCGGCACGATCCTGATCCCGCTCGCCATCGAGCTCGACCACTCGTTCCGGTGGTTCCTGATCGGACGGATCCTCACGGCGATCGGCGGCGGGGCGATGGTGCCCGTCGCCTTGGCGGTCGTGGGCGACGTCTACCCGGAAGGCAAGCGCGCCCGTGCCCTCGGCACGCTCGGCGCGATCGAGACGATGGGCTGGGTGTGGGGCCCGCTGTACGGCGCGATGCTCGTGCGGTTCCTCACCTGGCAGTGGCAGTTCTGGCTGAACGTGCCGCTCGCCCTCGGCGGCTTGGCCGCGTCGTGGTGGGCGCTCGCCGGCCACGACCGGCCCGAACGACGGCCGCGCCTCGACTGGGTCGGCGCCACCCTGCTCACCGTCACCCTGGTCGCGCTCAACATGGCGCTGCTCGGCTCGGCCGAGATCCAGAGCGTCAACGGACTCGACGAGCTGACCGGCAGCGGCGTCGACCTCTGGTGGCTCTACCCGGTAGCGCTGGTCGCCGGCGTGGCGTTCGTCGTCCAGCAGGCGCGCGCGACCGAGCCGCTGTTCGACCGTCGCTTGTTCCGGGGGCGCAACCTGCTGGTCGCCCTGTTCGTGAACTTCGTCGTTGGCGCCGGGCTCGTGATCGCGATGGTCGACGTGCCCCTGTTCATCAACGCCGTCGAGATCGATCTCGAACGAGCCGCCGTGTACGCCGGATCGACCCTGTCGGCGCTCACCGCGGCGATGGCCGTGTTCTCCTACGTCGGCGGTCGCGCGACCGAGCGCTGGTGGTACCGGCCGCCGGTGCTCGCCGGCGTCGCCCTCTCGGCCGCCGCCTACGCATGGATGGGCGCCACCTGGACCGCCGACACCTCGTACCCCGTGTTCGCGCTGCAGCTCGCCATGCTCGGCGCCGGGTTCGGCCTCACGGTCGCGCCGACCACCAGCGCCGTCGTCGATGCCGCGCCGCCCGACCAGCGCGGCGCCGCCGCTGCGATCGTCATGGTCGTGCGCCTGCTCGGCCTCAGCGTCGGGTTGTCGGCGCTGACCGCCTGGGGCCTCGCCCGCTTCGAGGCGCTGCGGGCCGACATCGATCTCCCCCCGCTCACCGACCCCGACTTCGACCGCGCCCTGCTCGCGGCGCAGGAGGCGCTCACCGCCCAGGCCATCGCCGAGACGTTCACCGCCGCTGCGGTGGTGGTCGGTGCCGGCCTGCTCGCGGTCGCCGCCATGCGACGAGACACTGGAGGCACCATGGACCTCGAACCCGACTCTCCCGCCGCACCGATCGCCGGCGACGGCGACGGCGACCGTGAACTGGCTGCCGCCCACGCCGGCGCGACACCGCCCCAGGGCGTCGCGCCGGGCACCCCGGGGCCCGCGCTCGTTCCCGCCGGCGACCTCGCGGCACTGACACGCCGCGTCAACCTGATGATCGGGCTCCTGGCGACGGTGCTCGTCGGGGCGCTCGTCGCGCTGGCCTTGATGATGGGCCGCGTCGCCGACGCCGAAGGCGACGCGGCCGCGGCACGGACTGATCTGGCCTCGGCCCTCAGCGAGCTCGACGCGACCCAGAGCGATCTCGAGCGCGTCGAGGCCGGCGCCGCGCTGTACGCCTCCCAGATCACCGGCTTCCAGGAGCTCGTGAGCGAGCTCGGGCCGCAGGTGTCGGCGGGTGTCGACGAGGCGATCGCCGGGCTGCGTCAGTTCGGCGACTCGACGATCGCGTTCGAGGTCAACATCGACGAGGTGATCCCGGTGGACACCGAGGTGGTCATCAACCGCACGGTCGAGGTGCCGATCAAGACGGCGATCCCGATCAAGGAGACGTTCGACACGACGATCGAGGTCGAGACACCACTCGGGTTCAGCGTGCCGCTCGAGGTCACCGTCCCGGTCGACATCGAAGTGCCGATCGATCTCGTGGTCGACATCCCGATCGACGAGACCGTTCCGATCAAGGACGAGTTCCCGGTCAAGCTCGACGTGCCGATCGCGATCGACGTGCGCGAGACCGAGCTGGCCAACCTGACCGACTCACTGGCTGCCGGCCTCGAGTCGCTGCGGGACGTGCTGCGCGGCCTCGGCGGCTGACGTCGTGCGCGCCCGGGTGCGCAACACCGCGCATCTGGAAGACCTCCTGCACGAGCTGTGGGAGCACGGCGACTCGGTCACCGACATCGTCACCAGCTCGCCGGTGCCACGCCGGCCGATGCATCTGCGGCGCGCACTTCGCCGCGGTCACTGACCGCCGAACCGACCGATCAGCTCGCCGAGAGCGTCGATGGTGGCGGGGTCGTCGAGCGCCGCGGGGCTCACGATCGCAGTGTTCACGCCCGCCGCGACGAGCGCTCGACAGCCCGCTTCGTGATCGTCGATCGTCCCGGCGTTGGCTCGAGCCGCGAACCGCTCCGGTCCGAGCGTGGAGGGCCGCAGTCGCTCGACGCGGTCGCGCAGGTCCGCCCGGTCGCGTCCGACGAGGACGTTGCCCAGATGCGTGACCTCGACCGATACCGGGTCGCGGCCGACGTCCGCGCAGTGATCGTGGAGCACCCCGACCCGACGAGCGACCTTGGCGGCGTCGCCGAACAGGTTGCACCCGTCCGCGTACTGCGCGGCCAACCGCAGCGTCACCCGCTCGCCCGATCCGCCGACGATCATCGGCACGCGCTCCTGGATCGGCCGGGGGTACCCCGTCGCCTCGGGGATCTCGACGACCCGACCGGCGAAGCGCCGCCCGCCGGGGCCGAGCAGCACCGGCAGCACCTGCAGCGCGTCCTCGAGCAGCGCCAGTCGCCGGCGCGCCGACGGGAACTCGATGCCGTAGGCACGGTGCTCGTGCTCGGAGCTCCCGGCCCCGAGTCCGGCGATCGCCCGACCGCCGCTCAACACGTCGAGCGTTGCGATCACTTTGGCCAGGTGCCCGAGATGTCGCAACGTCACCGCCGAGACGAGCACCCCCAACCGGATGCGCGACGTCACCGCCGCGAGGTGAGCCAGGGTCGAGTAGCTCTCGAGCATCGGGTCCCAGGGCGCGCCCACCTGAGGGATCTGGATGAGGTGGTCCATCACCCAGAGGCTCTCGAAGCCGGCCGCTTCGGCGTCGCCCGCGATCCGCGCCAGCGTCGGCGCGATCGCCGGCGCGCCGCCGTCCCAGTCGAAGCGTGCCACGAGCAGCCCGAACCCGAGAGCGCCGCGCCGGTCGTCCCCGCCGACCTGGCCCGGACGCTGGGCCGCAGCCGCGGCGGCCGCCAGCTTCG
>JBFHJC010000076.1:0-13995 GCA_041596155.1 Ilumatobacter sp. | reverse complement strand
TTCTGGGTGGCGGGACTCGACGAACCCGCGCGGCCACGGGTCGGGGCGATCGTGCTGCTCGGCCTCACCGAGGTCAGCGGCGGCAACGCGCTCGGCATCGGCTTCGCCGACTTCATCCCCGCCTCGCTCGCCAACCAGCTCGACTTCCGCAAGACGAACATCAACTGCTTCACCGCCGGGCCGGCCGGGATGCGGCGCAGCAGGATGCCCATGGTGCTCCCCGACGAGGAGTCGTGCATCAAGGCGGCGCTGGCGATGTGCGGTCGCGGCCCCGACGAGCCCAAGCGCGTCGTGCGGATCCGCTCGACCCTGCACCTGACGGAGTGCTGGGTGAGCGAGGCGTTGCTACCCGGCTGACACCGGAACGGACGCGCGTTCTCCCTGATCGAGTGGATTTCTTGACCAGTTCCTGCTCAAGCGCGCCCTCCGGGCGGCCGATAGCCGATGCATGAGTGGGAACCGACCACATTCGCGCCCGGCGCGCCCACGGCGGGATCGGCGCGACCGGGGCGTCAGCCTGATCGAGATCCTCGTCGCGGTCGTGATCATGGGCATGGGCGTCACCGCCGTCCTCGTGGGGCTCCGCACGACGACGAAGGCGTCGACCATCGACGAGCAGCACGCCATCTCGTTCGCCTGGCTCCAGGCGGCGTCCGACGCCGTGTACAAGGCGCCCCGCGTGTCGTGCGATGGCAACACCAAGGCCACCGTGATCGCGGCCTACAACGCCGCGGTGCAGCCGCCGAGCGTTCCCAAGCCGACATCGTGGCCGAACCCCGCAGCTGCCTCGATCGCGGTCACCAACGTCCAGTTCCTCGGCAAGCCCAACCCCGACGCCAATTACGAGTGGGGAGACACGTACTGCCTCGAAGGCGGTCTCTACGCCAACTCGCCCCAGTACACCCAACGCGTGACGATCCGGACCACGAGCCCCGGAGGGCTGGTCAAGACGCTGCAGATGGTGAAGGGCAAGTGATGACCGCCAGCAAGGACCCCCTCGCTCACGACGACCGCGGCTTCACGCTCATCGAAGTCGTCATGGTCACGGTGATCATCGGCGTCGTGCTGACCGCGCTCGCCGGCGCGTTCACCGTGATCGTGCGGACCACGCCGAGCGCCGAGATCCGCGTCGACGACGCTCGCTCCACGCGCGGCCTCGCGACCTGGCTGGCGCACGACACGACGTCCACCCCACCGTTCGACGCGCCCGATCCGAAGGGCTGGATCGACACCTCGCCCGGCCGGAACGACTGTGGCGGGTCCGGGTCGAACATCGTCCACTTCAGCTGGCGCGAAGCCGGGTTCTCGACCACGACGTTCGTCGCCAACTATCGCTACGTCGACGGGCGCGTCTTCCGCTACACCTGCTCGACGTCCTCCGGAACGAAGCTCCTCAAGCTCACGTCCGGGCTCGACCCCACCGATCCACCCGACGTGATCTTCAAGTACAGCGGTCCCAAGGTGGTCGCCGTCGATCTCGTCCTGCACGCCGCCTCCGGAGAGGACGTCCTCATCGAGTCGTCCTCGCGCAACCCCGTGGAGTTCTACCCGTGATGATCCATTCGAATCGAACGCACCGTGACGACGGCCTCGCGCTCCCGCTGGTCCTCGTCATCACCGCAGTGTTGGGTGCTGTGGTGCTCGCGGTGGCCACCTACTCGACGGCGAGCCTCTCCTACGGTCACGTCGCAGAGTCCCGCAGCGACCAGCTCGCGGCGGCCGACGCCGGCATGCGGTATGCGCTCGACCAGATCAAGCTGAAGGCGCGCGGTTGCGTGTGGGACGATGCGATCCACACGCTCCCGGGCATCACGAGCGACTTCAACGGTGCGACCGCGACGGTGTCGTGCCAGCGCATCACGACCGGCCTCGACGACATCAAGCTCTACGCGGCGGTGATGACCGGTCAGGGCGTCCCACTCACCGGCACGGACGCGTTCCTGCTCTCCTCCCAGGGCGGCAGCAACAAGAAGATCCTCGGCGGACCCGTCTACATGCAGCGCATCAACTCCACCGCGTTCAACTTCGACATCTCGTCGACCCACGCCGGCGTCGAGATCCAGGACGGTCCGCTGCTCTACCACGACGCGACCGTGCCCTGCACGCCGGAGAAGCCGTCGGTCGTGGTCGCTCGCGCCAACGGCAAGCTGTCCTTCAAGCCCAACCTCATCTTCGGGCCCGAGTGCGTGAGCCAACCGTGGTGGCAGAAGTTCCCGAGCCCCCAGATCCCGGTCGACCTGAAGACCCTTCCCGAGCGCAACGGCGCGCTCGCGATCGCACCGGCGACCGCGTACAACCTGGTGACCACCGCCCAGCTGCAGACGTGGCAGGCGCTTGCAACGTCGACGCCTCGCGGCGGCTACGTCGACATGACCGGGGGCGGCAACTGCCGGGTGTTCTTCCCGGGCCGCTACACCACGTCCCCCGACACCGCGAATCGCGATGCCTACTTCCTGTCGGGCGAGTACGTGTTCGACCTGCCCAGCTCGAACCCGCGGTTGATCGCCCGCCAGGGCATCGTCACCGCCGGCGTCCCCAACCCGAAGGTGTTCCGCCCGAGCGAGACGGTCGGCAACGAGCGGCCCAACACGACGGCCTGCACGACGATCCAGAACATCGACCCGGCGAAGGTGTTCAGCCTCGAGCCCGGCGCCACCTTCTACCTCGGCAACAACTCCCACCTCAAGGTCGAGACGAATGGCGCGCTCGAGATCCACGGCCGCAAGCAGGGCACCAACTACGTCAGCGTGCAGACGCTCTGCAAGAAGTCCGAGATCTGGTGCGGACCCACCGGCGACGGGGGCTTCGAGAGCGCCTCGCTCGTGAAGTGGAGCACGCTCAACGCCACGACGACGCCCGAGGTGCTCTACACCGACAGCGGCAACGGCAAGGAGTTCATCGCCCACGGCCTGTTCTACGCGCCGTTGGCCGAAGCCGAGTTCGGCAACGTGTCGAACAGCGCCATCCAGAAGATGAAGGGTGGCATCGTCGTCGCCCAGCTGATCCTCCAGGCGGCCACGTCGGCGACCAACTTCGAGATCGCCGTGCCGACCAGCCCGATCACCGGCAAGGTGCAGGTCACCTCGACCGCCGTCAAGGACGGGTCGCGCACTGCCATCCGCGCCGTCGTCGAGTACCGGCCCTACGAGGTCAACGTCGACGACCGCATCCGCGTCAACTCGTGGCGCGTCTGCGGCAACGTCTGCTGACCCTGAGCCCCCTCTCACCGTCCTCCGTTCATGCGGGACGGTCAGGAGTTGGGGGTGAAGCCGAGGTCGACCGCGGTGAGGAGGGGCTCGTAGCGGACTCCGGCGGCACCGCACATCGCTGCGCAGGTGTCGCCACGATCGACGATCAAGCTCACCAGCACCGGCTCGGCCCCGAACTCGCGCACCACCTCGACCGCCTCCATCAGCGAGGTGCCACGCGTCGTCGTGTCCTCGACGATCACCACCCGGTCGCCGCGGAGCAGCGCGCCGGCCAGCCGGCCGGTCACGCCGTGGCCCTTGGCCTCCTTGCGGACGCTGAAGCTGCGCAGCTCGCGACCGCGGGTCGCGGCGACGGCCGCCACGCCGAACGCCACCGGGTCGGCGCCCATCGTCAGGCCACCGATCGCCGTCGCGTCGTCGGGGATGATCGCCAGCATCGCATCGGCGACGAGCACGATGCCGTCGGGCCGGCACGCCGTCTGCTTCGTGTCGAGGAACCAGGACGACCGCGCCCCCGACTTGAGCGTGAACTCGCCTCGCTTGACCGAGTGCTCCAGCACGTGCTCGCGCAGCGCGTGGCGGTCTGGCGGGAGCGGTGGCAGCTCGGACATCGGGCCGACGCTACCCGGCGCCCAGACGCCGACGTCTAACGTCGCCCGGATGGACCTCGCCGACCTCCGCGTCTTCACCGAGCCCCAGCAGGGCGCCAGCTACGACGATCTGCTCGCGCTCGCCCGCCGAGCCGAGCAGCTCGGATTCGGTGCCTTCTTCCGCAGCGACCACTACCTGAAGATGGGCGACGTCTCCGGCCTGCCCGGCCCGACCGACGCATGGATCACGCTCGCCGGGCTCGCTCGCGACACCAGCACGATCCGCCTCGGCACGCTCGTCACGGCCGCCACGTTCCGCTTGCCCGGTCCGCTGGCGATCTCGGTCGCCCAGGTCGACCAGATGTCGAACGGTCGGGTCGAGCTCGGCCTCGGCGCCGGCTGGTACGAGCAGGAGCACTCCGCGTACGGCATCCCGTTCCCCGAGCTCGGCGCGCGCTTCGACAACCTCGAGGAGCAGATGGCGATCGTCCACGGCCTCTGGAACACGCCCGTCGACGAGACGTTCGACTTCGACGGCGACGTGTGGAGCTTGGCCGATTCACCCGCCCTCCCGAAGCCGGCGCAATCCGGCGGCCCGCCGATCATCGTCGGCGGCGGCGGGCCGCAGCGCACCCCCCGGTTGGCGGCCCGCTACGCGGCCGAGTTCAACCTCCCCTTCGTCGACCGTGACGCGTTCCTCCGTCAGCAACCGGTCGTCTCGGCCGCCTGCGAGGCGATCGGCCGCGATCCGGCATCGTTGCTCCGGTCGGTCGCGCTCGTCGTGTGCGTCGGCTCGAACGCGGCGGAGGTCGACCGTCGGGCGGCGGCGATCGGGCGGGAGCCCGCCGAGCTGCGACGCAACGGTGTCGCCGGCACACCCGGCGAAGCCGTCGACACCCTCCGCCGGTGGATCGACGATGGTGCGGAGCGCATCTACCTCCAGGTGCTCGACGTGTCCGACCTCGACCACCTCGACCTCGTCGCCGCCGAGGTCGCTCCCCACCTCTGACCGGCCGGCCGTTGATCAGTCGCGGCGCCGGCGCATCAGGACCTCCTGCGCGACCGTCGCCACGTGCGCTCCCTCGTCGTCGAACACGTGGCCGACCGCCAGGCCGCGACCCCCGCCGTAGTGGTGGCACGAGAAGTCGTGCAGCTGCCACCGGTCGGCGCGCATCGGCCGGTGGAACCACACCGTGTGGTCGAGGCTGACACCAGACAGCTCTGCGCGCTCCACGGGCTGATCGGCCAGATAGGCCGCCCGCACGCTGTCGGTCGCGAGATCATCGGACACATAGGCCAGCCAGCATTGATGCAAGAACAGCTCGTCGTCGGCCGCTCCCGTCAGATCGTCGAGGACGCGTATCCACGCGATCACGCGGCCGCGACCGTCCCGACCTTGCGACGGAACGTCGGCGTCAGGCACGAAACGACGATCGAAATGCGGCGAGAACGACGTGTTCTCCATTCCGTCCGGTGGCGGCACGTTCGGGGCGTCGACCGTCTGAATGACGGGAGATTCCTCGCGCTTCTGGAACGAACACTCGGCGTTGAGGATCGCCCCGACCGCCTGCCGGGCCACGACCCGTCGCGTCACGAAGCTGCGCCCGTTGCGGATCCGATCGACCTCGTAGCGCACCGGTTCGGCGTGGTCACCACGCCGGATGAAGTAGGCGCGGATCGAGTGCGGTTCGTACTCGGTGTCGAGCGAGCGAGCCGCGGCGCGGAGTGCTTGGGCCACGATCTGACCTCCGTAGAGTCCGCCCCACGGATAGCGGGGGCCGGTTCCGACGAAGGTATCGGCGCCATGCGCCTCGAGATCGAACACGCAGGTGACGCTATTGCACAAATGGAGCGCCCGCGTACACTGGAAATATGGCAAAGCGTGGACCCAAGGGCATGAGCGACGAGCACAAGGCAGCGATGGAGCGTGGCCGTGCCGAAGGACGGGTCGTGCGGGATTACCTGGAGGCGCTCCGCAGCTCGAAGCCGAAGCGGGGTCGCAAGCGGACACCGGATTCGATCGCGAGCCGGCTGGAGGCGATCGAGGCGAAGCTTGCCGACGCGAGCGCGATCGAGGAGCTGCAGCTCGTCCAGGAACGCCGTGATCTCGAAGACGAGCTGGCCTCGATGGGTTCCGGTGTCGACCTGAGCGACCTCGAGGACAAGTTCGTCGGTGTCGCCAAGTCGTACGGCGAGCGCAAGGGCATCTCCTACGCGTCGTGGCGCGATGTGGGCGTGCCCGCCGCCACCCTCAAGCGGGCCGGCATCGGCCGCGGCACCCGCTGACGTATCGAAAGGTGCCTGGCACCTTTCGATACGTCCTCACAGCGCGTCGAGCTCGGCGAAGATCACGTCGAGGTTGGCGAGCGAGCGCGACAGGTCGAACGCGTCGTCGAGGATCCGGTCGGGCACCTCGTCGTCGGCTTCCAGCAGCGTCCGGAAGTCGACGCCCTCGTCCCAGGCGCGCATCGCGCTGCGCTGCACGATGCGATAGGCGTCGTCGCGGCTCATCCCCGACGCCACCAGACCAAGCAGCACCGGCTGGCTGAAGACCAGCCCGTGGCTGGCCTCGAGGTTGGTGAGCATCCGCTCGGGGAACACGACGAGGTTCGACAGCAGCCGGTCGGTGCGCCGCAGCACGTAGTGCGCGAGGTGTGACGAGTCGGGGAGCACGACCCGCTCGACCGAGGAGTGGGAGATGTCGCGCTCGTGCCACAGGGCGACGTCCTGGAGCCCGGCGAGCAGGTTCGACCGCAGCACCCGGGCGAGACCGCTGATCGTCTCGGCCGAGATCGGGTTGCGCTTGTGCGGCATCGCCGAGGAGCCCTTCTGCCCGGCCGCGAAGCCCTCCTGCGCCTCGCGCACCTCGGTGCGCTGGAGGTGCCGCAGCTCGACCGCCATCAGCTCGCACGTCGCGCCGATCGACGCACCGGCGTACAGGAACTCGGCGTGGCGGTCGCGGGCGATCACCTGGGTCGCCGGCACCGGCCGCAGCCCGAGCGCCCGACCGACGAACGCCTCGACCGCCGGTGGGATGTTCGAATAGGTGCCGACCGCGCCGCTCAGCTTCATCACGGCGACCGTGTCACGAGCGGCCCGCAGCCGGCGCCGATCGCGATCGACCTGCAACGCCCACAGCGCGACCTTCGTCCCGAACGTCGTCGGCTCGGCGTGCACCCCGTGGGTCCGCCCGATCATCACCGTGTCGCGATGCTGGCGGGCCAGCGCGACCAGCGTGGCGACGAGGTCGTCGGCGGCGGCGAGCAGGTGGTCGGCGGCGTCGGTCATCTGCCAGCACAGCACGGTGTCGCCGACGTCGGACGACGTCAGGCCGAAGTGGATCCACTTGGCGGCGTCCCCGCCGATCGCACCCTGGACGACGTCGACGAACGCAGCGACGTCATGGTTCGTCACCGCCTCGCGCTCGGCCACCGTCGCGACGAACGCCTCGTCGACGACGGGCGCCCGCTCGCGACACGCCGCCGCGTCGGCGGCGGGTACCACACCGATGTCGGCGTGGGCGTCGGTCGCCAGCAGCTCGACCTCCAAGAAGCGCGAGAACTTGGCGACATCCGACCAGACGGCGTCCATCTCCGGTGTCGAGTAGCGCGGGATCACGGTCGCCGCCTCACGCCGTCCACAGGAGGAAGTCGTCGCGCTCGGCGCCCACCCCGACCACCGTGACCGGCACCCCCACCTGCTCCTCGACCAGCCGGAGAAACGCGCCCGCCTCGTCGGGGAGCGAGCCCGGCTCGCGAGCACTCGACAGGTCGGTGCGCCACCCGGGCAACGTCTCGTAGACCGGCACGACCCGGGCGAGGACGTCGGAGCGATCGGGGTAGTGGTCGATCGGCTCGCCGTCGAGCAGGTAGCCGGTGCACACCCGCACCTGTTCGAAGCCGTCGAGCACATCGAGCTTGGTCAACGCGAGCTCGGTCAGGCTGTTCAGCCGCACCGCCTGGCGGAGCATCACGCAGTCGATCCAGCCGGCCCGTCGACGGCGGCCGGTCACGGTACCGAACTCCTTGCCGACGTCGATCAGTCGGTCGCCGTCGTCGTCGAGCAGCTCGGTCGGGAACGGACCGGCGCCCACTCGGGTGGTGTACGCCTTGGTGATGCCGACGATCCGATCGATGTCGCGGGGTCCCAGACCGGAGCCGGCGCAGGCTCCACCCGCCGTCGGGTTCGACGACGTCACGTACGGATAGGTGCCGTGGTCGAGATCGAGGAACGTTGCCTGGGCGCCCTCGAGCAGCACGTGCTCGCCGCGGCCGATCGCGTCGTGCAACAGGGTCACCGTGTCGCACACGTGGGGCTGCAGCCGACGTCCGTCGTCGACGAACCGCTCGACGATCTCGTCGACGTCGAGCGGCTCGGCGCCGGCCTGCTCGATGACCGCGTTCTCGGCGATCGCACGCGCCCGCACCGTCATCGCGAAGCGGTCGAGGTCGAGCACCTCGCCGACACGCACCCCGACGCGGCGCGCCTTGTCGGCGTAGGCCGGGCCGATCCCCTTGAGCGTCGTGCCGATCTTGTCGTCGCCGCGCATCGCCTCCGCGATGACGTCGTGCGCCTGGTGCCACGGGAAGATGAGATGGGCGCGGCTCGACACCTTCAGCTCGGCGCACGAGATGCCCCGCGACTCGAGCGTGTCGATCTCGGAGAACAACGTCGGCAGATCGACGACCACCCCGTTGGCGATCACCGGGATGACGTGGTCGTACAGCACCCCGCTCGGGACGAGCTGGAGCGCGTACCGCTCGCCGTCGACCACCACCGTGTGACCGGCGTTGTGGCCGCCCTGGTAGCGCACGACGTACACGTGCTCCTTCGCCAGGAGGTCGATGATCTTCGCCTTGCCCTCGTCACCCCACTGGGCGCCGACGACGACGGTGACGGGCATGGGCACGCTCCCCGGTATCGCGGACTGGAACGTGACCCGAATGTACTCCCGCCCGAACGCGACCACCGCTTCCCCGGAGGCGCCTGAACGAATTGTCTCGTCATCGGCGCTGCGGCCGAGCCGCCACCCTGCCGCTTCCGGGCACCCGAGCGAGATCGAATCCGGCGGCCGGTACGGTGGGCCGCCATGAGCGTGCTGCGCATCCAGCGCTGGGCGACGATGGACGAGGCGGCGCGCGCCGCGCTCGTCGACCGTGGGCTCGCCGACATCTTCGACCCCGACCTGCGGCGCTCGATCGGCGAGCTCATCGACGACGTCCGCGAGCGCGGCGACGAAGCGGTGTGCGACGCGCTGGCGCGCTTCGACGGCATCACCGTCACGCCCGGCGGGCTCCGGGTGAGCGACGACGAGCTCGACGGCGCGACCGTCGACCCGGCCGTCGACGCGGCGATCGACGACGCCATCGCGCACCTGCGGGCGTTCAACGAGCAGCAGCTGGCCCGAGGCGGCGACTGGTCGTTCCAACCCGAGCCCGGGCTCGAGGTCGGGGAGAAGATCACCCCGATCGCGTCGGTCGGTCTGTTCACGCCATCGGGCAAGGCGAGCTACCCGAGCGTCGCCTACCAGCTGGCGGTGCCGGCGATCGTGGCCGGCGTTCCCGACATCGCGCTGGTCGTGCCGCCGATCCCGGGCGGCGACGGTGCCGTCGACCCGGCCGTGCTGACCGTGTGCCGCAAGCTCGGCCTGCGCGAGGTCTTCCGGGTCAACGGACCCGCCGGCGTGGCCGCCTTGGGCTTCGGCACGGCGACGATCCCCCGCGTCCGCAAGATCGTCGGACCGGGCTCGCCCGCCGTCACGATCGCCCAGGTCGAGATGCAACGCCACGGCGTCGCCACGATGATGCTGCTCGGCCCGACCGAGAGCCTCGTGATCGCGGACCCGACGGCCGATCCCGAGCTCCTGGCCGCCGACCTGCTCATCGAGGCCGAGCACGGCACGGACACGTCCGTCGTGCTCGTCACCCCCGACCGGTCGCTCGTGGACGCCGTCGACGCCGCGCTCGCCCACCAGGTCGCCGCGCTCCCGCCGGCGCGCGCCGACGCCGCTCGCGCCGCCCTCGGCCCCAACGGCGGCGCCGTCGTGGTCGCCGATCTCGACGAGGCCATCGCCGTCGCCAACCGCTACGCGCCCGAGCACCTCCAAGTCGCGATCGCGGACGAGCTCGTCGACGGCGTGGTCGACCGTCTGGTGAACGCCGGCGAGATCCTCGTGGGCCAGCACACCCCGTTCAGCGCCGCCAACTTCGTGATCGGCTGCCCGGCCTCGTTGCCGACGAGCGGGTTCGCCCACGTGAGCTCGGGCATCACCGCGGCGGCCTTCGTCAAGCGCACCGCGGTGGCGCGGGCCGACGGGGCCGCGTTGCGCCGCATGGCGCCGTCGATCGTCGCGCTGGCCGACCACGAGGGCTTCCCGGCGCACGCCGCTGCGATCCGCCGCAGAACGTGACTCGCGGCCCCGATTCGCCACGTCGTGTCGATCTTGAACAGATCTTGAACAAGGCGGCGAGCATGGAGCGCGTGATCCAGCGCGCTGGGTGACGTACGATCGGGGGCGTGACGACGATCCTGTTGGTGGAGGACGACGAGCGCATCAGCGAACCGCTGCTGCGAGTCCTCGGTACCGAGGGGTTCGACGTCGTCCACACCTCCACCGGCAGCGACGGGATCGAGGCGGTCATCACCCGCAAGCCCGACCTGATGCTGCTCGACCTGACGCTGCCCGACATCGACGGTCTCGACGTGTGCCGCAAGGTCCGCGAAGACCGGCCCGAGCTGCCGATCATCATGCTGACCGCCCGCGCCGAGGAGATGGACGTCATCGTCGGCCTCGGCGCCGGCGCCGACGACTACGTCCCCAAGCCGTTCCGCCTCGCCGAGCTCGTCGCCCGCATCAAGGCCCGGCTGCGCGTCGCCCAGGCCGCTCACCAGATGCCCCGCGAGCTGACCGGCGGCCCCCTGCGGGTCAACACCGAGTCGCGCCGCGCCTACCTCGACGGACAGGAGCTCGAGCTCACGTCCAAGGAGTTCGATCTGCTCGCGCTGCTGATGAGCAGGCCCGACGCGACGTTCACCCGCGAGCAGATCATGGCCTCGGTCTGGGACGAGAACTACTGGGGCTCGACCCGCACGCTCGACACCCACATCTCGACGCTGAGACGGAAGATCGGCGACGACTCGGACCCGCCGACGCTCATCGTGACGGTGCGCGGCGTCGGGTTCCGTTTCGAGGGCTGACCGGGAGCGGCCGTGCGGCGTCGCCTCGTCATCTCGACGATCGCGATCGTCCTCGTGGTGCTCGGCGCCCTCGCGCTGCCGATCGGCTACATCGTCTACCAGGCGGCTGAACAGCAGCTCGAGTCCCGACTCGAGCAGCAGGCGACCACGATCGCTGCCGACTACGCCGTTCAGGTGGAAGCGGGCGAACCCGACATCGACGCGCTGCTCGAGCCGCTCGGCCCGCGCGACGGCCTGCAGATCATCGCCGCCGACGGCGAGGTGCTCGAACGCAGGATCCCCCAGGGCGTCGACTCCACCGCGATCGCCACCCGCGTCGGTCCGGACGGAGCGCGCATCGTCGTGCTCACCGACGCCGACCCGCTCGACGAGAATTTCCGATCCCAGCTGAACATCCTGCTGATGCTGGCGGTCGGCGCCATCGGAGCGGCAGCAGCCCTCGCCGCCGTGCAGTCGTACCAGCTCGCGCGTCCGCTCGAGCGACTCGCTGCCCGCGCCGCCAGGATCGGCGACGGCGACTTCTCGCCGGGCCCGTACAACCGCACCAACATCCCCGAGATCGACCACATCGGGTCGGCGCTCGAGACGAGTTCGCAGCGCGTCGACACGCTGCTCGCCAACGAGCGGCACTTCACCGCCGACGCCACCCATCAGCTGCGCACCGGTATCGCCGGCATCGCCATGCGCCTGGAGATCCTGAGCATGAGCGGCCACCCCGACGTGGCGCTCGAGGCGTCGGCGGGGCTCGCCCAGACCGACCAGCTGAACGCCACGATCGACGAGCTGCTGGCCGCGGCCCGCAACCGCTCCACCAACGAGCGGACGATCTTCGACCTGACAGCGCTGGTGAACGACCATACGGACGAGTGGCGGCCCCGCTTCAACGCCGTGCGGCGGCACGTCTCGGTGATCACCGCGAATCCGTCGCCCCCGGTGTTCGGCACGAAGGGCCTGGCCGGTCAGGTGATCGACATCCTCATCGACAACTCACTGCGGCACGGCCGCGGCGCCGTGACGCTCATGATCGACGGACCGTCGGTCGTCGTGATCGACCAGGGGCCCGGAGCGCCCGACGATCGCCTCAGGTCGATGTTCGACGGACCGGTCGACCCGGCGGCACGCCACGGGCGCGGGCTCTCGCTCGCACGCCGGCTGGCGCAGGTCGACGGCGGCAACCTGGCCGTGGTGGGCAACCGACCGTTGCGCATGCGGTTCGAGCTCGTCCGGGGCGATCACGCACCCACCGAGACGATCGAGCGGATCGCGGCCGAAGCACGCGTCGGCTAGGTCTCGATCCGAGCGTCGACGGGATCCGGACCGAGCGGGGAACCCAACCGCGCCGGAAAAAACCAATCGCCGCCTTCAGGAGGCGGGATCCCTGAAGGCGGCGAGCGGAAGGAAACATCGCCAGTTTGCCCATCAACGTGTGAGTCGGCCGCCAAGGCGCGGTCAACTTTGTGCAAAATCGACCACGGACACGCGAAGCTCCTGGTCAGCCCGTTCACCGTCGGTGTCGGCGCCACCGCGCGACTCACCAGCCGCGACCGCGTCGACACGCAACGTCGAACCCTCGGGCGCCACGCCCTCGAGCAGGAGCACCGCGGCGCGATCGCCGATCTCGCGCTGGATCACGCGCTTGAGCGGGCGGGCGCCGAATGCCGGGTCGAAGCCCTCCCGGGCGAGCAACGCCATCGCGTCTTCCGACACCTCGAGGCCGATCCGGCGATCGGCCAACCGCGCCCGCAACCGGTCGAGCTGGATGTCGACGATCTGGCGCAGGTCGTCAGGCGTGAGCGATCGGAACCGGATGATGTCGTCGATCCGGTTGATGAACTCGGGCTTGAAGTAGTCGGCCGGCTCGCCGGGCAGGTTGGACGTCATGATCAGCACCGTGTTGGTGAAGTCGACCGTGCGGCCCTGCCCATCGGTGAGGCGACCGTCGTCGAGCACCTGCAGGAGGGTGTTGAACACGTCGGGGTGGGCCTTCTCGATCTCGTCGAGCAGCACGACCGAATACGGACGGCGGCGGACGGCCTCCGTGAGCTGACCGCCCTCGTCGTAACCGACGTATCCGGGTGGCGCGCCGATCAGGCGGCTGACCGAGTGCTTCTCCATGTACTCGCCCATGTCGATGCGGACCATCGCTCGCTCGTCGTCGAACAGGAACTCGGCGAGGGCGCGGGCGAGCTCCGTCTTGCCGACCCCGGTGGGGCCGAGGAACATGAACGAACCGATCGGCCGGTTGGGGTCGGACAGGCCGGCGCGGCTGCGCCGGATCGCGTTCGACACCGCGGTCACCGCTTCGTCCTGCCCGATGACGCGCTGGTGCAGCGAGTCCTCGAGGTGGATCAGCTTTGCCATCTCGGACTCCATCAGGCGGGTCATGGGGACCCCAGTCCACTTCGAGACCACCTCCGCGATGTCCTCGGCGTCGACCTCCTCCTTGAGCATCGCCTGGGCCGCCTGGAGCTCGTCGAGGTGCTTGGTCGCCTCCTCGATCCGGCGCTCGACCTCGGGGATGCGTCCGTAGCGGATCTCGGCCGCCAGGTTCAGGTCGGTCTCGCGCTCGAGCTGGGTGCGCAGGTGCTCGAGCTCCTCCTTCAGGTTGCGGATCGCGTCGATCGCCTGCTTCTCGGCCTCCCAGTGCTGCTTCATCTCGGCCAGCTGGACGTTGAGCTCGGCCAGCTCCTCGTGCAGCGAGTCGAGGCGTTCGCGCGAGGCGTCGTCGCTCTCCTTCTCGAGCGCCACCTGCTCGATCTCGAGCTGGAGGATGCGCCGCTCGACGACGTCGATCTCGGTCGGCATCGAGTCGATCTCGATGCGGAGCTTCGACGCGGCCTCGTCGACGAGGTCGATCGCCTTGTCGGGCAGGAACCGGTTCGTGAGATAGCGGTTGGACAGCACCGCCGCGCTGACCAGCGCGGAGTCCTGGATGCGCACACCGTGGTGCACCTCGTAGCGCTCCTTGAGTCCGCGCAGGATGCCGACCGTGTCCTCGA
>JBFHJC010000075.1:0-14151 GCA_041596155.1 Ilumatobacter sp. | reverse complement strand
CGCCGGTGCTGGCGACGTCGGGCTCTGTCGCGGGTTCGGTGGCGGTGTCGGGCGCGCTCGCTGTATCGCCGCCGCTGCTGGCGACGTCGGGCTCTGTCGCGGGTTCGGTGGCGGTGTCGGGCGCGCTCGCTGTATCGCCGCCGCTGCTGGCGACGTCGGGCGCTGTCGCGGGGTCGGTGGCGGTGTCGGGCGCGCTCGCTGTATCGCCGCCGGTGCTGGCGACGTCGGGCTCTGTCGCGCGGTCGGCCTTCGTGGCCGGCTGGTCGTCCTTCGTCGCTGCGCGATCAGCGCCCCGGCGTCGCCCGCCGCGGTCGTCTCCCCGGTTTCGACCCTCGCCGCCTTCCTTGCGGCCGCGTCGCTCGTCGCCGTCGGCCTTGCCCTTGCGCGAGCGCGGACCAGGGCGCAGCGGCTTGGGCATCGGCGCGTCGGGCGCGACCTCGATTTCGAACAGCGCCGCAACGTGCGGGAGCGCCGGCGCCAGCCGCTTGACGGTGGCCAGCAGCTCGTCGTTCACGGTGTCGGGCTTGCGAGTCGGTTGGACCAGGTGGTGGACGGGGGAGAAGGCCGCCGCCTCGAGCGTGGCCGCCCACCTCTCGGGGCTGTCCATCGGCGTGAGCGAGGCGTTGGTGCTGTCGACCAGACGCTGGGCGATGTCGACCGGGAAGGGAACGCCGGCCTTCGGCGGTTGTGACGACAGCCGCAGCGCTCGGATCACGCGGCCGACGGCGAGCGCGGCGTCGACATCACCGAACCAGAGCTGCAGCTCCTGTTCCTGCTTGGTGGTCAGCGAGGTGCGCAGCTCGTCGGCCAGCTCGCGCGTCGACTCGTCGCGGGCCACCATCGGGTCGCCGGCCGCAGCGACGACGCTGCGCAGGTCGCGCAGGTCGAGGTGCTCGAGCTGACGCTTCGCGGCCTCGGCACGGTCGAGCCATTCGGCGACGCGCAACCGGGGGAGGAGCTCCTCGGCCATCTTCAGCACCGTCGCCTCCGGCATGGGCGGCCGGCCCTCCTCGGTCGCCTTGCGGTTGTCGTCCTTGAGCCGCTGACGAACGGCGCCCATGCCCTGAAGCGCCAGCTCCGCGATCGGTCGCTGCTCTTCGGGGAGGTCGGCGAGCACTGCCGAGCGGTGCGCCTTGCCGGGCTTGAGACGCTTCGGTTTGGGCCGCTTGGGCACCTCGGGTGGCGGTGTGAACGACGGTCGCCGATCACGCCCACCGCGCCCGTCCGCGTCGCGGCGCGAACGCCGGCGATCCCCTCGATCCCCTCGATCGCCCCGGTCACCACGGTCGCCCCGGTCACCACGATCGCCCCGGTCACCACGGTCACCGCGATCGCGGCGCGGTCGCCGGTCGTCACGGTCCCGGCGGTCACCCCGGTCGCGTCGGGCCCGCGTCTCGACGACCGGCTGGAATTCGCGCTCGAGCGGCAACAGCTCGAGCAGCTCGCGATCCTGCTTCTCGCGTCCGTGGACGACCGAGAGCACGGTGATCCCGTCGATCTCCTGTTCGACCTCGACCTTCAGCTCGTCGCCGACCTTGGCATCGTCGGGCAGGATCGAACCGTCGAGCACCCCTTTGGGTTTCCGGGCGCCCGCGGCGCGCCACGTCCAGCTGCCGTCATCGAGCGCGCTCGTGAGTTCGATGTCGATCCGTCGAGACATGGTTGCCAACGGTATCGCTTCGGCCGGTGGCTCACCATTGCCGATCCGCGGCGTTGAGGATGGAGCGGGCGATGCAGCTACCTTCGCTCCGTGCCCATATACGCGCTCGGCCATGACGAACCGTCGATCGACTCGACGGCCTTCGTCCACCCCGACGCCGTCGTCATCGGCTCGGTGACGATCGGTCCGCAGAGCTCCGTGTGGCCCGGAGCGGTGTTGCGCGGCGACGAGGGCGAGATCCTCATCGGTGCCCGCACCAGCGTGCAGGACAACTGCGTCCTCCACACGACGCCCGACATCCCCACGACGGTGGGCGACCGGTGCGTGATCGGCCACATCGTGCACCTCGAGGCATGCCGCATCGACGACGACGTGCTGATCGGCAACGGCGCGATCGTGCTCCACGAGGTGCACGTGCACAGCTGGGCGATCGTCGCTGCCAACTCGGTCGTCCTCGACCGGACGGTCGTGCCGAGCGGCGCGATCGCTGCGGGGTCGCCCGCACAGATCAAGGAGGGGCGAGCCCGCCGCGAGGTGATCGAGCAGGGCGTCCACGCCTATGTCGAGCGGGCGGCTCGCTTCGCCCGTGACCTGCGTCGAATCGACTGAGGATGCGAACGGCCGTCCTCATCGTGCCGGCGGCCGACGCCGAGCTCGCCGCCGACCGGCTCTGGGCCGCCGGTGCCCGGGGCGTCGAGGAGCGAGCGAACGGCGACGGTGGCACGTCGCTCCACGCGGTGCTCGCCGCCGACGACGAGGTCTCCCGCGCCCGGCTCGGCACGCTCCCCGTCGGCTGGCGGCTCGGATTCGAAGACGCCGACGACGAGCCTTCGGCGACCTGGCGCGACCACGCCCGGCCCACCGACGTGGGTGGAGGCCTGGTGCTCCGGCCGGCGTGGATCGCACCGACGCGAGCACGGTGTGAGATCGCGATCGAGCCCGGTGGCTCGTTCGGGCTCGGAGACCATCCGACGACGATCCTCTCCGCCGCCGCCGCATGGCGAGTCGTGCGCGTCGGCGAATCGGTGCTCGATGTCGGGTCCGGTAGCGGTGTGCTGTCGCTCGTCGCGGCTCGCCGCGGGGCGTCACGGATCGTCGCGATCGACGTGTCCGATGCCGCCGTGGCGGCAACCCGCGCCAACGCCGTCGCGAACGGTGCCGCCGACCTGATCGAGGCCAGCGCGACCCCGAGTTCGGAGATCCCCGATCGATTAGTCGTCGTCCTGGCCAACCTGCTCGCACCGACGATCGTCTCGATGGCGGCCGACCTGCGCCGTGTCACCCGACGCCTCCTCGTGATCTCCGGCGTGCTCGACGGCCGATTCGAGCACGTCGTCGACGCACTCGCGCCGCTCGAGGTTCATCGGGTCGCGAGACGCGACGGTTGGGCCGCCGTCGAGCTCGTCCCCCCGGTCAGCCCAGTCGTGACCTGATCGCTGCGGCGCTCGGCTGGGCCGGGACGGCCCCGGCGACGGTGGTGGCCAGCGCGCCCGCCACCACCGCCCAGCGCACCGCGTCGACCAGCTCCTCGCCGGCCGCGAGACGGGCCGCCAGAGAACCGCAGAACGCATCGCCCGCGCCGGTCGTGTCGATCGGGTCGACGGCGATGCTCGGGATCTCGCGGTCGCCGTCCGCAGTGTGGATGACCGCACCGCGTGCGCCGCGCGTGGTGACGACGGCTCGGCACCCGGCGGCGAGCATCGCCGCGTGCCCGCCGAGCAGACGCGCCTCGTGTTCGTTGGGCACCACGACGTCGAACCTGCGGAGCAGGTCGGGCGACAGTGACGCCGCTGGCGCCGGGTTCAGGACGAGCGTCGAGCCGGCGCCGGCGGCGCGACGGCTCACCGACTCGACGACCTCGATCGGGATCTCGAGCTGCAGGAGCACGACGGACGCGGCCGGCAGCACCACCTCGGCATCGACGGCGGCGTTGGCGCCGGGGACGACGATGATCGAGTTCTCGCCGTGCTCGTCGACGCCGATCAGTGCCCGCCCGGTCGGTCGATCGGGGATGGCGACCTGCGCCGCGATCTGTTCAGCATCCAGGACCGCGCGGAGGGCCCGCCCGGCGTCGTCGGCGCCGAGGGCCCCGACGAAGCAGGTGCGCGCACCGCTGCGGGACGCGGCGACGGCCTGGTTGAGCCCCTTTCCGCCCGCGTGCTCGGCGATGTCGGAACCCAGCACGGTCTCGCCCGGACCCGGAAGTCGGGCGACTCGGGCGACGATGTCGAGGTTCGCGCTGCCGACGACGCAGACGTCGAAGTTCACCGTCGCTCCGTTCGGCGGCGGGTGCCGCCGTGGCGCACCGTGCCGATCAGCTCGCCGAGCGGGCGCGAACGCCGATCGGCGCGATCAGGCGGTAGCCGGCGGCGTGCCGCTCGTCCTCGCTCTCGCCACCCCAGAATCCGTACTCGTGCTGGTCGCGTGCAAAGTCGCGGCACATGCCGCGCACCGAGCAGCTCGCGCACACCTCGCGCGCCGTCGCTTCGCGCCGTTCGCGGGCCTGCGGACGCTCCGCCGGAGTGGGGAAGAAGAGGTGGGTCAGACCTTTGCAGGCAGCTCGTAGCATCCAGTCGTCATCGGTCAGTTGGCGGGTGCTGATGATCTCGACTGCTGCCACGAAGGCCCCCTCTGCTCGTCGCTGTCCGAGCCCCGGTTCGGACGACCGCCGAGCACGTTAGGCGCCGTTGATCGGCGAGTCAATTGCAGTCTGCAAGTATCTCTCGGAGCCCGGCGGCGAAGCGATCGACGTCGTCATCGGTCGTGTCCCAGGCGGTCATCCAGCGCACCTGATGACGCCGAACATCCCAGTCCCAGAAGAAGCACCAGGCCCTGAGCGGCTCGATCGCGGTGGCGGGAAGGGTCGGGAAGACGCTGTTCACCGACGGGGGAGTGGCGTGCTCGACGCCGGGGATGGGTGCGGTGACGTCGTGCAGACGGCGGGCCATGGCGTTGGCGTGACCGGCCAGCTCGAGCCACAGGTCGCCGTCGAGGAGGGCGTCGAGCTGGGCGGCGATGAACCGCATCTTGGACGGCAGCTGGGTGACCGTCTTGCGGACGAACGCTGCTCGCTCGGCCAGGCCGGGATCGAGGAACACGACGGCCTCGGCCCCGAAGGCGCCGTTCTTGGTGCCACCGAAGCACAACACGTCGACACCCGCGTCGACGGTCATCGACCGAAGCGCCGCGACGGACGCTCCCTGGGCGGCGACCGCGTTGGCGATCCGGGCGCCATCGACGTGGACCTTCATCCCGAGGCGGTGGGCAGCGTCGCACAGTGCTGCGATCTCGTCCGCCGTGTACACGGTGCCCAGCTCGGTGCTCTGGGTGAGCGACACGACCGCCGGTTGGGCGTGATGCTGGACGCCGATCGCCGGGGCGACGTCCTCGAGCTGCTCGACGGTCAGCTTGCCGTCGCGGCAGGCGAGATCGATGAGCTTGGCTCCGGCGATCCGCTCGGGCGCCCCGGCTTCGTCGACGTTGACGTGCGACCAGTCGGTGCAGACGACCGCGTCGGCTGGCCGCAGGAGGGTCGTGAGCGCGAGCACGTTGGCTCCGGTGCCGTTGAACGTCAGGAACGTGGCGACGTCGCGACCGAACAGCTCGGCGAACGACCGCTCACATCGTCTCGTCACGTCGTCGTCGCCGTAGGCGAGCGCATGGCCGGAGTTCGCCCGCAGCACCGCCTCGACCACCGTCGGATGGGCGCCGGCGGCGTTGTCGCTGGCGAAGGCGCGGACCGGGGGCTCGGGCAGGACCATCGGGTCAGTATGGCGAAGCCCGTCCGCCGACGTTCGTTCGAGCAGGTCCCTTACGACGCGATGGTCGCCGACGCGCTGAGCAGGTGTACCGTGAGCCGCGATGGAGGTCGGGGAGCGCATCCGGAGTCGCGGCTCGGACCTGACGTCGGCCGAACGGCGCGTCGCCGAGGCCGTCCTGGCCGCTCCCCAGGCCGTCGCATTCGGTACGGTGGCCGATCTCGCGAAGGCGGCCGGCGTGGGCGCCGCGTCGGTCGTTCGGCTGGCGACCAAGCTCGGTTTCGAGGGCTACAGCGATCTGCAGCAGTGCATCCAGCGCGATCTCACCCGCCAGTTGCGACCAGCTGCGGAGCGCATCCAGGAAGACGGTGGTGCGCCGAGCGACGATCACGCCGCCTCCGAGGTCGCGAACGTCCGTGCGACGCTCGCCGGCGTGCAGCGGGCCGATCTGCGGGCCGCCGTCGACCGGCTGGCCGATCTCTCGCGCCCGGTCGTCGTGCTCTCGGGCGAGGCGACGATGGGGGTCACCACCCAGTTCGCGACCGACCTCGGTCAGCTGCGCGCCGGCGTGTCGATCCTCGCCGGCAGCGACGTCGCGATCCGTCGCCACATCGCCCTCGTGCCGTGCGGCGCGACGGTGGTCGCCGTCGACCTCCGCCGCTACGAGCGATGGGTGCTCGACGCGCGCGACCAGCTGCACGGGCGCGACGTCTGGACGGTGGCGCTCACCGACAGCCTGCTGTCGCCGATCGCTGCCCGCGCGAAGGCGACGTTCGTCCTGAGCGCCGGCGCGATCGGCCCCTTCGACAGCCACGTGGGCACACTGGCACTGCTGAACCTGCTCGTCGGGGAGGTCGCCGGCACCCTCCGCTCGACCGCCACGGAGCGTCTGGCGGGCATCGAGGCGGCCTGGAGCGAGCACGGTTCGCTCACCGACCGGAGCTGAGGCCCGAGCGCTCGCGGGCTCGCGGGTGGCGCGCCGATAGCCTCGGCCCGATGTCCGACCACCGCGTGCTGCGCGAAGCCGCCCGCCGGCGAACCTTCGCGATCATCAGCCACCCCGACGCGGGCAAGACGACGCTGACCGAGAAGTTCCTGCTCTATGCGGGGGCGATCGGTGACGCCGGTGCCGTCAAGGCGCGGTCGGGTCGTCGCTCTGCGACGTCGGACTGGATGGAGATGGAGCAGAAGCGGGGCATCTCCATCAGCTCGACGGCGCTCTCGTTCGGGTACCGCGAGCATCAGCTCAACCTGCTCGACACGCCGGGCCACCGCGACTTCTCCGAAGACACGTACCGGGTGCTCTCCGCCGTCGACGCGGTCGTCATGGTGCTCGACAGCGCCAAGGGCATCGAGCCCCAGACGCTGAAGCTGTTCGAGGTCTGTCGCTCTCGGAACCTGCCGGTGATCACGTTCCTCAACAAGTACGACCGACCGGGCCGCGAACCGCTCGAGCTCCTCGACGAGATCGAGGAGCAGATCGGTCTGCGCCCGACGCCCGCGACGTGGCCGGTCGGTCCGTCCGGCGAGTTCCGGGGCGTCGTCGATCGGCGGACGGGGGAGTTCACGCGTTTCACCCGCACCACGCGCGGGAGCTCGATCGCGCCGGAGGAGGTCGTGGCCGCTGATCGCGCCGCCGCCGAGGAGGGCAGCGCGTGGGAACACGCCGGCGACGAGTGCGGCCTGCTCGACGCGGTCGGCGCCGACGTCGACCTCGGATCGTTCCTCGCGGGGGAGAGCACCCCGGTCTTCGTCGGTTCGGCGCTCACCAACTTCGGCGTCCGCCACGTGCTCGACGCGATCGTCGATCTCGCCCCGGCGCCGGCCCCACGGATCGATCGCGACGGCGAAGCGCGCCCGCTCGAGGAGGACTGCTCGGCGTTCGTCTTCAAGGTCCAGGCGAACATGGATCGCTCGCATCGCGACCGGATCGCCTTCGTTCGGATCTGCTCGGGGCGTTTCGAGCGCGGCATGGTGCTCACCTGCGAGCGCACCGGGAAGCCGTTCGCGACCAAGTACGCATCGACCGTGTTCGGCGCCGAGCGCACAACCGTCGAGGAGGCGTTCCCCGGCGACGTGGTCGGTCTGGTGAACGCGGCCGGGCTGATCATCGGCGACTCGCTCTACGAGACGACTCCGGTCTCGTTCCCGCCGATCCCGCGCTTCTCGCCCGAGGTGTTCGCGAGCGCCCGCCCGCTCGACACGGGCAAGGTGAAGCAGTTTCGCAAGGGCCTCGCCCAGCTCGACGAGGAGGGCGTCGTCCAGGTCCTGCGCGATCCGGACATGGGCGACAGTGCACCGATCCTGGCCGCCGTCGGTCAGCTCCAGTTCGACGTGTTCGCCGACCGGCTCGACGTCGAATTCAACGCCCCGATCGAGGTGCTCACGGTCCCGTACGAATCGATCCGGCTCACCGACGACGTGTCCGCGAAGCGTCTGCGCGAGATCGGCGGCATCCGGGTGATGGAGCGCGGCGACGGGCGACTGGTCGCGCTGTTCGAGAGCCGCTACCGCCTCCAGCGCATCGAGGGCGACGAACCCGACCTCGTCCTCGATCACATCATCGCTGGCTAGGGCTCCGTCGACCGAAGGATCGGCTGCACCTGACCGAGCTCGCCGCTTCGAGGTTCGTCCGCCTGGGCCGGCCGGCAGCGATGGGAACCATCCACGTCCGGTAGAGGGTGAGGTGACAGCATTCCGTCATGACGGAATCGATCCGACGATGCCGCTGGTGTAGGAGAGCGCTGCCCGAGCGGTCCGGTCCCGGCCGACCGCGCGAGTTCTGCGGCCCGTCCTGCCGCCAGTGGGACTGGGTGAGCCGCCAGCGAGCGACGGAGCTGGCGCTCAGCGAAGGCGAGCTCGTCGTCGCGCGCGCCGAGCTCGACGCGCTGCGCGACGATCTGTACGTCCTGGCGTGCGCGATCGACGACACGGAACGCGACCTGGAGGCCGCCGGCCCGTCACCATCGGCTCAGGACCTCCGAGAGATGCTCGACTGGCTCCTCGACGCCGCAACTCCTCTCCGCACCCGCCAGATCTCCGCACCCTCGGTATCACCCCGCAAAGCGTCATGACGTAATCGGACCCCGCCGGGCACACGCCGGCGTGCTGCGACGGGTTCGGCCGGAGCGCTGGAGTTCTTCCACGGGTGCGGCGCATGGTGCAGGTACGTGAGGTTGATCCGTGCGGTGCATTGATGGGCGAAGCGGGGCGGACGCCGGCGTGCTGCGACGGGTTCGGCCGGAGCGCTGGAGTTCTTCCACGGCGTGCCGCCCATAATGCAGGTTATGTCAAGTTGATGTCACGCGATCGACATCCTCTCTGTAGATCGTCAAGACTGTGACCGCCATGGCGTGTGGCGCTCCCCCGCCCCTTCCGGTGCGGCGGGAGTGCGGCCTCCAGCGGCGCTGCGGGCGGACCGATAACCAACTGTCCTGTTGGAGGAGGAACCGCAGTCATGCCCATGTCACACCACCGCCCCCGTCGCATCGTCAGCATGGTCACCGTCGGCGTCGCGCTGGGCGTCGGGTGCCTCGCCATCGCTCCCCCGTTGACGTCGGCGCACGTGCCGGTGCCCGCGACGGCGGTGAAGGGCCTCGCCCGCGGGGCGCAGGGCGATGCGGTCCGCAGCCTGCAGCAGGCGCTCGTCAACCAGGGCGTCCGGGTCGCCGGCGGCGTGGACGGGATCTTCGGCCCGGGCACCGAGGCGGCGCTCAAGGAGTTCCAGTCGTCGAAGGGCCTTCCTGCGACGGGCGTGGTCGACGACGCGTCGGCGCTGGCGCTCGGCCTCGCCTCGAGCCCGCTGATGGGACTCACCCAGGGCGTCCGCAGCGATGCCGTCAAGCAGCTCCAGGAACGCCTGATCGCCGCCGGGTTCGACCCGGCGGGTGGCGCGGACGGGATCTTCGGCCCCGGCACGGCGGCCGCCGTCCGCCAGTTCCAGTCCGCCAAGGGATTCTCCCCCACGGGTTCCGTGGATGCCGTCACGGCAGCGGCGCTCAGCGCCGTGACCGTGCCGGCTGCAACGCCCGCTCCCGCCGCCCCCGCCGCTCCGGCCGCTCCCGCCGCCCCAGCGACGCCCGCGGCCGCCCCGTCGAGTCTCGTCGGCCTGAAGATCGGCGCTCGCGGCGAGGCGGTGAAGACGGTGCAGCGCAGCATCATGAACGCCGGTTTCACCGTGGTCGGTGGCGCGGACGGCATCTTCGGTGTGCTCACCGCGAGCGCGCTGCGCTCGTTCCAGAACGCCAACGGTCTCGCGGTGACGGGCGTCGTGGACGACGCGACCGCTCGCGTGCTCGAGCAGGTCGGCCGGGGTGCCCAGCCGGCGCAACCTGCGGACGGCGGCGCCAAGACCCCCCTGCTCGGCCTGAAGTACGGGTCGATCGGTGACGACGTGAAGGCACTCCAGCAGACCCTGCTCGACGCCGGTGTCCAGGTGCGTGGCGGCGCCGACGGGGTGTTCGGCCCGGCCACCTTGGCGGCGCTGAAGTCGTACCAGGCCGCGCGCGGGCTGACGCAGTCGGGGCAGGTCGACGACGCGACCGCGGCTGCGCTCGCCGCCAAGCAGAGCGCCGGATCCGCTGGGATGTCCGGTCTGCGGGCCGGCGCGCTCGGCAACACGGTGAAGCAGCTCCAGCAGCGCATGATCGATCTGGGCATCACCGTGCGCGGTGGCGCCGACGGGATCTTCGGCCCGGCGACCGCCCAAGCGGTCCGGGACTTCCAGACGTCGCAGGGCCTGGAAGCGACCGGGATCGTGAACGACGCAACCGCCGCGGCGCTCGCGAACCCGAAGGCGCCCGCCGCTCCGGCCACGCCGGCGACGCCCGCCGCGACCGGCGGCTACGCCGCCTACGGTGAGACCGGGTCGCGCGTGACGGCGCTCCAGCAGGCGCTCGTCAACGCCGGCATCGCACTGCGTGGCGGCGTCGACGGCAGCTTCGGCGGTGGCACGAGCGCAGCGGTGATGGAGTTCCAGCGCCAGCGCGGCCTCACGGTCACCGGCAAGGTCAACGAAGCGACTGCGGTCGCGCTCGGCCTGACCAAGGCCCCCGAGCCGACCGCACCGGATCCGAAGTCCGTGACGATCAGCGCGTTCCCGGTGCAGGGCAAGTGCTACTACGGCGACAGCTGGGGGTACCCCCGCAGCGGTGGTCGCGTGCACCTCGGAGTCGACATCATCGCCCCCGAGGGCAAGCTGATCTACGCCGTCGCCGACGGCACGATCACGAAGGTCTACAACGACTACCCGGGTTCACTCGCCGGCAACGGCGTCCGTCTCGCGATGGCCGACGGCACCTACTTCTTCTACGCCCACATGCTCACGCTGGCCGACGGCATCGCGCTCGGCACCAAGGTGCAGGCCGGCCAGATCCTCGGCACGGTCGGTAGCACGGGCAACTCCGGCACACCGCACCTCCATCTCGAGATCCATCCGCAGGGCGGCGCGGCGATCAACCCGTACCCGCTCGTCAAGGCGATCGACGGCTGCGGACGCACCGAGCCGCTCCCCCAACCCTGAGCCCACCAAGGCTGAGCTCGGTGAGGCATCGCCGACATCCGGTGGCAAGATCGAACGGGTGACGGTCCTCGACATCCAGATCAATCCGGCGAACACGACCTGGCCGCAGCTTCGGGATCGCGTGCAGCGGGCGGAGGACGAGGGGTATGGCGCGTGCTGGGTCTTCGACCACCTCGCCGGCGTCGCTCTCGGTGGGCCGACCATGCTCGAGTGCTTCTCCCTGCTCGGCGCGCTCACCCAGGTGACGTCGACGATCGAGCTCGGGACGCTGGTCGCCAATGCGTGGAACCGCGAGGTCGGCACGCTCGTGTCGGCCGCCGGTTCGATCGCGACCATGGCCGGCCGCCCGTTCCACTTCGGTGTCGGCGCGGGCACGTCGCCGACGAGCGCCTGGGCGGCCGAGCAGCACGCCGTCGGGACGAGGATCGAACCGTCGCTCGCCGCCCGACACGAGCGCGTCGAAGCCGTGATCGACCTGGCGCGCCGCGAGTGGCGCACGCCCCGGGAGCAGGCGCTCGAGACCTTCCCCCTCCCGCCGACCGCCCCGAAGATCATCGTGGGAGCCAACAGCGTGCGCCTGTCGGAGATCGCCGGGCGGTGCGCCGACGGCATCAACGTGCACTGGGACCATCCGCGCCGCGACGAGTTCCTCGCGGCGGCGTCGGCCGCAGCCGGTGACCGGCCGTTCCTGCTGACGACCTACGTGATGTGGGACGACGACCTGCTCGATCCCGATCACCCGACACGGCGCGAGATGATCGATCGGCGGATCGACCGGGCGGTGCTCGCCTGGCTCGGACCGTTGTGACCGCACGGCGGCCCGCCGGGTTAGAGTGACGGCGTCGCAGAACCCGCCCGGGAGAGTCGGCACCACCGCCAGTGGTGACGGCGCCGAAGGAGCAACTCCCCACCAATCTCTCAGGCGAACGGACCGGACGGGCGAGGCAACGCTGGAAAGCAGCCGGGTGACCGGCTCGCCGACGGGGAAAGCCCGCCAGGGCGAAACTCTCAGGCACCGACGACAGCGGGGGCACGACCGTGACGCGCTCGGAGGCCGAGGATGAACGATTCGCACCCGCTGTTCGACGACGACGACTTCGTCTCCCGCCACATCGGCCCGCGTCCCGACGACTTGCTGCGCATGCTGGGCGTCATCGGCACCGACAGCGTCGCGGCGCTGATCGACGAGACGGTGCCCGAGCCGATCCGGATCGCCGAACCGCTCGACCTCCCGGCACCGCGCTCGGAGGTCGAGGTGTTGGCCGAGCTGCGCGAACTCGCCGCCCGGAACCGTCGGGTGACGAGCCTGATCGGCATGGGGTATGCCGGCACGATCACCCCGCCGGTCATCAAGCGCAACGTGCTCGAGAACCCGGCCTGGTACACGGCCTACACGCCGTATCAGCCCGAGATCAGCCAGGGGCGCCTCGAGGCGCTGCTCAACTTCCAGACGTTGATCTGCGAGCTCACCGGCCTCGACATCGCCAACGCCTCCCTGCTCGACGAGGCCACCGCAGCGGCCGAGGCGATGTCGCTGGCGCGACGCCTCGTGCGCGGTGGTGGCGATCGCTTCTTCGTCCATCACGACGTCCACCCGCAGACCCTCGCCGTCCTGGGGACGCGTGCCGAGCCGATCGGCATCGACCTCGTCGTGGGCGACGCCGAGCTGCTCGGCACGTTCGCGACCGGCGAGGTCTTCGGCGGCCTGTTCAGCTATCCGACGTCGACCGGCGCGGTCGTCGACTGGGCCGCTGCGATCGAGCGCGTGCACGAGCTCGGCGGCAAGGCGATCGTCGCCACCGATCCGTTGGCCTGCGTACGGCTCCGGTCACCCGGCGATCTCGGCGCCGACATCGCTGTCGGTTCGTCGCAGCGATTCGGCGTGCCGATGGGATACGGCGGGCCGCACGCCGCCTTCATCGCCGTGCGCGAGGACGCCTCGCGGGCGCTCCCTGGTCGGCTCGTGGGTGTCAGCACCGACGGTGCCGGCCGTCCCGCGTTGCGGCTCGCCCTCCAGACCCGCGAACAGCACATTCGCCGCGAGAAGGCGACGTCGAACATCTGCACCGCCCAGGTGTTGCTCGCCAACATCGCCGGGCTCTACGCCGTGTGGCACGGTCCGGACGGTCTGCGGCGGATCGCCGATCGGGTGGCCGGATTCACTGCGGTCGTAGCGGGGCGGCTGAGCGGGGCCGGGTTCGAGGTGCGCCACGACGCGTTCTTCGACACCCTGACGGTCGACGATGTCGACGCAGACGAGATCGTGGGCGCCGCGCTCGAGCGCGACCTCAACCTCCGGCGAGTCGACGACCGCGCGGTCGCGATGACGTTCGACGAGACGACGACGATCGACGTGGCCAACCGGCTCCTCGACGCCTTCGGTATCGCGCCCATCGGCCGGACCGACGTCGTCGCACCCGAACCACCGGCAGGGCTGGGCCGCGAGGGGCAGTTGCTGCCCCAATCGGTGTTCCACGACCATCGCAGCGAGCACGAGATGCTGCGCTATCTCCGCCGGCTCGCCGACCGCGACCTCGCGCTCGATCGCACCATGATCCCCCTCGGCTCGTGCACGATGAAGCTCAACGCGACGAGCGAGATGGAGCCGATCACGTGGCCCGAGTTCGCCGACGTCCACCCGTTCGCGCCGGACGACCAGACCGTCGGCTACCGCTCGTTGATCGCCGAGCTCGAAGCCGCGCTCGCCGAGATCACGGGCTACGACGCCGTGAGCGTGCAGCCCAACGCCGGCAGCCAGGGAGAGTTCGCCGGCCTGCTCGCGATCCGCGCCTACCACCGCAGCCGCGGTGACGTGCAGCGCACGATCTGCCTGATCCCTGCCAGCGCCCACGGCACGAACGCCGCCAGTGCGGTCATGGCCGGCCTCGACGTCATCGTCGTGGCATGCGACGACCAGGGCAACGTCGACATCGACGACCTCCGCCGGAAGATCGAGGCCGTCGATGATCGACTCGCTGCGATCATGATCACCTACCCGTCGACCCACGGCGTGTTCGAGTTGGGCGTCCGCGACCTCTGCGCCATGATCCACGACGCCGGTGGCCAGGTCTACGTCGACGGAGCGAACCTCAACGCCCTCGTCGGCCTCGCGAAGCCGGGCCGGTTCGGCGCCGACGTCAGCCACCTCAACCTCCACAAGACGTTCTGCATCCCCCACGGCGGCGGCGGGCCCGGAGTCGGCCCGATCGGCG
>JBFHJC010000074.1:0-14171 GCA_041596155.1 Ilumatobacter sp. | reverse complement strand
TTGTCGGCGAGGAAGTCGACGTCGTCGACCCGGTGGAACCGGGGCCGGTCGACCGGCGGGATGCCGTCGGGTGGCGGGCCCCCGCTGCGGATCTCGTCGAGGTCGACCAGCGGGTCAGGCATCCCGCTCGGGATCACGCGCGCCTGCCAGGCCAGGATGCCGGAGGCGTCGACGGCACGCGGTGACGACTCGACCTGGTCGACGGCGAACGAGCCACCGTCGTCGCCTGCGTCGGGCTCGTCGGCCGGTTCCTCCGCGTCGGCGTCGTCGGGGGGTCCCGGATCGTCCGGCACGGCGTCGGTGGACTCGGCGCCGGCGGGGGCCGCGGGGGTGTCGTCGTCGGCCGGGCCGCATGCGGACAGCACGAGGATGCCGGCGGCGAGCGAGGCGGGGAGCGGGCGCCGCATGGGTCGGGAACCCACCGCGGCCGCGGCGTGTTCCGAGGATGTTTCGCAGCGCTGACGTGCCGGAATGGCCGCCGGGCCGTACCGTGTTCCGCGAACGTGCTGAACGGACCCTTCGCCCTCGCGCTCACCGCCGGCATGGCGGCGACGGTCAACCCGTGTGGGTTCGCGCTCCTGCCCGCCTACCTGTCGACGTTCGTCGGTCTCGACGACCGCGGCACCCGCCGCTCGGCGATCGGACGGGCGATCGCGGTGTCGCTCGTGATGACGGCCGGCTTCGTGACGGTGTTCGGGCTCTTCGGCGCCGTGCTCACCAAGGTGGTCGACGGCATCGAGTCGCAGTTGCCGTGGGCGACGCTGGTGATCGGCATCGGGCTCGTCGGGCTCGGCATCTGGCTGCTGCGCGGTCACCAGATCACGATCAACATCCCGAAGTTCCAGCGCGGCGGGAGCGATGGGTCGCTGTTGTCGATGTACCTGTTCGGCGTGTCATATGCGGTCGCGTCGCTGTCGTGCACGATCGCGCCGTTCCTCGCGGTCACCACCACCACCTTCAACAACGAGAGCTACCTGTCGGGCGTCGCCGTCTTCGTCATGTACGGCGTCGGCATGGGGGTCGTGGTGAGTGTGCTCACGCTCGCCGTTGCCCTCGCGCGCGATGGGCTGGTGGCCCGGTTCCGGTCGCTGCTGCCGAAGATGAACCTGGTCGCCGGCGTCCTGCTCGTCGTCGCCGGTCTCTACGTCGCCTACTACGGCTACTACGAGGTTCGCGTCTTCCACTTCGACGGCAGCGTCGAGGACCCGATCATCGACGCCGCCCTCGACGTGCAGGGGTGGTTGCTGAGGCTCGTGCCGAGCACCTCGAACGCCCCGTGGTACGCGGTCGCCGGCGGCGTCCTGCTCGCCGGCGCCTGGGCCTGGAGCCGGTGGCGCCGCAGCGACGATGGGTCCTCGATCGGGCCGCCGGCCGAGCCCGCGACCGACGCGACGGCAGAAGATCCGGATTCGGCCCTGACAGCGTGATTATGTCGTGACATACTGACAAGCGTGCCGGAGCTGGTCGTCCGCTTGAACCGGGTCAGCCCCGTCCCGCTGTACCACCAGCTCGCCGACCAGCTCAAGGGCGCGATCGCCGACGGGGTACTCCCCAAGGGCAGCTTCCTCGGCAACGAACTGGCGCTGGCGGAGCGATGGCAGGTCTCGCGGCCGACCGTGCGCCGGGCGATCCAGGACCTCGTCGACGACGGCCTGCTCGTGCGCAAGCGCGGCGTCGGCACCCAGATCGTGAACGACCAGGTGCGCCGGCCGGTCGCGCTGTCGAGTCTGTACGACGACCTGGCCGAGTCGGGCCGCCGTCCGTCGACCGACGTCCTGCTGCTCGAGCGCGTCGGCGCGGACGCCGACCTGGCCGCGGCGCTCGGCGTCGCCGTGGGCGAGCAGGTGGTGCACGTCGAGCGCTGCCGGTACGCCGGCCGCCGCCGTCTGGCGTTGCTGCGCAACTGGATCGTCGCCGACCTCGCCGCCGACCTGACGCCCGAGTCCCTCGCCCGCCACGGGCTGTACGAGCTGCTGCGCGAGCGCGGCGTGCGGCCCCACTTCGCGAACCAACGGATCGGCGCCAAGGCGGCGACCGCCAACGAAGCAGAGGTGCTCGGTCTGGCGGTCGGCGCGCCGCTCGTCACGATGCGCCGCGTCCTGCAGGACGACACCGGCCGCCGCGTGGAGGTCGGCGACCACGTCTACGACGCCGAGCACTACAGCGTCGAGGTCAACGTCGTCGCCGGCTGAGCCGACTTCGACACGAACGAGGGAGCAACCGGTGAACCGAACGAGACCGACCGTCGCCGACATCCGGGCCAACAAGGGTCGCCGGCAGATGACGATGGTGTACGTGCGCGAGCTCGACGAGGCGCGGGCGTGCGCGGCCGCCGGCATCGACGTCCTGTCGATCGAGGAACCGTACTGGAACCCGGCGATGCGCGAGGCGGCGGGCGACTGCTTCGTCCAGGTCGGGCTGCAGTACGGCCGGTTGGCGACCACCGACGACTACCTGCGCGCCGCCCATGACGCGCTGCTCTCGGAGGGTGATTGCTGCTACTGCGCCGCCAGCACGGAGGTCATCGCCCGGCTCGCCGCCGAGGGCGTGCCGGTCGTCGGCCACGTCGGGTTGATACCGGCTCGCCGCACGTGGACCGGGGGATTCCGAGCCGTCGGCAAGACCCTCGAGTCGGCGCAACACGTCTGGAAGCTGGTGAAGGACCTGGAGGACGCCGGCGCGTTCGCCGCCGAGATCGAGGTCGTCCCGGCCGAGATCACCGCCGAGATCGCCGAGCGCACGTCGCTGGTGCTGTTCTCGATGGGCGCCGGCACCGGCGCGGACGCCCAGTACCTGTTCGCCGAGGACATCCTCGGTTACACCGAGGGGCACCGGCCGAGGCACGCCAAGGTGTACCGCGACTTCGGCGCCGAGTACGACCGACTGCAGCGCGAGCGGGTCGCCGCATTCGGCGAATTCCGCACCGACGTCGAGTCGGGCGCGTACCCGGAGCCCGGGCACCTCGTCGAGGCCGACCCCGACGTGCACCGGCAGTTCGTCGAGTTCCTCGACGCGCAGGGGTGACCCGATGACCACCGCGATCGACGAGACGACGTTCGGAACACGCGACGCGAAGGGCAACTGGGTGCCCGACCGTCGGTGCGACTTCGGGCCGCTGTTCTCGTGGCCGACGCGGCCGCTCGCGATCGGCCGCTGGTTCGTGCGCAGCTACCTGCTCTCGTGGCAACTCGTGTACCTCGGTGTCGCCGCGCTGGCGTGGTTCGCGCTCACGCCGTCGACGGCGACGATGTCCGACCTGCGACCCGGCTGGATCGCACTCGTCCTGATGCGCAACCTCGCGATCGTCGCCGCGTGGTACGGGCTGTTCCACCTGCGGCTCTACGTCTTGCGATCGCAGGACACCCTGACCAAGTACCACGCGAGCTGGCCGCGCGAGAGCTCCCGGTTCACCTTCGGCCACCAGACGAAGGACAACGTGTTCTGGACGCTGGCGAGCGGCGTGCCGATCGTGACCGCGTTCGAGGTGACGACGCACTGGCTGTTCGCCAACGGCCACATCACGTGGCTGCGCTGGAGCGCTCATCCGATCTGGATCGTCGTGATCATGCTGCTGATCCCGATCTGGCGCGAGGTCCACTTCTACGCCACCCACCGTCTGATCCACGTCCCGGCGCTCTACAAGCCGATCCACTCGCTGCACCACCGCAACACCAACCCCGGGCCCTGGTCGGGCCTGTCGATGCACCCGCTCGAACACGTCGTCTACTTCAGCGCGATCGCCATCCACTGGATCGTCCCGTCGCACCCGCTGCACGCGATGTTCAACCAGTTCCACCTGCTGCTGGCGCCGACCCCCGGCCACGCCGGCTTCGAGCGGATCGAGCTGCCGGGCGGTGCGGCGGTCGACACCCACGGCTACGCCCATTACCTCCACCACAAGTTCTTCGAGGTCAACTACTCCGACGGCGCGGTCCCGCTCGACCGCTGGTTCGGCTCGTTCCACGACGGCTCGCCCGAGGCGACGGCGCGCATGCGGGCCGGTCGGTCGCGCGCCGCCGTCGAGTCCTGACAGTCGCACACGGAAGGAACCCCATGTCCACGCTCATCATCGGTCTCCTCGGCGCCGGCCGCATCGGCAAGGTCCACGCCGACGCGATCGCGGCCACGCCCGGCGCACGTCTCGTCGCCGTCGCCGACGCGCTGCCCGACGCGGCGGCGGAGCTCGCCGGCCGCCACGAGGCCGACGTCCGTTCGATCGACGAGATCATGGACGCCGGCGACGTCGACGCCGTGTTCATCACGACGCCGACCGACATGCACGCCGATCTGATCGACCGCGGCGCCCATGCCGGCAAGGCGATCTTCTGCGAGAAGCCGATCGACCTCGACGTCGAGCGGGTGCGGGCCAGCCTGGCGACGGTGGCCGAGACCGGGGCCCACCTGATGGTCGGCTTCAACCGCCGCTTCGACCCGAACTTCCGAGCGGTCCGCGACCGAATCGAGGCCGGCGCGGTCGGTGACGTCGAGATGGTCGCGATCACGTCGCGCGACCCCGGGCCGCCGCCGCTGTCGTACATGGAGCGGTCGGGCGGCCTGTTTCGCGACATGACGATCCACGACTTCGACATGGCCCGGTTCCTGCTCGGAGAGGAGCCGGTCTCCGTCAGCGCCGTCGGATCGGTGCTCGTCGACCCGGCGATCGCCCGCGTGCCCGACATCGACTCGGCGGCCGTCACTCTCACGACCGCGAGCGGGAAGATCGCCCAGATCTCGAACTCGCGGCGGACGACCTACGGGTACGACCAGCGGATCGAAGTGCACGGATCGGCGGGGCTCGTCCGCGCCGAGAACCTCCACGAGACCACGATCGAGATCGCCGGCGACGGCGGCTTCACGCGGGCGCCGCTCATGAACTTCTTCCTCGAGCGGTACATGTCCTCCTACCGCGCCGAGGTGGCGACGTTCGTCGAGGGCGTCGCGACCGGCGTCGCGCCGTCGCCTTCGGGGCTCGACGGGCTGCAAGCCCTGATCCTCGCCGAAGCGGCGGTCCGCAGCCACGCCGAGCGTCGCACCGTCGACGTGGCGGAGATCTGAGATGTCGACGGACGCGGCCACGGCGCCGACGCCGCCGGCCGCTCGACACACTGACGGCTCTCGGACGAGACTCGGGGACATGGCGCGCCGACACGTTCCCAGGGGCACGATGGCCGACGGCGACGATCCGGTGCGGTTGACGCCCGACGACGCCGGGTGGACGTTCTGCGGGCTGCGGGTGCTCACGCTGACAGCCGGTGAGCGGCGCGAGCTCGACAGCGGCGACAGCGAGCTGTTCGTGTTGCCGCTGTCGGCCACGGGCGTCACGGTCGAGGTCGGCGATGAGACGTTCGAGCTCGACGGCCGGACGTCGGTGTTCGCTCGCGTGACCGACTTTGCGTACGTCGGTCGCGACACGGCGTTCGCGGTGACGTCGGCGAACGGCGGCGAGGTCGCGCTCCCGTCGGCGCGTTGCGACACGACGCTGCCGGCCCGCTACGGGTCTGCCGGCGACGTCGCTGTCGAGGTCCGCGGCGCGGGGCAGGCGACCCGCCAGATCACCAACTTCGCGAGTCCGGAGGCGTGGTCGCACGCCGACAGACTGATGTGCGTCGAGGTGTACACGCCCGACGGCAACTGGTCGAGCTACCCACCGCACAAGCACGACGATTCGCCGGAGTGCCCGGTCAACAACGAGGAGACGTACTACTTCCGCATCGGGCGGGCGGGGACGACCGACTACGACGCGGTCGGCTTCGGCATGCACCGCACCTATACGGGCGAGCGCCCCGACCTCGACCCGTCCGAGTGGGTCGAGGACGACATGGCGGTGCGCGACGGCGACGTCTACCTGATCCCGCGCGGCTACCACGGCCCGTGCATCGCCGCGCCGGGCTACTCGATGTACTACCTCAACGTGCTCGCCGGTCCCGGAGGGGAGCGTTCGATGGCGTTCTGCGACGATCCGGCCCACCACTGGGTGCGCGCCGAGTGGGAGCGGATGCCCACCGACCCGCGCTGCCCGATGGTGACCGCCGACGGACCGACTGGAGTCGACTGACATGAGTGGTTTCCTCGATCGGGTCGGCGCGGCGCCGATCTCCTGGGGCATCTGCGAGGCGCCCGGATGGGGCCTCCAGCTCCCCGTCGACCGCGTGCTCGCCGAGGCGCGCGAGCTCGGTATCACTGCCTTCGAGCAGGGCGCGCTCGGGTGGCTCCCTCCGGACCCGGCGCAGATGCGGGCCAAGCTCGGCGAGTACGGCATGCGGCTGCTGGGCGGGTTCGTGCCGCTCGTGCTGCACGACCGGTCGCGCCGTGACGAGCAGCTCGCCGAGGCCGACCGGATCGCCGCGGCGATGGCGGCTGCGGGCGCCGGCTACTACGTGACGGCACCCGTGCCGAGCCACGAGCAGTGGTTCCATCCGTCGCTCTCGGCGGACGAGTGGGACGAGCTGCTCGTCAACGTCGATCGGGTCGGCGAGATCGTCGCCGGTCACGGTCTCGTGCAGGCCGTGCATCCGCACGTCGACACCGACATCGAGACCGACGACGACTTCCAGCGCTTCCTCGACGGGTGTGGCTCGAAGTTCTGCTTCGACACCGGGCATCTGACGATCGGCGGCGCCGACGTCGTGCGGATCGCCCGCGAGCACATCGACCGGGTCGGCGTCGTGCACCTGAAGGACGTCGACGGGGCGGTCGCGGCGCGGGAGCGCTCGGGCGAGCTCGACCTCATGGCGGCCACACACGCCGGGCTGTTCCCCCCGCTCGGCCACGGGATGGTGCCGCTCGCCGAGGTGATCGACATCGTGGAGTCGAGCGGGTACGACGGCTGGTACGTGATGGAGACCGATGTGGCGATCACCGACGGCCTGCCGGCCGACGGCGAGGGTCCGGTCCTCGGCGTCGCCCGCAGCCTCGACTTCCTCCGCTCGCTCGACACCGCCGGAGCCCACCCATGACGGACCCGTCACAGAAGGGGTCAGGCACACCCCGTGACATCGAGCTGTTGACCGTCGGGCGGATCTCGGTCGACCTCTACGCCGAGCAGCTCGGGGTGCCGGTGACCGAGGTGCAGACGTTCCGCAAGTCGATCGGCGGAACGGCCACCAACGTCGCTGTCGCGACGGCGCGACTCGGGCACCGCGCGGCCCTGCTGACCCGGGTCGGCGACGACCCGATGGGTGGATACGCGCGGCATGCGCTGGAGCACACGTTCGGTGTCGACACCCGGTATGTGGGCGTCGACCCGGTGTTACGCACGCCGCTGGCGTTCGCGGTGATGGAGGATCCGGCCGAGCCGACGATCGACTTCTACCGTGCGCCGCAGGCGCCCGACATGATGATCGAACCCGGCGACGTCGACCGCGAGGTCGTCGAGTCGGTGCCGATCTTCTGGTTCCCGACGAGCCGACTGTCGGCCGAGCCGAGCCGGTCGACGCTGCACACCCTGCTCGAGTGGCGGGACCGGCGCACCCACACCGTGCTCGACCTCGACTGGCGACCGTCGTTCTGGCCCGACGCGGCCACCGCCACCGCCGAGCTCGACCAGGTGCTCGACCGGGTGACGATGGCGATCGGCAACCGCACCGAGTGCGAGGTGGCGGTCGGCGAGTCCGACCCGGATCGCGCCGCGGACGCGCTGCTCGCACGCGGCCTCGATGCCGCGATCGTGAAGCTCGGCGGCGACGGCGTGCTCGTCGCCACGGCCGAGGGAGTGCGCGAGCGCATCGCGCCGTACCCGGTCGAGCCGGTCTGTGGCCTCGGCGCCGGCGACGCCTTCGGTGGCGCGATCTGCCATGGCCTGCTGTCGGGATGGGACCTGCCCGCGTGCGCACGGGCGGGCAACGCCGCCGGGGCGATCGTCGCGGCGCGCCTGATGTGTGCCGACGACATGCCCACCATCGCCGACATCGACACCGTGCTGGCCGGAGGAGACCGATGATGCAGACGATCACCGACGATCGCTGGGCCGAGCTGATCGCCACCCGGGCGGAGCAACCGGAGCTCGCGCTCGAGCGCCTACGCGGGCGGCAACGTCGGGCCCTGCTGACCGACGGTCGCCTGTTCATCGTGGCGGCCGACCACAGCGCGCGCGGCATGCTCGGCGTCCCCGGTGACCCGTTCGCGATGGCCGACCGGCGCCGGACCCTCGAGGCGCTGATGGTCGCGCTCTCCTTCGAGGAGGTCGACGGGGTGCTCGCCAGCGCGGACATCATGGAGGAGCTCGCCCTGCTCGGTGCGCTCGACGGCAAGCTCGCGTTCGGCACGATGAACCGGGGTGGCCTGATGGGTGCCGACTGGGAGCTCGACGATCGGATGACCGCGTACTACGCGGCATCGATCGCCGCCATCGGGCTCGATGGCGGCAAGGTCCTGCTCCGCATCGCCGACGACGACGCCGGTACGGCGGCGACGCTCGAGGCGTGCGCCCGCGCCGTCGACGAGTGCGCCACGCACGGTCTGCCGATCATGGTCGAGCCGCTGCCGTACCACCACGACCAGGCCACGGGCGCCGCCCGGCTGCTCGACGACGACGACGCGCTCCTGCGGGCGGTCGCCGTCGGGTCGGGGCTCGGCGGTACCAGCACCGCCACCTGGCTGAAGGTGCCGGCCAGCCGCGACCCGGCCCGGATGCTCGCCACGACCACGCTGCCCGCGCTGATCCTCGGCGGCACGCCGGGCACCGACGCCGAGGCGACCTACGCCTCGTGGGAGCGCGCGATGGAGGTGCCCAACGTGCGCGGCCTGGTGGTCGGCCGAGCGCTGCTCTACCCGCCCGACCGCGACGTCGCCGGCGCGATCGAACGGGCGGCCTCGATCGTCCGCCCGACGGGCTGACTCGGCACACCCACCCACACGACACGAGACGGAGGAACGGCAATGCAACTCACCACGGCGCAGGCGATCGTGAAGTACCTGATCGCCCAGCGGACGATCATCGACGGCGTCGACGCGCCGCTGTTCCCGGGCGTCTACGCGATCTTCGGGCACGGCAACGTCACGTGCCTCGGCCACGCCCTCGAGGAGGCGCGCGACGAGCTGCCGACCTGGCGCGGTCAGAACGAGCAGGGGATGGCGCTCGCCGCGGTCGGCTACGCCAAGGCGATGCGGCGCCGCCAGATCATGGTGGCGACGTCGTCGATCGGGCCCGGCGCGCTCAACATGGTGACGGCGGCCGGCGTCGCTCACTCGAACCGGCTGCCGCTGTTGCTCATCTCCGGCGACACGTTCCAGAGCCGCATCCCCGACCCGGTGCTGCAGCAGGTCGAGCACTTCGGCGATCCGACGGTGACCGTCAATGACGCCTTCAAGCCGGTCAGCCGCTACTGGGACCGGATCACCCGACCCGAGCAGCTCGTCCAGTCGCTCCCGCACGCCGTCGCCACGATGCTCGACCCGGCCGCGTGCGGCCCGGCGTTCCTCGCGCTCCCGCAGGACGTCCAGGCAGCTTCGTTCGACTTCCCCGAGCGGTTCTTCGAGCGGACGGTGCACGAGATCGCGCGGCCACGGCCTGACATCGGCCAGCTGGCCCGCGCGGTCGAGGCGATCCGGGGCGCGGCGCGGCCGTTGATCATCGCCGGGGGAGGGGTGCACTACTCGGGAGCCGAGGCGGAGCTGACGGCCTTCGCCGAGCGCTTCCGGATCCCGGTCGTCGAGACGGTGGCCGGGAAGGCGACGCTGTTGGCGAGCCACCCGCTGAACGCCGGTCCGGTGGGGGTGACCGGCTGCGAGTCGGCCAACGCGCTCGCGGCCGACGCCGACGTCGTGATCGCGGTCGGCACCCGCCTGCAGGACTTCACGACCGGTTCGTGGACCGCGTTCGACCGCGACGCCCGGTTCGTCGGCGTGAACGTCGCCGGGTTCGACGCCATCAAGCACTCGTCGCTGCCGGTCGTCGGCGACGCCCGCGAGGCTCTCGCCGAGCTCACCCCCGGCCTCGACGGCTGGACGGGCTCGGAGGACTGGGTCGAGCGGGCGGCGCGCGAGACCGAGAAGTACCACGCCTACATCGACAAGATCGCGGCGCCCGCCGAGTCGGGCCCGATGACGTACGCCCAGGTCGTCGGCGCGGTCGATCGCCTCGCCGAGGAGGCCGACTACGCACTCGCCGCCGCCGGCGGGTTCCCCGGCGAGGTCAACAACGGGTGGCGGGCCAAGGCGTTGAACAGCTTCGACTGCGAGTACGGCTTCTCGTGCATGGGCTACGAGATCTCCGGTGCCTGGGGTGCCCAGATGGCGATGCCGGACAAGCAGGTGATCGTGTTCGTCGGCGACGGCTCGTACCTCATGATGAACTCCGACCTGTACTCGTCGGTGCTGAGCGGGCACAAGCTCATCGTGATCGTGTGCGACAACGGCGGGTTCGCCGTCATCCACCGGCTCCAGACCAACCAGGGCGGCGCCGGGTTCAACAACCTGATCGAGGACACCCGCCACGAGGAGCTCGTCTACGTCGACTTCGCCGCCCACGCGAGGGCGATGGGATGCGAGGCCGAGACGGTCGAGTCGATCGACCAGCTCGAGGCGGCGCTCGGCCGGGCCCGAGCGGGCGACCGCACGTACGTCATCGCGATGAAGACCAGCCAGCACGACTGGACCGAGGGCGGCGTGTTCTGGGAGGTCGGCGTACCCGAGGTCAGCGGACGCCGAGCGGTCCTCGACGCCCACGACGCCATGTTGCAGGGCAAGCAGGCCCAGAGGTTGGTGTGATGAACGTGCTTCACCGAGCCAGGGACTTGGCCCACGACGCCTACCGTCGGCTGCCGTTCGTCGGGCCGCCGAAGGATCACGCCGGGCCGTTGCCGTACGTGCTGAGCCGGCCGTCGGTGAGGCCGATCCTGCCGGTCGCCGACATGGCGGCGGCGTCCGACTTCTACCGTCGCCTCGGGTTCCAGGTCGTCGCGCACGACGACGGCTACGCGCGGGTCGAGCACTGCGGCTGGGAGTACCTCCACCTCCGCCGAGTCGACGACGCAGCCGGTAACCAGGCCAGCGCGTACGTGCACGTGGACGACGCCGACGTGTGGCACGCCGCGATGGCGGCGGCGAGCAACGGCGACATCGACCTCGGTGAGCCCGCCGACATGCCATGGGGCATGCGCGAGTTCACCGTCACCGACCCCTGCGGCAACCACGTCCGATTCGGCCACAACCTCTGACCTGAACGTTGAACGTTTGGTGCCTGGCACCACACGCTCGTCACCATCACCGGGAGTCACATGAGCATCACGATCGTCAACGGCGGCACACAAGGCCTCGGCGAGGCCGTGGCGCGCAAGCTGACCGCCGATGGCGCCGCGGGGTTGGTGCTCGCCGGACGGTCGGTCGACCGCGGCCGGGCGCTCGCCGACGAGCTCACCGAGCTCGGCACCGACACGGTCTTCGTCGCCGCCGACATGGCCGAACCCGACGCACCCGGCGCCGTCGTCGAGGCGTGTGTCGACCGCTTCGGAACGGTCACCGGGCTCGTCAACGTCGCCGCGCTCACCACGCGTGCCACGCTGTTCACCGAGACGCCCGACCACTTCGACCGGATGTTCACCGTGAACGTGAAGGCGCCGTACTTCCTCGTCCAGGCGGCGGCCCGGGCGATGATCGAGGCCGGCGCACGCGGGTCGATCGTGAACGTCGGTTCGACGTCGGGTCACGGCGGCCAGGGCAAGCTCACGTCGTACTCGATGTCGAAGGGCGCGCTCGCGATCATGACCAAGAACCTGGCGTTCGCGCTGATGCGACACGGGATCCGCGTCAACCAGGTCAACCCGGGTTGGATGGACACCGAATCCGAGCACCACACTCAGATCACCGAGGACGGGGCGCCGGAGAACTGGCTCGCCCTCGCCGAGGCCGAGCGGCCGATGGGCCGCCTGGTCAAACCGTGGGAGGTCGCCAACGCGATCGCGTTCTGCCTCTCGGACGAGTCGGGGATGATGACCGGTAACTGCATCGACATCGACCAGAGCGTCACGGGCGCCGGCGACCCGCCGGTGCCGACGGAGGCCGACACCGTGACGCCCTGACTCACCGGGATCCGGATGTCACGTATCAGGAACCCCGGGGCGGCATCTGTGCCGGTATGGCGTCCGTTCGCCGAGCCGACGACCGACGGCTCGGCCTCTCCCAGTGCACATCGGGCCACGTAGAGTTGTCAGCGTGGCCGAACGAGGGCGCCCACTGGCGGACGAGCCCATCGCAGAGCTCGTGGCGCGCGCCGTCGAGGGCGACGAGCGCGCGTGGGAGGCGCTCGTCGTACGGCTGCACCGAGTGGTGTGGAAGTCGGTGAACATGATGACGTTCGACCGCGACGTGCGCGACGACGCCTTCGCGGCGACCTGGATGCGACTCGCGGAGCGCCTCGAATCGATCCGGGAGCCCGAGAAGTTGCCGGGTTGGCTGGCGACGACGGCGTGCAACGAGGTGCGCCAGATCCTGCGGCACCGCAACCGGCACCCGATCGCCCACGTTGACGGGTGGTCGGGCAGCTCGGTCGGCGAGCTCCTCGACTCGTTGCCGGACGAGGTCGCCGACCACGCCGACCGGCTGCTGGCCGACGAGCAGCGCCGTCAGGTCCGCGCCGCGTTCGAGCGCCTGGACGATGGATGCCGCGAGCTGCTGACGGTGCTGGTGCTCGCCGATCCGCCGGTGCCCTACGACGAGGCCGCCGAGCAGCTCGGCCGGCCGATCGGCTCGCTCGGGCCGACGCGGCGGCGCTGCCTCGAGAAGATGAACGGTCTGCTCGACGGGGGTGGCGCATGAGCGCGCCGCAGGAACTGCGACTCCTCCGTCAGATCGACGATGCGTTCGACGCCGACCTGCCGGTGGTGCCCCAGCGACTCCTCGTCGCCGCCGTCGGAGCGTTCGCCTGGCGGCGTGTCGACGCCGTCCTTGCCGAGCTGTCGTTCGATTCGCTCAACGACGAGCTGATCGGAGTTCGCGGCACGTCGAACGAACGCCGGTCGATGCGGTTCTCCACCGGAGACTCGGTCGTGCGCGTGCACCTGACCGACGCCACGCTGACCGTGATGATCGAGCCGCCCCGCTCCGTCGAGTGCCGCATCGTCTCGGGCGACCAGATCGCTCGGGCGCGCACGGACGAGATGGGGGAGGTGGTGGTCGACGCCCCGCCGTTGCCGCTGCGTCTCGAAGTCGACCACCCGAGCGGTCAGGTGGTCACGCCCTGGATCACCGGCTGATTCCGGGGCCCGTCCGGCCCGCGGTTCGTCGGCCGCTTCGTGGTGGTCGCGGTCCGTGGTCGTGATCAGTGGTCGTTGACGACGGTTCCCAACCAGGGCATCCGGAAGTGGCCGGGTCGGTCGAGCAACCAGGCCGCCGCGTCGCCGGGGGTGCCGGCGTTGTGTCGTGACATCCACTCCCAGGCGATCGCCGCCGCCACCGTGGGTGCCGCGAAGCTCGTACCGCTCCACCGGCACCAGCCCCGGAAATCCCTGCCCTCGTCGCCGGCCGGCACGTCGCTCAGGTCGTAGAACGTGCTCCACACGTCGACCCCGGGCGCACAGGCGTCGACCCACGGCCCGTAGTTGGTGAACCAGGCTGGTCCGTCCGGCCCGAGGGCGCCGACGGCGATCACGCCGTCGAACGACGCCGGCCACGTGGGTCGACACGATGCGTCGTTGCCCGCCGACGCGACGAAGACGACGCCGGCCGACAGCGCGTCGGCCCCGTCGACCGGGCCGTCGTACCGTGACCGGATGCGGGCGATCGCCGTCGAGATCGCGATCGGCGGGTCGTCGTCTTCGACGACGCCGCCGAGCGACATGCTGACGATGTCGAAGGGCGGCTCGTCGGCGTCGCCGAACCGCTCGATCAACGTCTCGGCGACGAGCGCGTCGTCGGTGTCGCCGAACGAGGCCAGGCTGCGGTCGACGGTGATCGTGGAACCCGGTGCCAGCTCGGCGATCAGGCCGGCGATGAACGTCCCGTGCCCGGCGAACGGGTCGAGGACCCGGTCGCCGTCGACGTCCCAGGGATCGGACTCGGACGGGGCGAGCACCGAGAGACGCTGCTTCGCCGCCTCGCCGGGGTCGGAGAGGGATGCACCGCCTGGGGCGATCTCGGGGAGCGCGCCGGTGTCGATCACGAGGATCCGGCAGGTCGCTCCCTTGACGGCGACCCGTCCGGACACGTCGCGGTCCGTCGGCGCCATGGCCGGCGAG
>JBFHJC010000073.1:0-14261 GCA_041596155.1 Ilumatobacter sp. | reverse complement strand
GTGCGGCGCGTGGCACGTGCCCGCGCTCGACGTCACCGCGCCCGGTGCGACGTCTGCCGCCACCGACGCCGCGACGCTGCGCGGCATGCCGAAGGTGAAGGTGGCCGTCAGCTGGGTGCCGTGGACGCACGAGCGGCTCGCCGGCGCGACCGGCTACGGCGCCGGCGTCCGCAGCCCGGGCTGGTACGACCATGTGTTCCGCCACCCTGGCGCGGACGGTGTCGCCCGGTTCTTCGTCGACGCTGCTCGGGTGCTGCGGCACCACGACCTGCCGGCGTCGCCCGATCACCTGATCGCCGCCACCCGCATGGCCGACACCCTCGCCACGATGCGCGGCCGGCCCCGTCCCGGGCTCGCCGAGGTGCTCGACGCCGCCGAGACGGTGATGGGCGGGCTATCGCTCGTGCAGCGCCGGCTCGTCGTGGGCAGCGCGATCGGCACGGTGCCCGACGGCGCGCCCCAGGTGCCGCTGGCCCGCGACCTGGCCCGCGAGCAACGATCGGCGCGGCTGAGGCCCGAGGCCGCCGACCGCACGATCGAGCTCGACCTGCGTACCGCCAACGGCCAGCGGCGCTCGCACCTGCTCCATCGGCTGGTCGCGATCGGCGTGCCGTGGGGCACGCTCGAAGCGGGTCGGGGGAGCAGCGGCACGTTCCGCGAGACCTGGCGGCTGGCGTGGCGGCCAGAGTGGTCGATCCGCATCATCGAGCACGCCGGCTACGGCACCACCATCGAGCAGGCGGCCGCCAACCGCCTCGTCGAGCGCGCCGAACAGGCGGCAGGGCTGGCCGAGATCGCCGGCGCCCTCGACCTCGCACTGCTCGCCGCCCTCATCGAAGCCATCGACCCGATCGTGCACACCTTGGCGACCAAGGCGGCAAACGATCCCGACGTCGGCCAGCTGATGGCCGCGCTCGGCCCGCTCGCCGAGGCGCAGCGCTACGGCGACGTTCGCGCCACCGATGCGGCGGCGCTGGCGGCGGTGTTCGACGGGCTCGTCGTGCGGGTGCTGGCCGGCGTCGGTCCGGCCTGTGCGTCGCTCGACGACGATGCGGCGGCCGTGATGGTCGAGCGACTGAGCGCCGTGCAGCACGCCCTCGCCCTGGTCGACCACCGCGCCCGACGACGCGCCTTTCCCGACGTGCTCGCCGGACTCGCAGAGGCGGCGGGGCACGGCCGCGTCCAGGGGCGGGCGACGCGCATCCTCCACGACAGCGGTGACTGGACGTCCGGGGTCGTCGAGCGACGGCTCGGCCGCGCCCTGACCGCGGGCACGCCGCCGGCGGTCGGCGCCGCCTTCGTCGAGGGGTTCCTCGCCGGCAGCGGCACCGTGCTCGTGCACGACGCCGACCTGCGCTCGGTGGTCGACGGCTGGCTCTCGTCGCTGACCCCGCAGGCCTTCGAGGAGACCGTGCCGCTGCTGCGCCGCACGTTCGGATCGTTCGAGGCCGCCGAGCGTCGCCAGCTCGGCCGCCTCGTCGCCGGCGAAGCCCGCGAGGTGACGACCGGCTTCGGTCCGGAGCTCGACGAGGCGCGGGTGCGCGCTGCGCTCGGCACCGTGCGGCACCTGCTCGGGCTCCCGTCCGCAGGAAGCGATGCGCCATGAGCGAGGCTGCCCGGGTCTCCGAGTCCGAACGCCTCCGGCGCTGGCGCCTCGTGCTGGGTGGCGGCGACGCGGATGGCACGGGGGCCGAGCTCGGCGGCGACGACGTCCGCATCGACGCGGCGATGGCCGCCGTCTACGACGACACCGGTCGCGATCGTCGTTCCGGTCGCGGGGCCGGCCGCGCCGGCGGTCTCGGTCGTTCCGCGCCGCGCGTCGCCCGCTGGCTCGGCGACATCCGCACCTACTTCCCGACGCCGGTCGTCCAGGTGATGCAGCGCGACGCGATCGAACGGCTCGACCTCCGCCAGCTCCTGCTCGAACCCGAACTCCTCGACTCGATCGAGCCCGACCTCCACCTCGTGACCCTGCTCGTCGAGCTCAACCACCTCCTGCCCGACGAGACGCGAGCGACCGCCCGCCAGGTGGTCGCCCGCGTCGTGGCCGACCTCGAGCGCCGATTGACCGACCGCACCCGTGTCGCGGTGCACGGGGCGCTGGCGCGCGCCAATCGCAGCCGCCGGCCGCGGCCGGGCGACATCGACTGGGGGCGCACCGTGCACGCCAACCTGCGCCACTACCAGCCGCAGCTGGGTACGGTCATCCCCGAGCGCCTCGTCGGCTTCGGCCGCCGCCAACGCAGCCTGGCCAAGGACGTCATCGTCGCCGTCGACCAGTCGGGCTCGATGGCCGACAGCGTCGTGTACGCGTCGCTGTTCGGCGCCGTGCTCGCCCAACTCCCGGCGCTGCGCACCAGGTTGATCGCGTTCGACACGGCGGTCACCGACCTCACGCCCGTGCTCCACGACCCCGTCGACGTGCTGTTCGGCGTCCAGCTCGGCGGCGGCACCGACATCGCCGAGGCACTCGGCTACTGCCGGCGCCTCGTGAGCCGTCCGTCCGACACGGTGCTCGTGCTGATCAGCGACCTGTTCGAGGGCGGCAACGCCGAGCTGATGCGCAGCCGAGTCGCCCAGCTGGTTCGATCGGGTGTGACCGTCCTGTGCCTGCTGGCGCTCAGCGACGAGGGTGCGCCCGTCCACGACGAGGTGGCAGCCGCCGACCTCGTCGCCCTGGGCGCGACCGTGATGGCGTGCACGCCCGACGAGTTCCCCGCCGTCCTCGCCGAGGCGCTCGAACGCACCTGACGGACTACACCGTGAACCGTTCGACGTCGGCGCGGTGGCCGGCGATCACGATCAGGTCGCTGCGGCTGAGCACGGTGTCGCGGTCCGCGTAGGTGAACTGACCGCCGCGCGGCTTCACGCAGACGACCGTCACCTTGTAGTTGGCGCGCAGGTTCGACTGGCCGAGCGGCACCCCGATCAGCGCGTCGGGAGCGACCATCTCGGCGATCACGAAATCGTCGTCGAGCGCCAGGAACTCGAGCATCTGGCCGGTGACGAGGTGGGCGACGCGGGTGCCCATCTCCGCCTCCGGGAACACGACGTGGTGGGCGCCGACGCGCTGGAGGATGCGGCCGTGCGCTTCGGTGATCGCCTTCGCCCAGATGTTCTTGACGCCGAGGTCGACGAGCGCCGTCGTGGTGAGGACGCTCGCCTCGACGCCGGTCCCGATGCACACGACCGCCGTCACGGCGTCTCCGGCGCCGATCTGACGGAGCGCTCGCTCGTTCGTGGTGTCGGCGGTCACGACGTGGGTGAGCATGCCCGCGTGCTCCTGCACGATCTCGTCGCGGGCGTCGACGCCGAGCACCTCGTACCCGAGGTCGACGAGGGTGCGCGCCAACGCCGACCCGAAGCGGCCGAGGCCGATGACGAGGATCTCCCCCTGGTGCTCGACGCGCTGTGTCGTGAGGCCGGTGAGCATCGTGTGGATGATGCGATCGGACATGGATCTCCTGTTCGGACGGGCACGACGATCAGCCGATGATCGGCCGCTCCTCGGGCAGACGGTAGGCGCGCGAACGCTGCCGCAGCGCCAGCGCGGCGACGAAGGTGACCGGCCCGACGCGGCCGGCGAGCATGACCAGGACGAGCAGCAGCTGACCGACGGCGGGGAGCGATGCGGTGATGCCGGTCGACAACCCGACCGTGCCGAACGCCGACGTCGCCTCGAACAAGGTGGCGGTGAACGTGAACGGCGACATCGCCGTCAGTGCGATCGCGCTGCCGAACACGACGCCGACCGACAGGAGCGCCACGGTGAGCGCCTGGCGCACGACCTCGTGGGGCAGGCGGCGATGGAACGCGTGGACGTCGCGATCGCCGCGCACCTCCGACCACATCGCGAACCCGAGCACGGCGAATGTCGTCACCTTGATGCCACCCGCGGTGGAGGCCGGGCCGCCACCGATGAACATCAGGCCGGTCATGATGCTGATCGTCGACTCGCGCTGGCTGCCGATGTCGACCGTGTTGAACCCGGCGGTCCGGGGCGTGACCCCCTGGAACCATGCCGCTTGCAGCTTGTCCCAGACGCTCATCGGGCCGAGCGTCCTGGCGTTCGTCCATTCGAAGGCCAGCACGATCACCGGGCCGACCGCGAGGAGCACGGCCGTCGCGAGCAGGGTGATCCGGGTGTGGAGCCGCCAGCGGCGCGGCCGCACACGACGGAGCAGGTCGACGATCACCGGGAAGCCGAGACCGCCGACGACGAACGCGACGCTCACCGGGAACACGACGAGCGGGGCGCCCGCGAAGCGGATGAGGTTGTCGGAGTACAGCGAGATGCCCGCGTTGTTGAACGCCGACACGCTGTGGAAGACGGCGCTGTACGCGGCGTGGCCGACCGCCGCGTCCGCGACCGCGACGAGGTGCACGAACAGGATCGCGGCGATGACCGCCTCGACCGCCACGGTGATCTTGGCGATCGCGCCGATCAGGAAGCGCAGCTCGCCGATGTCGACGGCCCCGATCTCGGCCTGGGCGAGCATGCGCTGGCGGAGACCGACCCGGCGCGACGTGAGCAGGGCGAGCACCGAGCCGATCGTCATGATGCCGAATCCGCCGACCTGGATGAGCGCCAGCAGCACGAGCTCGCCGAACAGCGAGAAGGTGGCGACATCGGTCGTGCCGAGGCCGGTCACGGTCGTCGCAGACGTCGCCCAGAACAGCGCGTGACGCGTGCCCGGATGGTCGATCCCGCCGTCGACCGCGAATGGCAGCCGGAGCAGGAGCGTGCCGATCGCGATGAGCACGGCGAACGCGATCACGACCAGCTGCGCCGGATTCCGCGCTGCGCCGACGAGCCGGCCGAGACCCACGGATGGGGACGTTATCCACCAGCGTGCGGAGCCGAGCCGCCATGTCGCGACCGGAGCTGTGAGCGGCGTACCGGGGAGCGCTAGCGTTCGACCACATGGGTCAGCTCGTCGGAGTCGTGGAGAAGCCGACCACCACGCCGGGCGTGGTGCGGTTCGAGCTCAATCGGTCGCTCACCGGCATGGGCCACGAGCGCTTCGCCAGCGCTGCCGACGCGAGCGGCCACACACCCGCCGCGGCGCTCGCCCGTGAGATGTTCGCGACCGGCAAGGTCGATGCCGTGCACGTCTACGCCAACGTGGTGACCATCGACGTCGCCAAGGGCCACGACGCCGGCGGCCTGTCCGACCTCGTCCGCGAGATGTACCGCTACTGGAAGCCGGGGGTCGAAGCGCCGTCGTTCGAGGATCTGGTGCCCGACGAACCGGCCGCCGCGCCGAGCGGTGACGGTGAGGGCGACGCCGAGCTGTCGGAGGCCGCCAAGCGGGTGCCGCCCCACCTGCTCGAGCGCAGCCGCGCCGCCCGGGAGCGTTGGAAGGCCAAGCAAGGCGGCTGATCTCGGCAGTGTGCCGAGATTCCGAGCAGAGTGTGGTGGGGCGGTCGGCACCGTCCTACGGTGGGCTCGTGCCCACGCCGATCGACCCGGTGCTCACGTTGCAGCAGGCAGCCGACGAGCTCGGGGTGCACTACATGACCGCATACCGGTATGTGCGCCTCGGCCAGCTCGACGCCCACAAGGTGGGCGGCTCCTGGCAGGTGACCCGCGCCGCCCTCGACGAGCTGATCGCCGGGCGCCGCCACGACCGGCCGGCGCGTCATCGGCAGGCTCCCTGGAGCGAGCGGTTGGTCGCTCGCTTGGTCGCCGGTGACGAGGCCGGTGCGTGGGGTGTGATCGAGGCCGCGCTCACCGGCGGCATGGAGATCGCCGACGTGTACGCCGACGTGCTGACGCCGGCGCTGCGAGCGATCGGCGATCGGTGGGAGCGCGGGGAGCTCGATGTCGCCGTCGAGCATCGGGCGTCGGTGATCTGCGGTCGTCTCATCGGTCGGCTGGGCCCGCGCTGCGTGCGCCGCGGTCGCCGGCGGGGCACGATCGTCGTCGGGGCGCCGGCGGGGGAGCGGCACGCCCTCGCGGTCGCCGTGCTCGCCGACCTGTTGCGCCTGGAAGGCTGGGACGTCTCCGACCTGGGAGCGGACACGCCGGCCGGATCTTTCGTGCTGGCGGCATCCGAGGTCGACGACCTGGCCGCGATCGGCATCTCGATCACCGACCCGGAGCACCTCGACGCCGGTGCCGCGACGTGCCGGGCGCTCCGAGAGGCCGGCATCGCCGTCCCGCTCGTGGTGGGGGGCCAAGCCGTCACCGACGACGATCACGCCCGTCGGCTGGGGGCCGACCGGCACGCCGCGGACGCCGAATCGTTCATCGCGGCGATCGGTTCGCCCGGTATCTCCGACGCTCTGGCGTAGCGAACAGATGTTCGATATCGTGGGTGGGTGACTCTCGCCGACCTGCACGATCCAGCGCTCCGCGAGCGATCGGTCGACCGGTTGCTGCCGATTCACGAGGCGTTCGCGCCAGCCCTCCCGGGCCTCCAACCCGGTCGGATCGTCGGCTGCTCGGGTCCGGCGGCGATGTCGCTCGCCGTGGCGGTGGCGTCGAGGGCGGTCGTCACCGGGGCATGGCTCGCCGCAGTGGGCGTTCCCATGCTCGGGGTCGAAGCAGCGGTCGAGCTCGGCGTCCCACTGCGGCGCATGGTGCTGGTCGACGGCGACCACAGCCCGAACGCCTGGGTCGAACGGGTCGCCGCCGTCGCCGATGGGTTCCAGATCATCGTCACATGTCCACCGCGCGGTGCCGAGCGTGTGCTGCGCAAGGTGCGCACCAGGCTGCAGGCGCGCGGCTGCGTGCTGGTGGTGGTCGGGTCGGACGACCCCGGCATGTCGTGCGACGTCGAGCTCGCCACGACGGCCGTCGAGTGGAACGGACTGGGGCGCGGGTTCGGCCGCCTGCTGGCACGACGCTGCACCGTCCGCGTCGGCGGCCGCCGGATGCCGCGACCGGTCGAGCTCGACCTCTGGCTGCCGGGTGCTGACGGGCGGGTGGCGCTCGCATCTTCGGTCGCTCCTGCCGAGCGGGACGACGGCTTCGACTCCCATGACGTCTGGTCGCAGGCGGGGTGACACGTGTCCGTCCCGCGGATGGTCACCGTGTGGTGCGCCGACTGGCCGGTGGTGGCAGCCGGTGCAGCGGCCGACGTCCCCGCCGCCGTGCTCGTCGCCAACCGGGTCGTCGCCCGCACGCCCGCTGCGGCGGTGGCAGGCGTGCAGCGCGGCGCCCGCCGGCGCGCGGCGCAGGGGGCCTGCCCCGAGCTCCAGCTCCACGAGCTCGACCGCGACCGTGACGGTCGCGCCTTCGAACCCGTGGTCCGGGCCGTCGCCGAGCTGGCTCCCCGGCTCGAGGTCGGCGAGCCGGGGTGGCTGACCCTTCTGGCGCGCGGGCCGTCGCGTTACTTCGGTGGCGACCAGGCGCTGGCCGAGCGACTCCACCCGCTCGTGGTCGCGGCGACGGGTTCGGTGGGGTTCGGGGTCGGCGTTGGCATCGCGGACGGTCGGTCGGCGTCGTCGATCGCGGCGCGCCGCGCTGCCCGCACCTCGTCGGGGGTGATCGTCGTCCCCCCAGGCGGGTCACCCGACTTCGTCTCGCCGCTCTCGGTCGGCTGGTTGGGCGAGCTCGGTGAGATCGACCCCGAGCTCGTCGACCTGTTCGCCCGGTTGGGGTTGCGCACATGCGGTCAGCTCGCCGCGCTCGACGGACGCGACGTCCTCGCCAGGTTCGGGGTGGTCGGCCAGCACGCCCATCGCCTGGCCAACGGACTCGACACCCGACTCCCGGCGGCTGCCGATCCGCCGCCCGAGTGGTGCGTCGAGCACCCCTTCCCGGAGCCCGTCGAGCAGCTCGAGACGGTCGTGTTCGTCGGCAAGCGCCTCGCCGACAAGCTGGTCGCGACACTCTCCGGTGACGGCCGCGTGTGCACCCGGCTGGTCGTCGTCGTCGAGACCGAGCACGGCGAACGGAATGAGCGGGTCTGGTATCGCCACAGCGGTCTCTCCGCCGCGGCGATGGTCGAACGGATCCGGTGGCAGCTCGAGGGGTGGGTCGCGCAACCCGGCGGGCTGAGCGGTGGGGTGGCGCTCGTGCGGCTCGTGCCCGACGAGGTGCGCAGTGACGACGGAGTGCAGGGCGGGTTCTGGGGTGGCAGGTCGCGCGCCGATCACGACGCCGCCAGGGCGATCGTCAGGCTGAGCGGCATGATCGGCGACGACGGTGCGCGCGTCCCGGAGTGGACGGGTGGCCGGCTCCCCGCCGACCGCTTCCGATGGGTCCCGGCGGCGACGGTCGACCTCGACGATCGTGACGACGGCGGAGCCGACAGGCGGCCGTGGCCGGGAGCGCTGCCTCCACCCTCACCGATGGTCGTACCACCGGTACCGGTGCCGGCCGAGTTGCACGACCGGGCAGGCCAGCCCGTGATGGTCAGCGGGCGGGGCGAGGTCACCGCGGCACCGGCGGTCCTGATCGTCGCGGGGTCACGTCAGCGCGTGACGGGGTGGGCGGGTCCGTGGCCGGTCGAAGAGCGATGGTGGTCGACCGGTCGATCGCGGCGGATGGCGAGGTTCCAGGTCGTCACCGAGCAGGGTGCCGCGCACCTCATCGGTGTCGAGCAGCAGCGATGGTCGGTGCTGGCGACGTATTCGTGACGCGTCGCGACGTCGTCGGTACGCCGCCGGGTCAGGCGCTGATCGCCTGCTCGGCGTCGGCCGTCTCGGCGGCCTCCTCCGAGAGGTCGCGAACGGCGGTCGGCAGGCCGGTGGCCGCCTGCGCCTCCGCGAGGTCGAGGATCTCGTTGCTGATCCGGAATCCGACGCCGCGCACCGTGTGGATCACACGGAGGCTGCCGTCGGCCTGGTCGAGCTTGCGGCGCAGGTTGGAGAGATGGACGTCGACGACATGGGTGTCGCCGACCCAGTTGGGACCCCACACCGATTCCAGCAGCTCGCTGCGCGAGGCGACCTCGGTCGGTCGGCGGCACAGGTGCTCGAGGAGCGAGAACTCGATCCGGGTCGCCTGGACCTCGTCCGTGCCGAGCCGGATCTCGTGGCGACCGGTGTCGACCACCAAGGGGCCGAGCGTGATCACGGTCTGCTGCACCGGATCCCAGTCGGTGCGCATCTCGCGGGGACGGCGCAGGAGGGCATGGCAGCGGGCGGCGATCTCGTCGGGAGTGACGGGGATCGACACGGCGTCGTCGGCGCCGAGGCGCAGCATCTCGACTCGGGCCCGATCGCGCCCGGCGGATTCGATGCAGAGCAGGTAGCTGTCTGTCTCCGACCGGAGCTGCTGGTACAACGGGCGGTTGTCCGCACCGTGCATCTCGCTGTCGACGATCAGCACGTCGGGGCAGAACGACTCGGCGAGGATGCTCACCGCATCGGCATCGCCGGGCGCGCTGACGGCGAATCCGGCGGCTCGAAGGCCCGCCTCGTTGGTGCGACGCAGTCGCAGATCATCGATGGCGAGCAACACTCGGGGGGAGAACTGGCTGTGGGGTTCCATGGTGTCAGTCGTCCGAACCGTGATGGAACGGGGCTGACACTGCTATCGGTCGGAACACTCCCGGACTCAAGACGAATGTTCGATTTTCATATGGTTGGCGCCATGCCCGATATTGACGAGCTGCGTGACCAGGTGCGACGGGCGGTCACCGAACGTGAACCGATCGACGACGCGGAGCGCGCGAGCATCGCGCGCGTCCGGCGCGAGCTCGAACGGCTCGCCGATCCGTTCGACCAGGACGCCGACCCGGTGCACGTCACCGGCTCGGGAATCGTCGTCGGTCGGCGTGGGGTCGTGCTGCTGCGTCACAAGCGGCTCGGCATCTGGTTGCAGCCAGGGGGGCACGTCGATCCGGGCGAGACACCGTGGGACGCGGCGCGCCGCGAAGCGCACGAGGAGACCGGACTCGACGTGTCGTTCGCCGACGTGGGTCCCGACGGCGTGCCACATCTCGCCCACGTCGACGTCCATCCCGGTGGGCGGGGTCACATCCACCTCGACCTGCGGTACGTGCTCGATGGTGGCGACGCCGACCCGACGCCACCGGCGGCGGAGAGCCAGGAGATCGGATGGTTCGACTGGCCGGCGGCGATCGAGCAGGCGAGCGACGATCGGCTCACCGCACTGCTGCGCCGGCTGCGCCATCTGCACGAGCGATAGCAGGGTCCACCCACGAACGCGACGTCGCCCCTTGCGTGTGACTTACTCGGTATGCATACTCAGTAACCATGGCCGTTCGAGAAGGACTCCTGGCGCTCCTGCTCCCCGGCGAGCGCTATGGCTACCAGCTGAAGACCGAGTTCGAAGCGGCGACGGGCGGCGTGTGGCCGCTGAACGTCGGCCAGGTGTACACGACGCTCGACCGTCTGCATCGCGACGGCCTCGTCGACGTCACCGAGGTCGACGGGCAGAAGTCGTACCGCATCACCGCCGCCGGACGCGAGGAGCTCGGCTCGTGGTGGCACGCCGTGCCGGCCGCCGAGCCTCCGCCCCGCGACGAGTTGATGCTCAAGATCCTGATGGCCATCGAGGACGGCCGGGATCGCGCCCTCGCCGTGATCACCCACCAGCGGACCGTGCTCTACGGCCTCCTCCAGCGGCATCGGCGCGAGCGAGAGCCGTCCGCCGCCGGATCGCTGGCGGGTGCACTCGCCACCGACGCCCTCGTCGTCCGGGCGGAAGCCGACCTGCGCTGGCTCGATCTCTGCGAAGCGCGCCTGCAGTCGTCGCACACGACCGCGGGCGAGGCCGCCACCACCAACGTTCCCACCCCGGCGTGAGCCGCGACCTTCCTCCGAAAGGACCCACCGTGCACCACGACCAACCTCGCGACCCGATCGTCGAGTACCGCAGCGTCGTCAAGACGTTCGGATCGGGCGCGACCGAGGTCCGCGCCCTCGACGGCGTCGACCTCAGCATCCGACCGGGCGAGTTCGTCGCCGTGATGGGTCCATCCGGTTGCGGCAAGTCCACCCTGCTCCACCTCGGCGGGGGGCTCGAGATGCCGACCGCCGGCCGGGTCCGGTTCGCCGGCCGCGACCTGGCCGACATCGGGCCGGCCGACCTCGCCTCCATCCGGCGTCGCGATCTCGGCTACGTCTTCCAGTCGCTCAACCTCGTCCCCTCGCTGACCGCGGTCGAGAACGTGATGCTGCCCCTCGAGCTCGACGGAGTGTCCGTCGGCGTCGCTCGTCGGATGGCCACCGAGGCGCTCGCTCGGGTCGGTGTCACCGAGCAGATCGACCGGTATCCCGACAGCTTCTCGGGCGGGCAGCAGCAGCGGATCGCGATCGCGCGGGCCGTCGTGGGCGAGCGGCGGGTGCTGTTCGCCGACGAGCCGACCGGGGCGCTCGACACGCTGACGTCCGACCAGGTCGTCGCCGTGCTCGCCGAGCTCGCGCGCTCGGGCGTCGCCGTCGTGATGGTCACCCACGAGCCCCGGTTCGCCTCCTGGGCCGACCGGATCGTGTTCCTCCGCGACGGCAAGATCGTGGACCAGGCCGAGGTGTCCTCCGTCGCCGGCGGCGGTGTGCGATGACCCTCGTCGACGACCCGCCCGCGACCGCCCGGTCGACCGCGCCGGCCGCATCGGGCGCATCGAGCCGCCCCGGCGGTTGGCGACTGGCGGCCCGCCTCGCCCGGCGCGAGACGCGTCGGCGTCCGGGCCGGACCGTGCTCGTCGCGCTGCTGATCGCGGCACCCGTCGCCGCGATGACCGTCGGGAGCGTGCTGGTCCGCACCGATGACGTCGCCGATGGCTGGGAGCACCAGTTCCGTACCCGGTACGGCACGGCCGACATCGCCCGTGACGTCAATGTCGCCACCGCCGCCGATCCGCCCGCAACGAGCGTCGTGCTCCCGCCGGGCACCCGTCAGCTGGAGTACCTGTGGCTCGACACCTACGTGACCCCGACCGCCGCCCTCGGCACCGGACGCTACGTCACGTTCACCGACGCACCCCTGACCGATCCGATGGTGGCCAGCGCGATCGAGATCGTCGAGGGCGAGGCGCCCGAGATCGGCGAGGTCGCGCTCGCCCCGGAGATCGCCGAGGCGTGGAACCTGTCGGTCGGCGACGAGCTGAGACTCGAGCGGCCGTCGGGTTCGTGGATGGTGAGCGCCATCGTTCGCTACCGGCCCACGCATTGGTCGGAGCTGGTCGTCGTGCCGGGCTTCGATCACGGCCGTGTCGTGTCCGACGGGCGGCGTCATGTCGACGTCTGGGACCTCCCGGACGGGGTGACGGCGCAGCAGGGCGTCGAGCTCGCCGGTCGGCTGGGCGGTTCCACGGCGCTCACCGACCCGTTCGCCGGCCATCGCCAGATCACACCGATCCTCGCGTGGGGCTGGGTGGCGGGCGTCCTCGCTCTGATGGCCGTCGGGATCATCGTCGCTGCGGCGTTCGCGACCAGCGCCCGACGCCAGCTCGTCACGGTCGGACACCTCGCCGCCAACGGCGCCGAACACCGGACGGTCGCCCGGATGCTCGCCCTCCAGGGCACCTGGACCGCGCTGATCGGCGCCGCCGTCGGCGTGGCCGTCGGATTGGTGTCTCTGCCCTTCACGCGGGGGCTCGTCGAAGGCATCGACCGGCAGGACTGGCCGGCCTACCGGGTCGTGCCGGGCGACCTCGTCGTGATCGTCGTCACGGCGATCATCGCCGGCACGATCGCAGCCGCCGTGCCGGCCCGCTCAGCGGCTCGCGTCCCCGTGATGGCCGCGCTCGCGGGTCGGCGGCCGCAGCCGGCTCCGCCCGCTTGGATGGTTCCGGTCGGCATCGCACTCGCGTTCGGCGGGCTGGGATTCGTGATGGTCGCTGCGACCGGAGCCAGCCAGGACCAGACGGGCTCGTCGATCTGGCCACTCCTCTTGATCCTCGGCGTCGTCGGTGTCGTGTTCGGCATGATCTCCATCACGCCCTTGGTCGTCGAGCGCGTCGGTCGGATGGGCCGGCGCGCGCCGCTGTCATGGCGGCTCGGCCTGCGCAGCCTGTCGCGTTCGCGCACCCGGTCGTCGGCGGTGATCGCCGCGATCGCCGTCGCGGTGGGCGGTTCGGTCGCCGCGTCCGCGATCGTCGAACAGAACCTGCGTCAGGACGAGATCTGGGACGTCGTCACCCTGCCGAACGACGCCGTCGTCGTGATGCTCGTCGACGAGGTGCCGTGCTGCGAGGGGCGTGTCGACGCCGACGCGCTGCAGTCGGTCGAACTGCCCACCGGGCTGGCACGACGGGTCGCCGATCTGTTGCCGGAGGCGAGCTCTGCGCCGCTCGTCGTCGCGACCTACGACGTCGCGCCGATCTCGTGGTCGACCTACCGGGGACCGCACCCCGACCGGAGCGGCCCGATCGTGGCGACGCCGGCCATGCTTCCGCTCCTGGGGTTGTCCGACGGCGACCTGCGCACCCTCGAGCGCACCGGAGCGGTGTTCGTGCCGACGTCGGGATGGACGGCCTATGCCGACGGAACCGATGCCGTGAGCGCGCCGTCGGCGACGTTCGAGTATCCGGCCGCCGACGGGACCATCCGGCTCGCCGCACCGGTGGGTGTGCGACCAGCTGAGTTCGGGTACGGGCGCGATCGTCCGATCGTCACGCCGGCGCACGCCGAGCAGTTGGGCTTCGAGCTGGTCGAACGGGGTCTGATCCTGCGGGCGGATGCGCCGCTCACGGACGAGCAGCGCAGCGGTCTCCGCGACGTCTTCGAGGGGGGTCTCCCCGGCTTCGACTGGTTCGTCGAGCCCGGCGACCCGGTTCGCGACGCCGACGGGCTGCACCTGCCGCAGGAGCCGTACTGGACGTTCGCCTACGACGATCCGGCGTGGCGGACGACCAACGATCTGTGGCTCGCACGGGCCGTCAGCATCGTCGCCGCCCTGCTGATCAGCGCCATCGTCGTGGCGATCGGACTGTCGCTCGCGGCGGCCGAGGGTCGCGACGAGCGCGACGTGCTGATGGCCGTCGGGGCGCGGCCGGCTTCGATGCGCCGTCAGGCCGCAGCCCGCGCCGCCGTGCTCGCCGGCGTCGGCATCGCCTTGGGCGTACCGACCGGTTATGTGCCGACCTGGGTGCTCTACCGAACCGCCGCCCGCGGCGAGGTCACCCTGCACCAGTTGCCCTTCCCGACGCTCGTGGTGGTGGCGATCGCCGTCGCGATCCCGGCCGGCGTCGCTGCCATCGCCTGGGTCGGATCCGGTCTCGCCCAACGGCTCCGGCCGCCGCGGGTCGCCCGACGTGACTGACGCGCTCACCTAGGGTGGTCGCATGAGGGGTCGCATCGTGCCGTCGCTGTTCGCCCTGTCGCTCGTCGTCGCCGCC
>JBFHJC010000072.1:0-14395 GCA_041596155.1 Ilumatobacter sp. | reverse complement strand
GTCCGAGACCGGTCGGCGCGAGCTGATCGAAGAAGCCGGGTTGGCGCCGGGCGAGCTGACCCACCTGATCGACATCTGCCCGTCGCCCGGCATGACCGACTCGGTGACGACGATCTTCCTCGCTTCAGGGTGCCACCCGGTCGAGCACTCCCGACACGGACCCGAGGAGGAGGCGATGGAGGTCGTCCACGTGCCGCTCGACGACGCGCTGGCGATGATCGACCGGGGCGACATCGTGGACGCCAAGACGGTCGCCGGGCTCCTCGCTGCCGACCGCTACCTGCGGTCCGGCTCGTCGGGCCCGGGGTGAGCCGGTGGTCGAGCTGCCGCTCGAGGTGGAGGAGTTCCTCGTGTGGTTGTCGAGCGAGCGCGGGCGCTCGCGCAACACGGTCCAGGCGTACCGGAGGGACCTGACGCGTTACCAGCAGTGGCTCGACCTCCGCGGCCGCGACGTCCTGACCGTCGACCACGGTGACCTCGTGGACTTCGTCGCCGACCGCCGCGCCTCGGGCGCGGCGACCTCGTCGATCGCCCGCCAGATCGCCGCGCTCCGGATGCTGCACCGTCATCTGGCCACCGAGCAGCACCGCCCCGACGACCCGACGAGCCGTCTCGACGGCGTGCGCGTGCCCTCGGGCATTCCGAAGCCGCTCACCGAGGCGCAGGTGACGAGCCTGCTCGACGCGGTGGTGGGCACCGAGGCGCTCCATCGTCGGGACCGGGCGCTGCTCGAGCTCCTGTACGCGACCGGGGCTCGCATCTCCGAGGTCGTCGGGCTGTCGCTGGGCGACATCGACTTCGACGAACGGCTGGCGCGGGTGTACGGCAAGGGCGCCAAGGAGCGCATCGTCCCCTACGGCTCCGCAGCAGCGACCGCGCTCGAGGATTGGTTCGCACCGTCCGGTCGGGCGCAGCTGGTGCCGGACCGGTGGCGACGTCGCGGCGACGCCGAGGCGGTGTTCCTGAACCAGCGCGGTGGCAGGCTGACGCGGCAGGGCGCGTGGCTGGTGGTCAAGAAGTACGGCGAGCGGGCGGGCATCCGCGATCACCTCTCGCCCCACGTGCTCCGCCATTCCTGCGCCACGCACCTGCTCGATCATGGGGCAGACTTGCGCATCGTGCAGGAGATGCTCGGCCACGCGTCGATCTCGACCACCCAGGTCTACACCAAGGTCAGCCAGGAGCGGCTGTTCGAGATCTACCGCGCCGCCCACCCGCGCGCCGTACGGAGCCGAACGACGTGAGCAAGCCGTGGCACGTCCTCATCAAGCCGCATCACCTCGCGCTGAGGTTCTTCACGTCACTGTCGGGACGGCCGCCGGACGTGACGGAGGAGGTGTGGGCCGAGGATCACCTCCTGCCCGGCGAGGTGGCGCTGTGGCGACAGATGTCGAACCAGGACCGGCGGCACTCGGCCAAGGTCGCGCGGCGATTCGTCGCCGCCCGTCCCGCCGCTACGCGCCCCGAGATCGCCGGCGCGCTCCTGCACGACGTCGGCAAGATCGAGTGCGGTCTCGGCACCTGGGGGCGCGTCGTGGCGTCGGTCGTCGGGCGCCGCACCGAGCGCTTCCGTCGCTACCACGATCACGAGCACGTCGGCGCCGAGCTGGCTGAGGCCGCCGGATCGGAGCCGGCGACCGTCGAGCTGATCGACGAACGTGGTCCCGCCTACCGGACGCTGAAGGACTGCGATCGTGCTTGATCACGGGGCCAGCACGGAACGGGTGCGTCGGTCGTTCACGACGGCACGCAAGATCATCCACACCAAGAACCCGCCCCAGATGCCGGCGACGCCGAGCGACGGGAACGCCAGCGTGACGATGCCGATCGGGACGACGGCCGCGAGGTACGCCAACGCGGCCCGGCCGAGGAAGCGGTAGTCCCCGGCGCCGATCAGCACCCCGTCGTGGGCGAACGCCACGGCGCCGGGGAGCACGGCGGCCGCCAGCCACCAGAGCGCCGACGTCGCCCGGGCGGCGACGTCGGCGTCGCTCGTGAACGCGTGAGGCAACACCGGGGCCAGCGCGGCGACCGCGATCAGGAGCACGGCGCCGCCGATGATCGACAACCGCACCGCCCGGGCGGCGATGTGCGACCCGGCCGCCACGTCGTCTCGGCCCAAGCTGTCGGCGACGAGCGTCTGGGCGGGAACGGCGAGGGCGTCGAGCGACAGCGCGAGGAAGATGAACAGGCTCACCACGATCTGGTGAGCGGCGAGCGTCGGCTCATCGATGCGGGCGGCGACGGCGGTCGCCCCGGCGAACACGAGCAGCATCGAGATGACCCGCAGCAACAGATGGCGACCGGCGGCCATCAGGGGAGCGAGGCCGGCGCGGCTCGGGCGCCGCTCCGAGGCCGTGCCGAGCCTCCGGCGCAACAGCCACAGGAACGCTGCGCAGGCCCCGATCTGGGCCAGCACGGTCGACAGGGCGGATCCGGCGATGCCCATCTCGAGCCCGAACACGAGCACCAGCTCGATCAGGAGATTGGCGACGTTGGCGGCGGCGAGCACCCAGAGCGGGGTCGTGTAGTCGGCCGCTCCGCGCAGCACGCCCTGGGCGGCGAGGGTGACCAGGAAGAACGGGACGCCGATCGCACTGACCGACAGGTACGTCGTGGCGTGGTCGAGCACCTCACCGGACGCCCCGAGCACGCGGGCGAGCGGTCGGGCGGCGACCGCCATCAATGGGGCGATCGGTACGCCCACGATGACGGCGAGCCAGAGGGCCTGGATGCCGACGTCGGCGGCGGCAGCGCGGTCTCCTGCGCCCAGTCGGCGTGCGACGCGCTCGGTCGTTCCGTAGGTGAGGAAGTTGCCGCCGGCGAACACGAACGACAACACGGTCGCGGCGACTGCGAGGCCGGCGAGCTCCTCGGTGCCGAGCCGACCGACGATCGCGGTGTCGACGAGCACGTAGACCGGCTCGACCGCGAGCGAGCCGAGCGCCGGGACGGCGAGCGAGAGGATGCGGCGGTCGGTGGGGGTGAGCCGCTCGCGGTCGCCCCGGCGCCTCACGTGGGGAGCAGGCCGATCGCGTCGTACGAGCGTCGGAGCGTGGCGGCGGCGACCGTGCGGGCGCGCTCGGCGCCGACGGCGAGCAGGCGGGCGAGCTCGCCACGATCGGCGATCAGCTCGCGGTACCGAGCCTGGATCGGCTCCAGCATCGCGACGACCGCCTCGCCGGTGTCGGTCTTGAGCGGACCGTACTGGCTGTATCCGACGGCGACGTCCTGGGGAGAGCGGTCGGTGACCGCGGCCAGGATGTCGAGCAAGCTGCTGACGCCCGGCTTCGTGGCGACGTCGTAGCGCACGTCGGAGTCGGAGTCGGTCACGGCCCGCTTGAACTTCTTCATGACCACCTTGGGGTCGTCGAGCAGCATGACGCACCCGGCGTCGGTCTCGGCCGACTTCGACATCTTCGACGTCGGGTTCTGCAGGTCCATCACGCGTGCGCCCGCCGCGGGTGTGACGGCGTCGGGGATGACGAACGTCTCACCGAACCGGTGGTTGAACCGGATCGCGATGTCGCGGGTGATCTCGACGTGCTGACGCTGGTCGTCGCCGACGGGCACCTCGTTCGTGTCGTAGAGCAGGATGTCGGCCGCCTGCAACGCCGGGTAGGTGAACAGCCCGGCCGAGATGAACTGTCCCTCGCGCTTGGCGGTCTTGTCCTTGAACTGGGTCATGCGCGACAGCTCGCCGTACGACACCGTGCACTCCATGACCCAGCCGAGTTGGGGGTGCTCGGGCACATGGCTCTGCACGAACACCGTCGCCACGTCGGGGTCGAGACCCACGGCGAACAGCATCGCGGCCAGCTGGAGGGTGGCGTCGCCGACGACCCCGGGGGCCTCCGTGACGGTGAGCGCGTGGAGGTCGACGATGCCGTGGAACACGTCCTTCTCGTGCTGGCCCGAGACCCAGTTGCGCAGCGCGCCGAGGTAGTTGCCGAGGTGGACGTCGCCGGTCGGTTGGATGCAGGAGAGGACGCGGGTCACGGGCACGGAGGCTATCCGGACACCCCTGCGCCGCCCGTGGACGTTGTCACGGCCGGTCGGCCGTCGGCGTGGTCGTGTCCGCAACGTCCTCGGTGTCCGCATCGACCATGATCCGGTTGCGGCCCGCCGCCTTGCCGCGGTACATCGCCCGGTCGGCGCGACCGAGGACGGACGTGAGCGACTCGTCCGGTCGGTGCTCGGCCACGCCTCCCGTGAGTGTGAGCGACACCGTGCTCGGGTGCGGTCGTGACGCGTCGGCCGAGATGTCGACAGGTGCCTCGCCGACGACGGCTCGCATCCGTTCGGCGACCCGGCGTGCCTCCTCGAGCGTCGAGTCGGGGAGCAGGACCCCGAACTCCTCCCCGCCCAGGCGGGCGAAGACGTCGTTGGCACGCACGATCGCGCCGCATCGTCGGGCGACCTCCTGGAGCACGATGTCGCCCGCCGGGTGACCACACTCGTCGTTGACGCCCTTGAAGCGATCGAGATCCAGCACGGCGACGCTCAGCGGACTACCGGTGCGGCCTCGGCGTTCGATCTCGGCCTCGGCGCGCCGGATGAACTCGCGACGGTTCGCGATGCCGGTGAGCTCGTCCGTGCGGGTGAGCGTCTCGAGCTCCTCGACGACTTGCGCCAGGCCGATCGCGCTCGCCGCCCGGCGCGCGAGGACCGTCATGAAGTCGATGTCGGACGGCGCGTAGTCGCGGCGCTCGCGATCCATCGCGTAGAGCACTCCGATCGCCGCGTCCCGGAACACCAGCGGCACGCCGACGTAGGCGTGCATCCCGGCGTCGCGCAACATCGTGTTGGCGCCGAACGGATCGTGGTCGACGTCGGGCGCGACGTGGGGCCGCCGGTGCTCGAGGATCCACCGGGTGGCCCCGCCGCTGCCACGGATCCGTTCGAGCACGTACCGCTGACTCTGCCCGGGGAGGGTGGACACGCTCACCTCGAAGCCCTGCTGCTTGGCATCCACCAGCACGATGCTGGCCCCGGCGGCGGGCAGCAGTGCGGTCGCGGTCGTCGCCACGTGTTCGAGGAGGGTCTCGACGTCGGTCGCCTCCATCGCCTCGTCCGCGAGCGCGGCGAGGCGGCGCAAGTGCAAGTCGGCGGCGTCCGGCCCGGACCCGCCGCGCGACGACGTTCCGCTCACATGGTCAACTTCGGCACGAAGAACACTGTCCTACAATGCCCGCCGGCGGTCGGTTCCGGGCAGCGGCCTGGGTTACACCGATGTGATTTGGCGGGCTAGGATCTCCTCCCGATGGCCATCGACGTCAGCACCCCGGTCTACGAGGGCCCGTTCGACCTGTTGCTGCAGCTCATCCTGCGCGAGCAGGTCGACCTGTACGAGATCGATCTCGCGCGGATCGTCGACGCCTACCTGACCGAGCTCGAGCGGATGCAGGAGCTCGATCTCGACGTCGCCACCGAGTTCTTGCTGATCGCCGCCACGCTCGTCGAGCTCAAGACCCGGCGTCTCCTGCCCGGCTCCGACGACATGGATCTCGACGAGGAGTTCGCGCTGTGGGAGGAGCGCGACCTGCTGTTGGCGCGCCTCATCGAGTGCAAGACGTTCAAGGACGTCGCCAGGGTGTTCGACCGACTGGCGGACGAGGCCGACCTCTCGTTCCCGCGCACCGTCGGTCCCGACGAGCGCTACGCCGGGTTGCTTCCCGACCTGCTCGAGGGCACCAGCGTGCGGCGGTTGCAGAGCGCGGCCATCCGGGCGCTCACGCCGAAGCCGGCGCCGATCGTCGACCTGTTCCACGTCAACCCGATCAAGATCACGGTCGCCGACGCCGTCGCCGAACTGATCGACGAGCTGCCGCGCGTCGGTCGCATCTCGTTCCGACGACTCACGGCCGACCTGGCAGAGCGGATCGAGGTGATCGTCCGGTTCCTCGCCGTGCTCGAGCTCTTCAAGCAGGGCCACGTCGACCTCGAGCAGGCCGAGCGCTTCGGCGACATCGAGGTCCGCTGGTGCGCCGACGCGGACGTCACGGTCGACAGCATCCTGATCGACGCGTACGACGGCTGACGCAGGACGCCGGCGGTACGCTCTGGACGCGATGTCCGACGAACTCCTCCCCGTCGACGATCAGATCGCGTCGTTCAAGCGGGCGATCGAGGCGATCGTGATGGTCGCCCACGACCCGGTCGCCCCCGAGCTGCTCGCCCAACTGCTCGAGCAGCCGGTTGCCGTCGTCGAACGGTGGTGCGCCGAGTTGAGCACCGAGTTCGCCGAGCAGCGGCGCGGCTTCGAGATGGTGCGAGTCGCGGGCGGCTACCGGTTCCAGTCGCACTCCGACGAGGCGCCCTACGTCGAGCGGTTCGTCCTCCACGACCAGAAGGCTCGCCTGTCGGGCGCCGCGCTCGAGACGCTGGCGATCGTCGCCTACAAGCAGCCGATCTCGCGGGCCCAGGTCGCGTCGATTCGCGGCGTCGACCCCGACGGCGTCATCCGCACCCTGCAGGCGCGGGGGTACATCGACGAGGTGGGCCGAGACGACGGCCCGGGCCAGGCGATCCTGTTCGGTACGACGCCCCAGTTCCTCGAGAAGCTCGGGCTCGACTCGCTCGACGACCTGCCGCCGATCGCCGAGTTCATCCCCGACGCCGACGTGGTCGAGGCGCTCGAGCACGGGCTCCGGGTGCACCCCGTACCGACCGAACCGGCCGGCCACGCGGGTGACGACGATGGCACCCTCGCGACCTGACGGCGGCGCACCCGAGCCGCCGCTCTGGGAGCAGTGGGCCGAGGAACGCCGGCAACTCCCCACCGGAGAGCGCCTCCAGAAGGTGCTGGCGGCGACCGGGTGGGGGAGCCGGCGCAGTTGTGAGGAGCTGATCGCCGCCGGGCGGGTCACCGTCAACGGCGAGGTCGCCCAGCTCGGAAGGCGCGTCGACCCCGAGCGTGACTCGATCGAGGTCGACGGCGCTCCGGTCGGTGTCAAACCCGGTCTCGTGTACTACCTCCTGAACAAGCCGCCCGGCGTCGTCACCACGGCCAAGGACCCGCAGGGTCGGCGCACCGTCGTCGACCTGGTGCCGCGCGAGCCGCGCGTGTTCCCCGTCGGTCGGCTCGATGCCGACACCGAGGGCCTCCTCATGCTCACCAACGACGGCGAGCTCGCCCACCGGATCACCCATCCCAGCCATGGCGTGGAGAAGGAGTACCTGGTGCACGTTCGGGGACGAGTCGCTCCGGGGAGCGTCCGGCGGCTGCGCGACGGCGTCGAGCTCGAGGACGGGCTGACGTCGCCGGCCGAGGTCTCACAGCCTGCCGCTGGCGTGTTGCGGATCACCATCCACGAGGGCCGCAATCGGCAGGTCCGCCGGATGTGCGACGCCGTGGGGCATCCCGTCCTGCGACTCGTGCGCACGCGCATTGGTCCGATCACCGATCGCTCGCTGCGCCCGGGAGACTGGCGCGAGCTCTCCACGGGCGAGCGCCGAGCGCTCATCGAGTCGCTCATGCGTCCCGGCACCGACGCCTGACCTTCATCGACGCGTCGTCGCCGATCACTGCTCGTGGACGACGCTGCAGATCGCCTAGCGTTCGGGCGTGCGGCGAGCGTGGGCGAGCCGGCGGCGGGTCGGGGCTCGGCGGGACACGACTCGACCGGCACGGTGATGGCCGGCGTCGGCCTGGCCCAGGGGGAGCTGTACTGCCGGCCGGTCCGGGCCGCCGAGCTCCGCTGCCGCTTCCTCGGATCCGTTCGCGCCGGCGAGGAGGACGCCCGGTACGATCGCCCGACGTGACCGACCGCCAGCGCCACGCCAACGTGATCGGCCTCGGACTGGTCGGCGGGTCGATCGCACTGGCGTTGCGATCCCGCGGCTGGCGGGTGTACGGCGACGACCGCCACGCCGCGTCGGTCGATCTGGCCCTCGCGCGCAGTGTGATCGACGCGGGCGGGCTCGCGCCGGACGCCGAGATCACGTTCGTCGCCGTGCCCGTGCTCGCAGTCGCCGATCAGGTCAAGCGGGCGCTCGCCGAGACCACCGGCGTAGTCACCGACGTCGGATCGGTCAAGGCGCCGATCTGCGCTTCGTGTGGCGACGCCCGGTTCGTCGGCGGGCACCCGATGGCGGGCAGCGAGCTCGACGGGCTCGACGGCGCCGACGGCGACATGTTCAACGGTGCGATCTGGGTGCTCACGCCGACTGCCGAGACCGACGACGTCTCGCTGGCGGCGGTGACCCAGCTCGTGAAGTCGCTGGGCGCCGACGTGGTGGCGCTCACGCCGGAGCGTCACGATCACGTGGTGGCCGTCGTCAGCCATGTGCCCCATCTGACCGCAGCGACCCTGATGCAGCTCGCCGCCGACCGGGCCGAGGAGCACGCCGCGCTGTTACGGCTCGCCGCCGGGGGGTTCCGCGACATGACCCGCATCGCCTCGGGCCACCCCGACATCTGGATCGACATCTGCGCCGAGAACCGCGAGGCGATCGTGATCGCCCTCGGCGGGCTCATCGACGGGCTGGCGACGATCCGCGACGTCGTCGACACCGCCGATCGGGACGCGTTGCGCCGCTCGCTCCACGCGGCGCGTGACGCCCGTACCAGCCTGCCCGGTCGCATCGCCCACCCCGAGGCACTGGCCGAGGTGCGCATCCCGATCCCCGATCGGCCGGGAGCGGCGGCCGAGGTGTTCACGCTGGCGGCCGACCTCGGCGTGAACATCGCCAACTTCGAGGTCGTGCACATGGCCGAGGGCAACCGTGGCGTGGCGGTCGTCCTCATCGACGAGACCGACGGCGAGCTGTTCCGGGGCGGCTTGATCGCACGCGGGTTCAAGCCGGCGGTGACCCCGCTGGCGTCATGACCGACACGCGGCGAGTCGGCGCCGTCGGCCGCCCGGTCGAGGGCGTCGTGCGCGTGCCCGGTTCCAAGTCGATCGCCAATCGGGCGCTGGTCTGCGCTGCGCTCGCCGAGGGAACGAGCACCGTCGCAGAAGCGCCGGACGGCGACGACACCGCGGCGATGGTCGGCTGCCTCCGGTCCCTGGGTCTCGACGTCGTCGAGCACGGCGGAGCGATCACGGTCGGCTCGTCCGGGCCGGTCGCGATGCGGGCCGAGCGGACGCTCCACGCGGGCCTCGCAGGGACGACCTCGCGCTTCGTGACCGCGCTGGCGGCGCTCGCGACGTCACCGATCACCGTCGACGGCGACCCGCCGCTGCGGCGGCGCCCCTTCGCGCCGCTCCAGCAGGCGCTCGTCGATCTCGGCGTGCGAGTCGACGCCCCGGAGGGTTTCGGTCACCTGCCCGCGACGGTCACGGGCCCGCCGTCGACCGGTACGACCGAGTTGCGCGGTGACGTGTCCAGTCAGTTCGTGAGCGCGCTCATGATGATCGGCCCGTACCTGCCGAACGGTCTCGACCTGCGGCTGACGTCCCCGCTGGTGTCGCGCCCCTACGTCGACCTGACCGCGGCGGTGATGGCGTGGTTCGGTGGCGAAGCGGTCGTCGCCGAGGATCACGTTGCCGTGCGGTCGGGTACCTATACGGCTACCGACGTCGTCGTCGAACCGGACGCCTCGTCGGCGAGCTACCCGCTCGCGCTGGCCGCCGTGACCGCCGGCACCGTCACGGTCAGCGGGCTGGGCCGCCGGTCGCTGCAGGGCGACGCCCGCTTCGCCGCGCTGCTCGCCGACATGGGGTGCATCGTCGACCATGGCGCCGGGCACGACACGACCGTGACCGGAAGTCGCGAGCTGCGCGGCGTCGACGTCGACATGGCCGACATCTCCGACCTGGTGCCCACGATGGCGGTCGTCGCCGCGTGCGCGACGACCCCGACCCGGATCCGTGGTGTCGGCTTCATTCGGCACAAGGAGAGCGACCGGCTGGGCGACCTCGCCGTGGAGCTGCGGCGTGCCGGCGTCGACGTCGAGGAGACCGCCGACGGCCTCGACATCCGCCCGAGCCGCGATCGGTTGCGACCGGCCCGGTTCGACACCCACCACGACCACCGCCTGGCGATGGCGTTCGCGGTGCTCGGCTGCGTTGCCGGTGGGGTCGAGGTGGTCGATCCAGGGGTGGTCTCGAAGAGCTGGCCGGGCTTCTGGACGACGTTCGATCAGCTCGTCGGCTGACCGGTCACCAGCGCGCCATCGGCAGGATCCGCTGGCGCGGCCCGAACGCCGGGGCCTTGCCGGTGGTGGTCACGAGCGACCAGAGCACCCGTCCGCGCTGTCCCCGGTAGGGCTCGAGCAGCTCGAGCATCCGATCGTCGTCGGCACGCGCCTCCCCGGCGAGCGCCCAGGCGACGGTGTTGGGGAAGTGGTAGTCCCCGACGGGCACGGCGTCGGCGTCGCCGAGGCACGGCCCGAGCACCGATCCGATCGTCCACGGTCCGACGCCGCGGAGCAAGGCGAGCTTCTCGGCGGCCACCGCGGCACCGGCTTCGGCCCAACCCCAGAGCTTGTCGGCATGGCGGGCGACCTCGGTGAGGGGCCGGGCTCGCTGCTGCTCGATGCCGAGCGGGTGGAACCACCAGCCGGGGCGACGGTGCAGGCTCGCCGGCGACGGTGGCAAGCGCAGGTCGGCGACGACCTCGGGCGGCCCCGGAGCCGGTTCGCCGAGCTCCGTCACGAGCCTGTACCACTGGCGGACGGCCTCACCAGCCGTGATGCGCTGAGCGATGATGGTGGGGAGGAGCTGATGGTACAAGTCCCCCGACGCCCCGATGCGCACGTGACGCCGTGTCCGCAGGGCCCGCTCGACCACCGGGTGGGCATCGGCGAAGGCCACCGCGCCGTCGTCCGTCCCGGTGAGTGCGCCCACCGTCGCCAGCATCCAGTCGGCGCCCGGCCCCCATGCCTCGGCCGTCAGACCGCAGTCGTCGACCGGCGCCGGGTCGGCGCTCCACCGGACGAGGAGCGTGGCCGGCCCGTCGGGCGTCAGGGTCGCCCGCACGAAGCTCGTCGTGGTGATGCGCGTCGTGGGGTCGTGGAAGCCGGTGCGAAAGACGCCGAGCGTGAGCCGGAGGGATCGCGGCGCGTCGACCGTCGCCCACGCCGCCGGACGGCCCGTGGTCGGGAGCGGGGCGGGCGGCATCGCGGCGACCGTACCAGCCGCCGTCGCCCGCCCGGGGGCCTTCGGCGCGATACCGTCGCCGGATGGCCGACGATGTGGTGGAGCGCTGCCGAGCCGGGTCCGGGGTCGATCTCGCCGAGCACGATCCGGCCGAGACGTTCGGATGGGAGAAGGACTCGGCCAAGGACGAGTTCGCCACGACGATCGACCGCGTCGCCGACCTCCAGCGCCGTCTCTTCGCCGAGCAACGCGCCGCGCTGTTGGTCGTGCTGCAGGCCATGGACGCCGGGGGCAAGGACGGCACGATCCGCTCGGTGCTCACCGGCGTGAACCCGGCCGGTGTCGACGTGAACTCGTTCGGGGTGCCCTCCGACGAGGAGCTCGCCCACGACTATCTCTGGCGCGTGCACGCCCATGCGCCCGCCAAGGGGCTGATCGGCATCTTCAACCGCAGCCACTACGAGGACGTCCTCGTGGTCCGGGTCAAGCAGCTCGTGCCGGAACGGGTCTGGAAACGCAGGTATGGGCACATCCGTGACTTCGAGCGGATGCTCCACGACGAGGGCACCCGCGTGGTCAAGCTGTTCCTCAACGTGTCGAAGGAGGAACAGCGCGAGCGCTTGCAGGACCGGGTCGACGACCCCGACGAGCGCTGGAAGTTCCGGCTCGGCGACCTCGACGACCGGGCCCTGTGGGATCAGTTCCAGCGGGCGTATCGCGACGCCATCCGCGAGACGAGCACCGATGATGCGCCGTGGTACGTCGTCCCGGCCGACCGCAAGTGGGTCCGCAACCTCGTCGTCGCCCGGATCCTCGAACACCACCTCCTGTTGATCGACCCGCAGTACCCGCCTCCCGAGGACAGCGTCGACGGTGTCGTCGTGGCGTGACAGCTCTCGCGGGCCGTTGACGCTCGGTACAGTCGCCCCGTGACCGTGATCGTGCCGACATCGATCCCCGAAGCCCTTTCGGCATTCGGCGAGCACCCCGAGGCGGTCGCGTTGGCCGGCGGAACCGATCTGCTCGTCGAGATCAACGAGGGTCACCGCCAGGCCCCCTCCACGATCGTCGCCCTCGATCGCGTCTCGGACCTCACCACGTGGACCATCGATCAAAGGGCGCACCGTCTGCGCATCGGTGCCGGCATCCGCTGGGCCGAGATCGAGCGGCCGCCGCTCGCCGAGCTGGTGCCGGCGCTGGCTCAGGCGGCGCGAACCGTCGGCAGTCCCCAGATCCGCAACGCGGGCACCGTCGGCGGCAACCTCGCCACGTGCTCGCCGGCAGGCGACGGGCTGCCGGTGCTGTCGGCTCTCGGTGCGACCGTCCACGTGGTGGGCGCAGCAGGCCGGCGTGCGCTCCCGATCGACGACTTCATGGTGGGGGTCAAGCGCACCGCGCTCGGGTCCGGCGAGCTGATCGAGGCCGTCGAGGTGCCACTCGTCGAAGGCTTCCAGGGCTTCAGCAAGGTCGGGGTGCGGAATGCGATGGTGATCGCCGCCGCCAACGCCTGCGTCGTCACCGACGGCACCGACGTGCGGATCGCAGTCGGATCGGTCGCGCCGACCGTCATTCGCTGCGGCGAGGCCGAGCGCGTTGCGTCCGACGCCGCCGACTGGAACGCCCGGTCGATCGATCCCGCCGACGCCCGGCGGTCCGGCGAGCTCGCGGCCGCCGCCAGCAGACCGATCGACGACCACCGTTCGACCGCGGTCTACCGTCGGCACGCGGTGGCGGTCATGGTCGAGCGCCTCCTGCTGCGGGCGCTGCCGGGGACGGTGGCCTCGTGAGCGAGCACTACACGTTGCACGTCAACGGCGCCGACCACGAGGTCCGAGACGCCTGGCTCGGCGAGAACCTGCTGTACGTGCTGCGCGAACGGCTCGGCTTCCTCGCCGCCAAGGGCGCCTGTGAACAGGGCGAGTGCGGGAGCTGCTCGGTGCTCCTCGACGGTCGTTTGGTGTGCTCGTGCCTCGTCCTGGCGGCGTCCGCCGTCGGCCAGCCGATCGTCACGGTCGAGGGGCTCGGCGACGGCGACCGTCTCACCGACGTCCAGCAGGCGTTCGTCGACGCCGGCGCCGTCCAGTGCGGTTTCTGCACACCGGGACTGATCATGGCCGCACACGACCTCCTCGACCGGCACGCCGAGCCGTCCGAGATGCAGATCCGCGAGGAGCTGTCGGGCAACGTGTGCCGGTGCACCGGCTACGGCCGCATCATCGACGCGGTGCAACGGGTCGCCGTCGCCCGGAGGTCTGCCTTATGACGATGGCGGACGTGCGCTCGACGGCGAGGTCCGGCGTGCTCGGCGACTCGTCGCCGCGGCCCGACGCGGTCGCCAAGGTCGCAGGCACCTTCGCGTTCTCGTCGGACCTCGGTGGTGACGGGGTGCTCTGGGGGGCGACGCTGCGCTCACCGCATCCGTACGCCCGCATCGTGTCGATCGACCCTGGTCCGGCGTGGCGAATTCCCGGCGTCGAAGCGGTCGTCACGGCCGACGACGTGCCGGGCAAGGCGACGTACGGCCTGATCGACGACGACCAGCCCGTCTTCGCGAGCGATGTCGTGCGCTACGTGGGGGAGCCCGTGGCGGCGGTGGCCGCCGACCACCCGGAGACCTGTCGGCGGGCGCTCGCAGCGATCGTGGTCGAGTACGAAGAGCTCACGCCGTCGCTCGACCCCGAGGCGATCATCGCCGGGGAGGCACCGCAGATCCATCCCAACGGGAACATCCTGCGGCATCAGCGCATCGAGCACGGCGACGTCGACGCGACGGGCGACGTCGTGGTCGAGGGCGAGTACGAGCTCGGCATGCAGGACCAGGCGTTCCTCGGGCTGGAAGCGGCCCTGGCGATCCCCGACCCGGGCGGCGGCGGCGTCGAGCTCCACATCGCCACCCAGTGGTTGCACGAGGACCGCGGCCAGATCGCGGCGTGCCTCGGTCTCCCCGACGAGCAGGTGCGGCTGGTGCTCGGCGGCGTCGGTGGGGCGTTCGGCGCTCGCGAAGACATCTCGCTGCAGGTGCACACGTGCCTGCTCGCGCTCCGCCTCGGGCGTCCGGTGCGCATGCACTACAGCCGCCACGAGAGCTTCCTCGGTCACGTGCACCGCCATCCGGCCCGAATCCGCATGCGGCACCACGCGCGGGCCGACGGCGAGATCGTCAAGATCGAGGCCCGGTTCGTGTTCGACGGCGGCGCCTACGCGTCGACGTCGTCGGCCGTGCTCCTGAACGCGATCACCCATGCCCAGGGGCCCTACCGCTGCCCGAACGCCGTGGTCGACGGATGGGCCGTGCGCACCAACCACCTGCCGTGCGGCGCGATGCGCGGCTTCGGCGTCGTGCAAGCCTG
>JBFHJC010000071.1:0-14437 GCA_041596155.1 Ilumatobacter sp. | reverse complement strand
GTCGTCGGTGACGCCAGCGACGAACAGCTCGCCGCTGCCCGCGCCGCCGAGATCGGCGCCGTCGTCTGCGACGTCTCGAACCCCGCCGCCGTCGAGGCGCTCTTCGCCAGCGCCACCGACCAGCTCGGTGGGCTCGACGTGCTCGTCAACAACGCGGGCATCGCCGGGCCGACCGGGCCGATCGAGGACGTCGAACCCGCCGACTGGGACCGCACGCTGGCAGTCAACCTCACCGGCGCCTACCTCTGCACCCGGGCCGCAGTCCCGCTGCTCCGCCGCTCGGACAACGCCTCGATCGTCAACATCTGCTCGAGCGCCGGCGTGCTCGGCTACCCGCTCCGCTCGCCCTACGCGGCATCGAAGTGGGGACTCGTGGGCCTCACCAAGACCCTCGCCATGGAGCTCGGGCCCGAGGGCATCCGCGTCAACGCGATCAACCCCGGCCCGGTCGAGGGCGACCGCATGCAACGCGTCGTCGCGGCCGAGTCGGCGGCGACCGGCCGCACCCCCGACGAGGTGCGCGCCGGCTACGTCGCCCAGACGTCGATGCGGTGCTTCATGGAGCCGGGCGAGATCGCCGCCGCGATCACCTGGCTGTGCTCGCCGGCGGCGTCGAAGATCACCGGCCAGATCCTCTCGGTCGACGGCAACACCGAGACGCTGCGGACCTGACGACACGGCGTTCGGAGCGCCGCTCAGCCCGCCGGCGCCGAGTGATGATTGCCGGCGAGGCCGATCCGGAACGACACCCGGGTGCCTGCGTTGCCGGTCTCGTGCACGACGTCGTCCGCCAGCGTCTCGATCATCGCAAGGCCTCGTCCGCCCGCACTCGCTCGCCGCCGCGGTCGCCACACGCCGAAGTCGCGGACCCGGGCGTGCAGGTCACGTCGCACCTGTACGACGACCACGTCGACGTCGCCGCGCTGGCGACCGAGGTAGGCGTGCTCGACCGCGTTCGTGCACGCCTCGCCGATCGCCAGCAACACGTCGGTGGCGGCCGCCGGGTCGCCTCGTTCGGTGAGCCACTCGCGCAGCTCGGCGCGCAGCGGAGCCAGCTCGCGGGCGTCGGCCGGGAAGCGGCGATGGAAGCGGTCCGCGGCGGCCGGACCGAACCGGGCGGCCATCACCACGACGTCGTCCTCGCGTCGCTCCCCGACGCCGAGGGCGTTGATCAACCCGTCGCAGATGCTCCACTCCGGCAGCTCGGTCAGGCCCCGCGCCGCCTCCTCCAGCCGGCGCAAGCCGTCGTCGAGGGTGTCGCCGCGCCGCTCGATCAATCCGTCCGAGTACAGCACCAGGACCGAGCCGTCCTCGATCGAGCAGCTCGATGCCGTACGCCTGGCGCCCGTGTCGATGCCGAGGAGCGGCGATCGGGCCGCGTCGAGCCACTCGGTGCGGCCGTCACCGTGGAGCAGCAGGAGCGGTGGATGGCCCGCCAGCGCGTAGGTCAACGTCCCAGCGGCCGGATCGATGACGGCGTACGTCGCGCTCGTCAGCGGCGCCCCGTCCGGGCCGACCGCGAAGGCGTCCAGACGGCGCAGCAGCTCGCCGGGATCCGCCGACTCCATCGCCAGCGCTGCGAGCGCGACGCGCATGCGACCCATCGACACCGCCGCATCGAGGCCGTGACCGACCACGTCGCCCACGACCAGACCGACTCGGCCGTCGGGGAGGCCGAACGCGTCGTACCAGTCGCCGCCCACGACGACCACGTCGCTCGCCGACTCGTACCGTGACGCGATCGCGAGGTGTGGGTAGGCGGCATCGACGCTCGGGAGGAGGGCCCGCTGCAGCCGCACGGCGACCTGCTGCTCCTCGTAGCGCAGGCGAGCGTTCTCGAGCAAGAGGTCGACTCGCTGCGCCAGGTCGTGACCGAACCGAACCTCCGCGTGATCGAACTCGACGCGCCGGCGCAGCACCAGGTGACCCGACATCGCAGCGAGGGGCAGGTCGAGCTCGGTCAGCGACGGGTCGAGCTCTCCTCGTTCGAAGTGCAGCATCTCCCGGTCGATCTGCACCGAGACGATGACACCCGGCACGACCCGCGGGACGAGCGTGTCGAGCACGATCGACACGCGGTCCTCCACGCTCTCGACGCTCTCGAGCTGGTCGAACAACTCCGTCAGCAGCTCGGCGCGTTCGCGGGCGCGTCGCTCCTCCGCCTCGTCCTCGCGCAATCGACCCTCGACTCGCTTCTGATCTTCGATGTCGGTCGACGAACCGAGCCATTGCACGACCTCGCTGCCGTCACGCTGTGCGGTCGCGCGCGAGAGGAACCACCGGAAGGCCCCGTCGTGGCGCCGCAGTCGTAGCTCGACCTCGTAGTCGTCCCCCGACGTCAGCGAGGCGTGCCACGCCAGCGCCACCCGCTCGGCGTCGTCGGGATGAACGTGATCGAGGAAGTCCGACGCGGCGTCGGACCCGACGTACTCGATCCACCGATCGTTCCAGAACGTCGCGTGCCCGCTCGCGTCGGTCGTCCAGATGATCGTCGGTGACGCATTGGCGATCGATCGGAACCTGCCTTCGCTGAAGCGCAGCGCCGCTTCGGCTGCGGCGATCTCGACCGCGCCCCACGTCCGCTCGGCGGTGTCCTCGACGAGCGCGATCTCGTGCTCGTCGAACGTTCGAGGACTGCAACCGTGCACGGACAACACGGCGAGCAGACGACCGTCCTTCACGAGCGGTACCGACACCGCAGCGCGCGTCCGTACTCGCCGGTACGCCTCGCGTTCCGTCTCGACGAGGCGCGGGTCGGACTCGGCGTCGTCCATCGTCAGCGTGCGGCCTGCCCGCACCTCGTCGATCAGCGTCGGCCCGAACGCCGCCATCTCGAACCGGCCCGTGATCGGGGGCACGCCGGGCGCGGTGTAGCCCTCCCCGACGACGACCTCGGTTTCGTCGTCGCTGACGTCCGCGTACATCGCCCGGTCGGCGCGCAGCCGCGTCGCGAGGAGGCGCGTGGCGGCGAGCTTGATGTCCGCCGGATCGGCGAGCGGGCGTAGCGCGTCGGCCAGCTGCAGCTGGTAGGCGAACCGCTGTGCGAGCGCCTGCTGGCTCTCGGAGAGCGCACGCTGGTCGGTGACGTCGATCGCGACGCCGGCCATCCTGGCCGGCTGCGGAGGGTCGCCGTCGAACACCGTGCGGCCCTGCACGCGAACCCAGCGCTGCCCCTCGCCTGGTAGGACGACGCGGATCTCCTCGTCGAGGCGACCCGAACCGGCCGGGTCGATCGCCGCGGCGACCGCCTCGGCGTACCTGGCTCCGTCGTCGGGGTGGATGAGGCGGGCGAGGGCGACCTCCAGGCTGATCGAACCGTCGGCGGGCAGCCCGAACAGGTCGAGGAGGCGGGCGTCGGGCTCGGTGCGGTCCTCGAGCGGGTACCACATGAACGAGCCCATGCCCGCCGCCTCGAGCGCGAGCCGCAGCCAATCGGCCGTGTCGAGCCCTCCGCGATCCTCCATCCGAACATTGTTGCGTCCGACGTGGTGCAGCGAGGAGATCGGGCCCGCCAGGATCAGGCGGTCAGCGCGCGGGCGATCCGCTCGACGTGCTCGTGGTCGGTGCCGCAGCAGCCGCCCACGACGCGGAGATCGGGCAGCACGCGGTACAGCTCGGCGTAGTCGCCCGCCAGCCCCACGGGGTCACCGCGGTCGAGCTCCTCGGCCTCGTCGAGCTCGGCGTGGCTCATCCGCGATGCGTTGGCCCGGATCGCCTTGACCCGGTCGAGCCAGGGTGCGCCCTCGGTCAGTGAGTCGCGGAAGTGCGACGTGTGGGCGCAGTTCACCATGAAGTAGGCGGCCGCCGATCCCGTCGCCGCGTCGACCGCCTCGAACGCTTCGCCCAGCGGCTGGCCCGACGGCAGCCGGCCGTCGGTCTCGACCGTGAACCCGATCGCCACCGGCAGCCCCACGTCGGTGGCGGCTCGCACCACACCGATCGCCTCCTCGGCGTACGTGAGCGTCACCGCCGTCGTCATGTCGGCGCCGGCGTCGGCGAAGGCGCGCGTCTGCAGCGAGTGGTAGCGGGTCGCTTCGCCGGCGCTCATCGTGTCGCCGATGACGTAGCCGTCGCCGCGGGGCCCGATCGCTCCATTGAGCACCGTGGGGATGCCGGGTCGCGAGTCGATCAGACCGCGCACGTAGTCGACGGCTCGCCGGTTGACCGCAGCCAGCGCGTCGGCGTCGTAGCCGAGCCGGCGGCCCCAGTCGGCGTTCGCCCGCCACGTCGGCGTGTCGACCACGATGCCGGTGCCGTGACGCTCGGCGATGTCGAAGAAGCCCTGGTAGTAGCGGTCGAGGGCGGCCCGGCCGGCCTCGTCGTCGAGCAGCGGGAAGGCGGCGAAGTCGGGCAGATCGATCCCGTCGAGGAAGATCATGGCGGTCTCCAGCCCGCCGTCGCCGATGTAGATCGGTCCGGTGAGCTGGGGGAGTCGGTGTCGTTGGGTCGTCGTGCTGGACATGTTCGCGCTCCTTTGGTTCGTTGGTGTCGACGAAGAGGCGTGAGTTCGGGCCTCACGGTGTGACGGGCGACCTGACGAGGCAGGGGGGTCGTGTGCAACTGATCGGGCGAGATGCCGACGTGACCGAGGTCGTCGCACGACTCCGCGAGCGCCGACTCGTCACCGTGACCGGCCCGGGCGGCATCGGAAAGACGGCGCTGGCGAACGCCGCGGCCGCGATCGTCGGCGCGGAATTCCCCTACGGAACGATCACCGTCGACCTCACACGCGTCGACCAGCCCGAGGGCGTGTTCGAGGCGATCGCCGGTCAGCTCGGCTATGCCGACTTCGACTCACTGATGAACTCGCCGAGCGACCAGCCGGCGCTGATCGTCATCGACAACTGCGAGCACGTTCTCGACGCCGCCGCCGACGCGACCCAGCGGATGCTCGACGCCTGCAAGATGCCGACGCTGCTCACGACGAGCCGCTCACCGCTCGACCTGCCGGGGGAATCGGTCGTCGCGCTGGGTCCGCTGCCGACGCCAGGCATCGGTCTCGGCGACGAGGCGGCTGCCCTCACCCTGTTGCGCGAGCGCATGCGCGACGCCGGTGCCGACCCCGACGCCTGCGAGCTCGACGCCCTCGCCGAGATCTGCCGCCGCCTCGACGGGGTGCCGCTGGCGATCGAGCTCGCCGCCGCCCGGCTGCGCGCCCACGCCCCGCACGACCTCCTCGCTGAGCTCGACGAGCGCCCCCACGCCCTGGCGCGACGTCGCTTCCGGGGCCAGCCGAGCCACCGCAGCGTCGCCGAGCTCGTCGGCTGGTCGTACGACCTGTTGACGGCCGACGGCCGGCGCGTCTTCGCGCGTCTCGGGGTGTTCGCCGGGCCGTTCACGGCCTCGATGGCGACCGCCGTCGCCGGTGACGGCGACGAGACCGACGACGTCCTCGACGAGCTCGTCGGGTCCTCGATGGTCGTCGCCGACACGTCGGGCGACACGACGTGGTACCGCCTGCTCCACCCGATCCGCGCCGTCGCCCTCGAACGCCTGCGCTCGTCGGGCGAGCTCGACGAGATCCGCAGCCGCTTCGTCGACCACATCGTCCGCCTCGCCGTCGACATCATCGGCCGCGCCGCATCCGGCTGGTCGGCGGCGACGCTCGGCGAGCTGCTCGCCCTCTACGACAACGTCGCGACGTCGCTGCGCTGGACGACCGACCACGACGACGACGCCCGCCGCTCGCTCACCCTCCTGGCCGTCCTCTGGGGCGTCATCCACCAAGCCCACACCGCCGAGGTCGGGCGCCTCGGCGAGGCGGTCCTCGCCCGCTGGCCGCAGCCCGACGAGCCCCTGTGGGCCGACGCCGCGGCGACGGTGGCGACCTGCCGGTACCTGGTTGGCGACGTCGACCGTGCGGTCGACCTCGCCACTGCGACCCTCGAACACGTCGGCAACTCCCCGTTCGCGCCGATCACGCTGCGGCGCGTCCTCGCGCAGTCGGCCCGTTCGCTGGGCCGCACCGACGTCGCGGCCGACATGTTCGCCGAGGCCGCCGACCTGGCGGCGCGCGCCGACCTGCACGGGCTCGCGATGGAGATGCGGGCCGGCCACGCCGTGCTACTCGCCGAGCTGGGTGACGTCGATCGCGCCCTCGCCCTCCTCGACTCGGTCCACGACGAGGCGGACGAACGCGGCGCCCCGGTGAACCGAGTGTGGGCCGCCGCCTGCCGCGGCGTCGCACTCCTCCGCCGCGACGCCGAAGCGGCCAAGCCCGCGATCGCCGACGCCCTCGAGGCGGCGCGCGGCATCGGCTACCCGGCCGGCACGACGTTCGGTCTGCGGGCCCTCGCCTCGGCCCACCTCGCGCTCGGTGAGGTCGATGCCGCGGCGGCGAGGCTCGACGAGCTGCTCGACGAGCTGCTCGGCGCCGGCGGGCTCGACGACCTGCGCGTCGCGCTCGACCTCACCGCCGCCGTCGCCCTCGACCGCAGCCATGCCGGGTGGGCCGATCTGGCGGTCACCGCTGCCGCCCTCCCGATCACGACGATCGCTTCGCCGGTCGAGTCCGAGCTGTTCGACCGGGCGGCGCCGACGGGCACCGTGCTGTCGGTCCGCGATGCCTACCGGCTGGCCCGTGAGGTGCTCGCGGCACCGGCTCCCGACCACGTCGCCGCGCCCGACGGCGCCGACGGACCGGCGATCTGCGGGGAGGGCGACGTGTGGCGGATCGAGTACGACGGCGCGACCGTTCGGCTGCAGCGCTCGAAGGGACTCGCCGACCTGGCCAGGCTGCTCGCGAGCCCGGGGCGCGAGGTGTCGTGCCTCGACCTGATGGGGTCGCCGTCGACGGGATCGTCGAGCGAGGCGGAGCTGCTCGACGCCACCGCTCGTCGCCAGTACGAGCAGCGGGTGCGCGACCTCCAGGCCGACATCGAGGCTGCTGACGCCGACCACGACCTCGCCCGCGCCGAACGGCTCCGCGTCGAGCTCGACGCGATCGTCGACGAGCTGACCGGAGCGCTCGGTCTCGGCGGCCGGTCGCGGCGGACGAGCAGTGACGCCGAGCGTGCCCGGTCGGCCGTCACCCAGCGGATCCGCAGCGCCCTCCGCCGGATCGATGGCGCCCATCCGAGCCTCGGCTCGCACCTGCGATCGACGATCCAGACCGGCCTGTTCTGCAGCTATCGACCCGACGGTGCCGGGGAGAACCGGCGCTGGACCATCGACGTCTGACCGTCAGCTCGCCGGTGCGTCGACGTCGCTGCCGTGGTGGGCGAGCAGTCGTGCCGTGATCTCCTCGAGCTGCTCCACCTGGCGCTCGGAGAGGGCGTCGAACACGTGGCGGCGCACCGACCGCACGTGGTGCGGCGCCGCCTCGACGATCGCCGCCCACCCGATGTCGGTCAGCTCGACGACGGAGCTGCGGGCATCGTCGGGGTTGGCGACGCGCTCGACCAGACCGCGTCCGGCCATCCGTCTGATCTGGTGCGAGAGCCGGCTCGACGTCCATCCGGTGCGTGCTTCCAGCTCGCCGAACGGGAGTCGGCGCGAGTCGGCGTCCGACAGGTTGCTCAGCACGTCGTAGTCGGCCTCGGACAGCTCGGAGTCGGCGTGCAGGTCGCGTGCGATCGCGCCGAGCACGACCGGGTCGAGGCGGCGCAACCCGCGCCACGCTCGATCCTCGACGGGGGAGAGCCATGGCACTGCCGGCACCTCTCCGCTCATCGCGTCCTCCTCCGATCTCCCGAAGCCACTTGCTGACATGTCAGGAAGAGTGTACACTTGCTGACATGTCAGTAAAGGTATCGCTCGTGCCGCCGCCCCGGACACGCCGGCTGTCGACCCTGACGGTCGGGCTGGTCCTCTTCGGCGTCAGCCTGGCGATGCTGGTCGAGGCCGAGCTCGGTCTCGCCCCGTGGGACGTGTTCCATCAGGGGGTCGCCGAGGCGGTCGGACTGCCGCTCGGCGCCGTCGTCATCGCGGTCAGCGTGGTCGTGCTGCTCCTCTGGATCCCGATCCGGCAGCGGCCCGGCGTCGGCACGGTCGCCAACGCCATCGTCGTCGGCCTGGCGGCGGAAGCCGGCCTCGCGGTCCTCTCCACGCCGGACGCTGTGGCCGGCCGCGCGGCGCTGCTCGTCGGCGGCGTCGCGCTCAACGCCGTCGCGACCTCGATGTACATCGGCGCCGGCCTCGGCCCCGGGCCTCGCGACGGCCTGATGACGGGGCTGGCACGAACGCGGTCGATCCGTTCTGTCCGCACCGCGATCGAGGTGACGGTGCTCGCGCTCGGCTGGCTGCTCGGTGGCACCGTCGGCGTCGGCACCGTCGCGTTCGCTGCGGCGATCGGCCCCCTGATCCACGTCACCCTGCCCCGGTTCACGATCGACGCAGCCGGGTATCCCACCACCGTCACCACCCAGGAGGAGCCGACATGGCGCGCCCACCCCGCATGCTGATCGTCGTCACGAGTACCCGTCCGACCCGCACAGGCGGCCTGATCGGCGAGTGGGTCGACGACGAGCTCTCCGGCCGCGACGACCTCGACGTGTCGGTGGCCGACCTGCGCGAGATCGGCCTGCCGCTCCTCGACGAGCCGCACCACCCGAACCGGCGCGAGTACGTCCACGACCACACCAAGCGGTGGAGTGCCGTGGTCGACGCGGCCGACGGGTTCGTGTTCGTGGTGCCCGAGTACAACCGCGGCGCTCCCGGCTCGCTCAAGAACGCGCTCGACTACCTGTTCCACGAGTGGCAGCACAAGCCGGTGGGCTTCGTGTCGTACTCGGGCGGCGTGTCCGGCGGTACCCGCGCCGTCGAGATGGCGAAGCTCACGATGACCGCCCTCTCGATGTTCCCCGTACCCGAGATGGTCAACCTGCCCCGCATCGCCCAGCTCGTCGAGGACGGCGAGTTCGCGCCGCCAGAGGGCGCCGTCGAGGCGCTGCACGCCATGGCTGACCGGCTCGTGCGCCACGTCGACGTGAGCGCGTCGTTGCGCGCGGCGTAGTCAGCAGCCTGGCGTCGCGTCGGCGAACGACGTCGCCAGCTTGCGGAGCAGCGCGACGAGTCGCCGCTGCTCCGTCTCGGTGAGGCCGCCCACCAGGCGCGCCTCGTTGACGGTGTGGTCGGCGACGGCGGCGTCCACGAGCTCGCGACCCGCGTCGGTGAGCGCGACGAGCACGATCCGCCCGTCGTCGGGGTCGGCCTCGCGGCGGATCAGGCCGCGCTCCTCCAGCCGGTTGATGCGGTGCGTCACCGTGCCCGACGAGATCATCATCGAGTCGAGCAATTCGCCGGCGGTCAACCGGAACGGCGGACCGGAGCGGCGCAACGTGGCGAGCACGTCGAACTCCCAGCTCTCGAGCCCGTGGCGACCGAACACCTCCTCGAGCCGGGGCCGCAGGCTGCGCTCGAGCCGGCTGACGCGTCCGATGATCGCCATCCCCGACAGGTCGAGGTCGGGTCGCTCGGCTCGCCACTGGTCGAGGATCTGATCGACGTGGTCGGTCACGCCGCCAGCGTAGTGACGCATGTCTCTTGACATCAAGATATTGCGAGGGTCATCATCTATCTCGATGTCAAGATATTCTGCCTCCACCGCCGCCATCGTGCTCGTCACGGCGATCACGCCCGTGCTGTGGGGCACGACCTACCTGACGACCAGCGAGCTGCTGCCCGACGGCCGGCCCCTGTTGGCCGGCACGGTGCGGGCGCTCCCCGTCGGGTTGGCCTTCCTGCTCATCGGGCGACGGCTCCCGGCGGGGGTGTGGTGGTGGCGCTCCGCAGTGCTCGGCATCTTGAACATCGGTGCCTTCTTCGCCCTGCTCTTCGTCGCCGCCTTCCGGCTGCCCGGTGGCGTGGCGGCCACCGCCGGGGCGATCCAGCCCCTCGTCGCCGCCGGTCTCGCGGCGTCGCTGCTGGGGGAGCGGTTCACGAGGCGCACCGCAGTCGCCGCGGCGCTCGGCGTCGCCGGTGTGTCGGCGCTCGTCCTGCAACCCGGCGCCCGGCTCGACTCGATCGGCCTCGCCGCCGCCTTCGCCGGCACGATCTCGATGGCGACCGGCGTCGTACTGACCCGCCGGTGGGGGCGGCCGGTCGGCCTGGTCGCCTTCACCGGGTGGCAGCTCACGTCCGGCGGGCTGGCGCTCCTGCCCGCGACCCTCCTGGTCGAAGGGCTGCCGGCCCGGCTCGACGCCACGAACGTCGCCGGGTTCGCCTGGCTGTCGGTCGCCGGTACCGGCCTCGCCTACGCCCTCTGGTTCCGGGGCGTCCAGGCGCTGCCGGTGCGAGTCACGAGCCCGCTCGTGCTCCTCAGCCCGCTGGTCGCGACGGTCCTGGGATGGGTCGTGCTCGACCAGCGGATGGGCGGCGTCCAGCTCGCCGGGGCCGCCCTGGTGGCGGTCGCCGTCCTCGTGCCGCAGCTGCCGGCGCGGCGCTCAACCGCAGCAGGGGCACCCGCCCTCCGCGCCGACGACGGCCGGCTCGTCGGTCAGGCTGACCGGCGCGAGCTGCTCGCTGTCGCCCGTGCGGACGTACCACTCCCAGCGGTTGCCGTCGGGGGCCTGCAGCCAGGTCTCGGTCTTGGTGGCGTAGCAGCAGGCGGTGTCGTCGATGCCCGTGGTCTCGAGGCCCTCGGCCGACAGGCGGGCCTCCGCGGCCACGACCTCGTCGCCGGTCTCGGTCTCGACGCCGAGGTGGTTGATCGAGCCCGACGGGCCGGCACCCTCGAACAGCACGAGCTTGAGCGGCGGGTCGGCGATCGCGAAGTTGGCGTAGCCCGGCCGCACTCGGGCGGGCTCGGCGGCGAACATCTTCGAGTAGAACTCGATGGCGGCGTCGAGGTCGTCGACGTTGAGGGCGAGCTGGAGGCGCATCAGGCGTCCTTTCGGGTGTGGTGTACGACGGGGTGTCGGTGAGCTATCGTTTTGATGGTGATCGATACGATACCTGATCATTTCGACATCCGTCAATACGAAGTGCGCGATGCCTGACACCCCGTCTCCACTCTGCTGCTCGTCGCTCACCGCCGAGCCGCTGTCCGACGGCGACGCCGTCGAGTTGGCGTCGCTGCTCAAGGCGCTCGCCGACCCGGTGCGCCTCCGCCTCGTGTCGATCATCGCCAACGCCTCTGGGGGCGAGGTCTGCGCCTGTGACCTCCCGGCTCTCGTCGACCGCAGCCAGCCGACGGTGAGCCACCATCTCTCCCAGCTCGTCGACGCCGGCCTCGTCGCGCGCGAGCAGCGCGGCAAATGGGCGTGGTTCCGGCTCCGACCCGAGCGACTGACCGCGATCGGCGAGCTGCTGGCGACGGCGCGGTGAGCCGGGACGCGCCGACGCTGCTGCGCCAGGCGATCGCCGAGCTCGTCGGCACCGCCTTCCTGCTCGCCGCGGTGGTCGGCTCCGGGATCATGGCCGAGCGGCTGACCGACGACGTCGGGCTCCAGCTCTTCCAGAACGCGTTCGCGACCGCCGGCGTGCTCGCCGCCCTCATCCTGGCGCTCGGGCCGGCGTCGGGCGCCCACTTCAACCCGGCGGTCACCCTCGCCGACCGGATCCTCGGCGGCATCGACACCGTGACCGCTGCGGTGTACATCGCCGCCCAGGTGGTCGGCGGAGCGCTCGGCGTCCTGCTCGCCAACGCCATGTTCGACCTCCCGCTGGCGACCTGGTCGACGAGGGACCGCTCGGCCGGGCACCTGGTGCTGGCCGAGGTCGTGGCGACGGTCGGCCTGCTCGTCGTCATCTTCGGCGTCGTCCGCGCCGGTCGGGCGTCGGTGGCGGCGATCGCCGTCGGCGGCTACATCGGCGGCGCGTACTACTTCACGTCGTCGACCAGCTTCGCCAACCCGGCGGTCACGCTGGCCCGCACGCTGTCCGACACGTTCGCCGGCATCGACCCCGCGTCCGCCCCGGCGTTCGTCGCCGCCGAGCTCGTCGCCGTCGGCCTGGCCGTCGTGCTCGTGCGCGTCATCTACCCCGACGTCGCCGACCACGCCGACCGGGTCGTCGTGCCGCACGCCACCGACGCGGAGCCGACGGCGCCGTGAAGCTGCGCAGCTACGCCCTCGTCACCGGCGGCTACTGGGCCTTCACGCTGACCGACGGGGCGCTGCGGATGGTGGTGCTGCTCCACTTCCACGACCTCGGCTACTCGCCGGTCTCGATCGCGTTCCTGTTCCTCCTGTACGAGCTCATGGGGGTCGCCACCAACCTCGTCGGCGGATGGGTCGGCGCCCGCACGGGCCTCCAGCGCACGCTCGTCGCCGGCCTCGCCCTCCAGGTGGTCGCGCTCGTCGCGCTGACGTTCCAGCGTGACGGTTGGGGCGAGCTCGGCTCGGTGGCGTTCGTGATGGGCGCCCAGGCCCTGTCGGGCGTCGCCAAGGACCTCACCAAGATGAGCTCGAAGAGCGCCGTCAAGCTGATCGCCGGCGACGGCGCCCTGTTCCGGCTGGTCGCCATCCTGACCGGCTCGAAGAACGCGCTGAAGGGCGTCGGGTTCTTCGTCGGCGCGGCGCTGCTGGCGTGGATCGGGTACGACGCCGCGCTCTGGACCTTGGCCGCCCTGGTCGCGGTCGCGCTCGTGGCGGTCGTCGCCCTGCTCGACGACGACATCGGCCGGTCGAGCCGGAAGCCGCCGCTGCGCTCGGTCCTGTCGAAGTCCGACGCGGTCAACCGGCTGTCGGCGGCGCGCTTCTTCCTGTTCGGCTCGCGCGACATCTGGTTCGTGGTCGCCCTGCCGGTCTTCCTCGCCGACGTGCTCGGCTGGTCGTTCGAGGGCATCGGAGCGTTCCTCGCCGCGTGGGTGATCGGGTACGGGATCGTGCAGTCGGCCGCACCCCGCCTGCTGCGCTCGTCGTCGTTCGGGGGCGTGGTCGGCGCAGCGCGAGCGTGGGCGCTGGCGCTCGCCGCCGTGGCGGCCCTGATCGCGTTGGCGGTGGCGGCCGACCTCGCGGTCACGGCGACGGTCGTCGGCGGGTTGGTCGTGTTCGGCGTGGTGTTCGCGGTGAACTCGTCGCTGCACTCGTACCTGATCCTCGCCTACAGCGAGCGCGACGACGTCAGCCTCGACGTCGGCTTCTACTACGCCGCCAACGCCGGCGGCCGGCTTGTCGGCACCCTGCTCTCTGGTGCGCTGTCGCTCTGGGGCGGCCTCGACGCCGCGCTCTGGGGCTCGACCGCGTTCCTCGCGGTGACCTGGCTGCTGACCCTGCGCCTGCCGCCGGTCGGCGTCGACGCCGCGACCCGTCGGCTCAGCCGAGCAAGCGGCTGATCGCCGCGCGCCACACCCGCTCGATGCGGTCGCGGTCGCGGCGGTGGTCGTTGGTGAGCTGGTCCCACGACTCGTACGACGTCATGGTCGCCAGCACGTCGACGGTGTCGGCCCGCCCGGTGGCCGTCATGGCCTCGAGCTCGGCGGCGAAGTGCAGCCGGATCTGGTCGGCGTGCGTGAGCCGCAGCCGGTGCAGCGTCGTCGCCAGCTCCTCGACGTCGGCGGCGCGCAGGCGGGCCAGGCGGGCCATCGGCGCCGTCGTCTCGTACTGGGTGAGCTTGGCGGCGACGAAGCGGTCGATCCGCTCGGGGAGCGAGCCGTCGCCGATGCCGGGCAGCTCGAACACGTGGGCGAACCGCCCGAAGTAGTGCTCGATCGCCTCGTGGCGCAGCTCGTCGAGGCTGTCGAAGTAGCGGAACAGCGACGCCGTCGACACGCCGGCCCGCGCCGCGATCTGGTCGGTCGACGGGGGAGCGAACCCGCCGAGCACCAGGTCGATCACGGCGTCGATGACGGCGACCCGGCCGCGCTCGCGCCGCGCCCGCCGCCCGTCGACGATCGCCTCGATCGCCTCGATCGGCTCCGTGTCGCCGGCTCGTCGCACGACTATTGAGAGTAGCACTCGCAACATCTATGCTCGTGCCGGAGGGGGTCCCATGACCGAGCCAGCAACATCGCCGCCTGCGTTCGCGGGCCGCATCGGGCGCACCGTCGCCGAGTCCGAGCCGCACTTCGAGGAGTCGCCGCACCCGGGTGACGCGGCGCCGAACGTGATCGTGATCCTGCTCGACGACACCGGGTTCGCCCAGTTCGGCTGCTACGGGTCCGACATCGACACGCCCCACGTCGACGCGCTGGCGGCGAACGGGGTGCGGTTCACGAATTTCCACGTCACCCCGCTGTGCTCGCCGACCCGGGCGTCGCTGCTCACGGGCCGCTCGCAGCACGCGGTGGGCATGCGGGCCGTCTCGAACTTCGTGACCGGGTTCCCCAACCAGCTCGGCCACATCAGCAACCATGCGGCCACCGTCGCCGAGGTGCTGCGCGACGAGGGCTACGCGACGTTCTGCACGGGCAAGTGGCACCTCGCGCCGATGGAGCAGTGCTCCGCGGCCGGGCCGTTCGACCAATGGCCGCTCGGGCGCGGCTTCGACCGGTTCTACGGGTTCCTCGAGGGCGAGACCGACCAGTTCCACCCCGATCTCGTCTGCGACAACCACC
>JBFHJC010000070.1:0-14526 GCA_041596155.1 Ilumatobacter sp. | reverse complement strand
GGCGTGGAACCGGTCGGCGGCGGCGGGGTGCCGGGTGTGGGAGGAGTCGCCGCGTCTGCTCCGAACCAGCCGGCGACGTCGGCGACGACGTGGGTCTCGCCGTGGCTGTTGAAGAGCTTGATGGTCCCGTCGGCGCCGACTTTGACGATCACGAGGTTCGGAACGGTCTGACCCGGGCTGAAGTTCAGGTTCGACGCGGTCGGCCGAACGCCGTCGGACGGGTGGACGGTGACGTAACCCCCACTCGTCGGTGACGTGACCGTCACGTTCAGGACGACGCTGCCGATGTTGTCGGGCACGCCGGCGACGCCGGTGACGTCGAGCGTGATCGTCTCGCCCGGCCCGAGCTTGTGCTGTCCGGCGCCGAGGCCGACGCGGGTGTCGAGCACACGGGCCGGGTTTGTGGCGGTGAGCTCGCCGCCGCCGAACGCCTGTGTGACGGGCTCGAAGTAGGCGGTGGCATCGACCACGAGGTGGGTCGAGCCGTGGCTGTTGTACAGGCGGACCTTGCCACCCGCGCCGACCTTCGCGATCACGAGGTTCGGAACGGTCTGACCCGGTGCGAAGTTGAGGTTCGAGGCCGTCGGCAGCGCGGTGCCGTTCGGATGCACCGTGACGTACCCGGCGGTGGTCGGTGCGGTGACCGTGACGTTGAGCACGACGGCCGTCGCGTTGGCCGGGATGCCGGCGACGCCGGCGACCTGCAGCTCGGTCGACCCACCCGGGCCGACCGGACCACCGTGCTGACGGGTGTCGAGCAGGCGCGTGGGCGTCAGTCCTCGCTGTCGGGCGCCGGTCAGGGCCGCGGTCGGCGACGGAGCCGACAGGTCGTCGTACCAGCCCATGACGTCGGCGATGAGATGGGTGCTGCCGTGGCTGTTGTACAGGTCGACCGAACCGCCGGCGCCGACCTTCGCGATCACGAGGTTCGGAACGACCTGGCCGGGCGTGAAGTTGAGGTTCGAGGCCGTCGGGCGGGCGCTGCCGGTCGGGTGGACCGTGACGTACCCCGCAGCCGACGGCTCCACGACGGTGACGTTGAGCACGACGGCTCCGGCCTCGGCCGGAACGCCGCCGCGTCCGGTGACCCGCAGCGAGATCGCCTGGTCCTGGCCGACCTTGCCGGTCGCCCCGAGCCCGGTTCGCGTGTCGAGCAGCCGGGCCGGGTCGAGCGGGTGGAAGTAGCCGGCCGACGCCCCCTGCGTGGGAGCAGGCGACGCGGCGGAGTCCTGCGCCAGGGCGGCGACGGACGGAACGATCGAGCCGAACATCGCCGTGGCGGCGATGATCGAGCTCCGGATGGTGGGACGCATGACGACCTCCTGGTCAGTCGTTGGGATGGGATGCATCCACGGTCCACGAACTTGGTCGGCTCGTCCGTGCGGCGCGCCACCTCGGCAACGTGTCGGCGCGCACGCGTGGTCGGTCGCCGGGGAGACGGAGGGTTGGGCACGGTCGGAGGACGATCGGGTCATCGGGTCGACATCCGGTCGCCCGACGTCAGCCAAGGAGGAGATCATGGCCATCGTTCCCATCCACCCCGACCAGCTCGCGACCGAGCTCGATCAGCCGACCGTGCTCGCCCGCCCGGGCCGCCCCCGTGCGAGGTTCTCGCGTCGCACGCTCGCAAGGCGGGGCCCGAGCCGTCGCACCCTCGGTCGGAACCGCCCGTCCCGTCGCACCCTCGCTCGTGGCCGGCCGAGCCGTCGCACCCTCGGTCGACGCATGCCGACGCGTCGCACCCTCGGCCGCGGGCGTCCCTGATCGAGCAGTGACCCCACCCCCGGGGGTGCCTCGCGTGCCCCCGGGGGTGTGGTCGCGTCCGTCGGCACGGTGCCAGGTGTGTGTCGGCGCGCACGCATCGTCGGTCGCAGGAGAGACGGACGAACGAGCCGGGCCGGAGGACGATCGGGACACGGGTCGACATCGGGTCGCCCGACAGACGCCAAGGAGGAGACCATGGCCATCGTTCCCATCCACCCCAGCCAGCTCAGGAACGAGCTCGATCAGCCGACCGTGCCCGCCCGCCCGGGCCGCCCGCGCCTGGGCAGCCGGTCCCGCCGCACGCTGGGTCGATTTGCACCATCCCGCCGGACGTTCGGCCGGCGGATGCCATCCCGCCGCGCCTTCGGACGTCGGACGCCGTCACGCCGGACCTTCGGACGTTGGACGCCGTCACGCCGGACCTTCGGTCGTCGAGCGCCGTCCCGCCGAACCTTCGGTCGCAGGGCGCCCTGACCGAACGGGCCCCGCATCCCCGGCGCGCACCGGTGGCGCCCCGGGGATGCATGCGCGCCCGACCTGAGCGCTGTGTGTCTCCGCGCACACAGTGACGGTCGGCGTCCCGACGGTCGGTCAAGCCGGATCGGAGGACGATCGACCTGTCGGGTCGACGCTGGGTCACCCGCACGGAGCGCTCGGAGGACGTCGTGAGCATCGTTTCCATCCATCCCGACGGGCCGGTTCCCGACTGCACCGAAGTGCGAACGACGACGACGAACACGCTGCTCGGACCCTGGGTCGAGCTGCTCAGCGAACCACGCCGAGGCGGGCGGTCGACCACCGTCGCCGTCAACCGCCGCGACGGCACCGCCCTGCTGCTCGACGACGACGAGCTCGGGCAGCTCGCCGCACCGACGACCCGCCGTGCGCCCGACGCACATCTGCTCGCCGAGCTCGAACGGGGCGGCTTCCTCGGCGCCTCGCCGCAGCCGGCGTCGCCACCCCGCGGCGGGCGAGCGCTGCGGTTCCTCCGTGCCTTCGACGTCCACTGGACCGGCGCCCACCGCCACGTCGACACCCTCCACCGCCGCTGGCTGCACCGGGCCTGGGCGCCCGCCTGGACGGTGGCGCAGGTCGCCCTCGCCGCCGCAGGGTTGCTCGCGCTCGTGGCGATCCTGCGCTCCGACCGCGCGCTCGAGCTCCGGCCCGACCCCTGGGAGGTTCCGGTCTACGTCGCGCTGTCGCTGATCGCGATCCTCGTCCACGAGCTCGCCCACGCCCTCGTCGTCGCCCGCAACGGGCGACGCGTCGCCTCGGTCGGCTTCCGACTCCACCTCGGCAGCCCGGCCTTCTACGTCGAGTCGGTCGAGGCGCTGCTGCTGCCCAGGCGCCAGCGGATCCTCCAGGCCGCCGCCGGCCCGTGGGCCGAATGGCTGTTCACGTCGGTCGTGGCGCTCCTGCTGTGGCTGGCGCCGACCGGCGATCTCGGCACGATCGTGCACCGCTTCGTCGTGCTGACGGCGTTCACGATCGCGACCAACCTGCTGCCGTTCGCCGGCCTCGACGGTGCCCTGATCTTCGCTGACCTGATCCGCGAGCCGAACCTCGCCGGCGACTCGAAGGACGCCGTCGCCCGCCTCGGCGCCGACCGCCGTCCCGGCGACGGCGCCCTGGTCGCCTACGCCGTCGCCAACACCGCCGTGTCGACGGGCCTGTTCCTGACAGCTGTCTGGTTCGGGTATGCGCTGTTCGGCGGCGTCCTCGGCTCGCTGGCCGGCCACGGCGTGCTCGGATGGGTGGCGGCCGCGACGCTCATCGGCGTCTCGTTCGGTCCCTCGGTGTTGGCCACGGTGCCCCACCTGCGGCGCTGGTCACCGATCGACCAGCTGGCGTTCCGGTTCGAGCGGCGGGCCCGCATCCGCCTCACCGAGCACTTCGCGGCGGCGACGCCGTTCTGCGAACTCGACGACGCTGCCTTGGGCGTGCTCGCCGGCCAGCTCAGCGTTCGCCGTGTCCACCGTTGGAGCCCGCTCCACGAGGACGGCTTCTCGGGGTTGGTCGCCGCCGACGGTCCGGTCGACCTCGGCCGCGACGGTCGGGTCGATGGCGTCGGCGTCGCGACCATCGGTGGGCCGGGTGTCGCGGCGACCACAGGGCGACTGCGCCCGGTGCGGGTCGGCCTGCTGCCGAGTGCGTCGCTGCGACTGCTCGGCCTGTCGCCCACCTCGGTCGAGCCGGCGGCCCCGGCCAGGTAAACCTGCGCTCGCCGACTCGTGAACCGCTCGCAAGGTGCCAGCGGCGCCGTCAGCACGCTGACAGGGCGCGGTCGAGGTCGGCGATCAGGTCGTCGACGTCCTCGAGACCGACGCTCATCCTGATCAGTCCCTCGGTGACCCCGCTGACCGCTCGCTCGTCGGGCGTCAGGCTGGCGTGGGTGGTCGTCATCGGGTGACACACCAGCGTCTCGGGGCCGCCGAGCGACGTGGCGCACCGGGCGAGGCGCACACCGTCGAGGAACCGGCGCGCCGCATCCTCGCCGTCGGCCAGCTCGAAGGCGAGCATCGTGCCGAACAGGCGCATCTGTCGCTTGGCGAGGTCGTGCTGGGGATGGCTCGGCAGGCCGGGGTGCATCGCGCAAGCGACCTCGGGCCGGCCTTCGAGCCACTCAGCCAGCCGGAGCGATGCGGCGCTCTGGTGGGCGGTGCGCACGGCGAGCGTGCGCACGCCGCGCAGCGCGTTGAGCGCGTCGAAGGGTGACGCCATCGAACCGTGCAGCACGGCGTAGGCCCAGATCGCGTCGATCAGCTCCTTCTCGCCGGCGATCACGCCGAGCGTGGCGTCGTTGTGGCCGGCGATCCCCTTCGTGGCCGAGTGCAGCACGAGATCGACGCCGTGGGCCAGCGGCTGCTGGCCGAGCGGGGTCGCGAACGTCGAATCGACGACGGTGAACGGGCCGGTGATCGCGCCGATCTCGTCGAGATCGCACAACTCCATCCGGGGGTTCGACGGCGTCTCGACCAGGACGGCGGTGGTCCGGCCCGGCTGCACCGCACCGGCGATCGCGCCGGGCTCGGTGGCGTCGACGAACGTGGTCTCGATGCCGAACCGAGCGCAGGGGCCCTGCAGGAACGCGAGCGTGCCGGCATAGAGCTGACGGGTGGCGACGACGTGGTCGCCCGCCGAGCACAGCGCGAGCACGACCGACGCGATCGCCCCCATCCCGGACCCGAACGCCATCGCGTCCTCGGCAGTCTCGAGCTCGGCGATCGCGTGCTCGAACGACCGCACGGTCGGGTTGGCGTACCGCCCGTAGAACTCGTCGGCGCGGATGCTGACGGCGCGCCGGTTGGCGTCGTCGAAGCCGGCCGACTCCCAGACGCTCGACGACCACAGCGCCGGCGCCAGCGACGAGCCGCTCGCACCCCGCCCGGCCCGGATCGCGCGGCTCGCCGGCTTCAGTGGCAGGTCGTCAGGTGACACAGAACTCGTTGCCTTCCGGGTCGGCCATCACCATCCACCACTGGCCCTTGTCGTCGACGCGGCGGATCTGGGTGGCGCCGGCCTCGGTCAGCTCGGCGATCTTGGCTCGTTTGGCGTCCTCGCCGGTCCCGGCGCGGACGTCGAGGTGCACCTGGTTGCGACACCGCTTGCCCTCGGTGGCGCGGAGGAAGAGGATGCGCGGACCGGCGTCGTCGGGGTCGACGATCGCGCCGATCGAGCCGCTGTCGGGGATCGGGATCTGGTTGGCGCGCAGGAAGTCCTCCCACGACAGATAGCCGGCCGGCGGGGGCTCCTCGACGTAGCCGAGCGCCACGGACCAGAACCCGACCATGCGACCCGCGTCCTCGCAGTCGATCGTGATCTGGAACGGCGACGCCATGCGTCGTACGGTACCGCTCATGCCGATGGGCTCCCTGCTTGAGATCGTGTTCGACTGCTCCAACCCGGAGGCGCTGGCGCGCTTCTGGCAGGCACTGATCGGCGGCGAGGTCGACGTCGAGAACCCCGACTGGGCCGTGCTCGACGGGGACGAGCTCGGCTTCTACATCGGCTTCCAGCGCGTGCCCGAACCGAAGACCGCCAAGAACCGGGTTCACCTGCACGTCGAGGTCGACGACCTGGCGACGGCGGTCGACGAGGCCGAGCAGCTCGGCGCCCGCAAGATCGGTCCGCAGGTCGACGACGGCGACGGCGGCGCCTTCCAGGTGATGGCCGACCCGGCCGGCAACGAGTTCTGCTTCATCGCCGGCTGACGACGTCCCCTGCTCTCCGTTCATGTCGCGCTCACCCCGCTCTGCGGGGGGTGAGCGCGACATGAACGGGGGAACGTCGGCGGCGGGTCAGCGGTCGAGGCGGGCGATCAGGTGGTCATGGAGGCGGCCGTTGGAGCTGATCGCCGTCGGCTGCTCGTAGGTCGCCACGCCATGGCGGTCGGTGAACCGGCCGCCCGCTTCCTCGACGATCAGGGAGACGGCGGCGAGGTCGTACGGCGCGACGCCGACCGCGTCGATCGCGGCGTCGATCGCGCCCTCGGCGACGAGGCAGTGCTGCCAGAAGTCGCCGAAGCCGCGCGCCCGGCGGGCACCCTGGGCGATGGCGACCAGCTCGCCGCTCAGCCCGAGGTCGTCCCACCCGGGGCTGAACGTCACGCTCACCTGGGCCTCGGCCAGGTCGTCGACCTCCGACACCCGACAGGTGCGCCCGTCGGCGAACGCGCCGCCGCCGCGCACCGCCCACCAGCGCAGACTCAGCGCCGGAGCGCTGACGACACCGACGACCACGCCGTGCTCGGCGTGGGTCAACGCGACCAGCGATGCCCACACCGGGATGCCGCGCACGAAACCGGACGTGCCGTCGATCGGGTCGACGATCCATTGCCACGGCGAGCTCGGGTCGCCTCGTGGGCCGTGCTCCTCGCCGAAGAACCCGTGGCCGGGGCGCTCGGCCAGCACCCGGTCGCCGAGCAGTTGCTCGGCGTCGCGATCGGCCTCGGTGACCTCGGTGCGGTTGTCCTTCCATCCGAGCGTGAAGTCGGACCGCTCGAACCGTGGCAACGTCAGCGCGTCCGCGTCGTCGGCGATCGCGAGCGCGAGCTGGAGGTGAGCGTCGAGCTCGGGGTCCGGCACGGCCGGGGAGCCTAGGCGAGGGCGGCGCGCACCGTCGCGGCGATACCCGCCGCGTCGAGGCCGAGCGAGGCCAGGATCTGCTTCGGTTCGCCGTGCGGGATGAACCGCGTGGGCGTGCCGAGCACGGTGACCGGCACCTCGGGCGCCAGCGCCCCGACCCGGTCGGACATCGCCATGCCGACGCCTCCGTCGCGCACCCCGTCCTCGACGGTCACGACGATGCGGTGGCGTGCGGCATCGGCGATCATCTCGTCGTCGAGCGGGGCGCAGCTGCGAACGTCCCAGACGGTGATCGGGACGCCCTCGTCGGCGAGTGCACCGGCGGCCTTCTCGGCGAACTCGACCATGCGACCCACCGCCAGGACGCACGCGCCACCGTCGCCCTCGCAGGTTCGGCGGGCGCGCAGCCCGCTGCCGACATCGTGCTCGCCGACCTGGCGCGCCGAGCCGCGCGGATAGCGGATCGCGATCGGGCCCTCGTCGACGAGCGTCAGCGCGTCGTCGAGCATCTGCTGGAGATCCTGCGCGCTCGACGGCGCCAGCACGCGCATGCCGGGCACCTTCGACAGCAACGCCATGTCGTACACACCGTGGTGGCTCGCGCCGTCGGGGCCCGTGATGCCCGCCCGGTCGAGGCAGAAGATCACGGGGAGTCGATGGAGCGCGACGTCGTACACGACCTGGTCCCACGCCCGCGAGAGGAACGTCGAGTAGATCGCCACGACGGGGCGCAGGCCCCACATCGCCATCCCGGCGGCGCCGGCGACCGCGTGCTGCTCGGCGATGCCGACGTCGAAGCAGCGGTCGGGGAAGTGGTCCTGGAACGGGAGCAGGCCCGTCGGGCCGGGCATCGCCGCGGTGATCGCGACGATGCGCGGCTCGCGTTCCGCGATCTTGATGAGCCCCTCGGCGAACGCCTGGGTGTAGCCGGTCGGCACCGCCTTGGGCGGCCCGTGCATCGGGTCGAAGACCGGTGCGTCGTGGAGGTGCTTCTCGTCGTCGTCCTCGGCCGGCGGGTAGCCGCGGCCCTTCTGGGTCAGCACGTGGACGACGATCGGGCCCTCGGCCGACAGCTCCTCGGCGTTGCGGAACGCGGCCTCCATCTCGGCGACGTTGTGGCCGTCGACCGGGCCCACGTAGCGCACGCCGAGCGCCTCGAAGAACGAGGGTGGCTGGAGGAACTCGCGCACGCCGGCCTTGAATCCCTCCATCGCCTTCTCGGCCTGCGGGCCGATCGCCGGCAGGTTGGCGAGGAACTCCTCCAGCCGGCGCTGCCGGCGCACGTACACCGGGTTGAGGCGGATGTCGGTCAGCGCGTGGGCGAGCTTGTCGGTGAGCTTGTCGGACAGGCTCGGGTGGTGCGCCCGCTCGTCGGCGCCCTGGCTGTTGGCCGACAGGTTCGACACGGTCGGGGCGTAACTGCGCCCGTTGTCGTTCAGAACGATGATCACCTGGCGCTTGCTGTGGCCGAGGTTGTTGAGCGCCTCGTAGGCCATGCCGCCGGTCATCGCCCCGTCGCCGATCACCGCGACGATGTGCCGGTGCGGGTCGGTGCCCGCGTCGCGGGCGACCGCCATGCCGTACGCGTACGACAGCACGGTCGACGCGTGGCTGTTCTCGATGTGGTCGTGACGGCTCTCCTCGCGGCTCGGGTAACCGGAGAGCCCGTCGGCCTGGCGCAGCCGTTCGAACTGCGAGCGGCGGCCGGTGACGATCTTGTGGACGTAGGCCTGGTGGCCGGTGTCCCACAAGATCGCATCGGTCGGCGAGTCGAACACCCGGTGCAGCGCCAGCGACAGCTCGACGGCACCGAGGTTCGAACCGAGGTGGCCGCCGGTCTCGCTGACCGCGGCCACGACGAAGTCGCGGATCTCGCCGGCGAGCGCGTCGATCTCGTCGTACGACAGGTCGCGCAGGTCGGCCGGCTCGTTGATCCGCTCCAGGAACATCCGCATCGACGCTACCCCCGCGCGCCGGTGCCTGCGCGCTCGGGCTGCGCAGCCGCCCGCACCTACGCTCGCCGCATGACGACGATCCAAGGGCACGCCGGGCAGCAGACCGTGGCCGCGCTGCAGCAGTTCGGCATCGATGCGATGTTCACGCTCAACGGCGGTCACATCTGGCCGCTCTACGAGGCGGCGCGCGACCGCGGGATGCGGATCGTCGACACCCGCCACGAGCAGTCGGCGACGTTCGCCGCCGAGGCGTACGCCAAGCTGACGCGCCGGCCGGGCCTGGCCGCGCTCACCGCCGGCCCGGGCGTCACCAACGGGGTCTCGGCCGTGACGTCGGCGCACTTCAACGGGTCGCCCGTGGTGGTGCTCGGCGGGCGCGCCCCGCAAGGTAGGTGGGGAGCCGGTTCGCTGCAGGAGTTCGACCACACGCCGGTCCTGGCGCCGATCACGAAGCGGTCGGCCACGGTGACCGACGCCGCGAAGGCGGCGCTCGACGTGCAGGACGCCGCTGCGCTCGCGGCGGCCGCCCACCGTGGGCCGGTGTTCCTGGACTTCCCTCTCGACCTCTTCGGTCCGAGCGCCGGGGAGCTCCCTGCGCTGGAAGCGGCCGAGCGGCCCGCCGACCTCGACCGGCTCGACGACCTGGCCGCCGCGATCGCGGGCGCCGAGCGGCCGGCCTTCCTCGTCGGCAGCGACGCCTACTGGGACGGCGCGTGGGAGGCGCTCGCCGCCGCGGCGACCGGTCTCGATGTGCCGTGCTTCTTCAACGGGCTCGGTCGCGGGATGCTGCCGGCCGACCATCCTCACGCGTTCTTGCGGACGCGCGGCCTGCTCAAGCAGCGCGCCGACCTGGTCGTGGTGATCGGGACGCCGCTCGACTTCCGCGTCGGCTTCGGCCGGTTCGGCGATGCGACGGTCGCCCACGTCGTCGACTCGCCCGGGCAGCGCGCCGGCCACGTCGACGTGCTCACGGTCGCCGGCGACATCGCTCACATCCTCGGCGCGCTCGCCGAGCATCGCGGCGATCGCCGCGATCACTCCGATTGGTTGTCGGAGCTGCGCGCCGCCGAGGACGCGGCCCGCGCCGCCGAGGAGCCGCTGCTGGCCGCGGCCGACGACCCGATCAAGCCGACCAGGGTGTACGGCGAGCTCCGCAAGCGGCTCGATCGCGACGCGGTGGTGATCTGCGACGGCGGTGACTTCGTGTCGTACGCCGGCAAGTACGTCGAGGTGCACCAGCCCGGTGGCTGGCTCGACACCGGCCCGTACGGCTGCCTCGGCAACGGCATGGGCTACGCCCTCGCAGCCCGGGTCGTGCGACCGGACAGCCAGATCGTCGTGATGCTCGGCGACGGCGCCGCCGGGTTCTCGTTGATGGACGTCGACTCGCTCGTGCGCCACGAGCTGCCGGTCGTGATGGTCGTCGGCAACAACGGCATCTGGGGGCTCGAGAAGCACCCGATGCAGATGATCTACGGCTGGGACGTCGCCTGTGACCTGCAGCCGGAGACCCGCTACGACGAGGTCGTGACGGCGCTCGGCGGCGCCGGCGAGACGGTGCGCGACCCGGACGAGATCGGCCCGGCCATCGACCGAGCGTTCGCCAGCGGCGTGCCCTATCTGGTGAACGTCATGACCGACCCCGCCGACGTCTACCCGCGCAGCTCGAACCTGGCCTGACGGGTCCGGGGGCGGACGGCGCCGACCGCCGTCAGCCGGCGTCGAGGCGGCAGCCGGAGCCGTCGACGGGGGCGAGGGCGTCGCCGACGATCTGCCAGAGCTCGGGAGGCCGCTCGAGCAAGCCCGCGGCGACGAGGTCGTCGATCGTCTCGGGCTCGTCGCCCGACGTGTCGACGAGGTTCTCGCCGGCCGCGAAGATCGCCGCCAGCTCTCTGGCGCACGCCTCACCGCCGAGCGCCTCGATCTGCGCCGCCGAGAAGCCCGTGTACACGTCGTCGGCCGACGCCGGCACCGACGACGTGACGATCTCGGTCGCCTCGGCCGGGGCGACCGGGCCACACGCCTCGTCCGTTGCGACCAGCACGCCGTCGACGACGTCCCACAGCTCGCTCTCGGCGCGCAGTCGGCCCGCCGCCACCAGGGTCGCCTCGTCGGGCGCCGGCGACCCCTCCATCGTCTCGTAGATCTCGAGGGCGGTCTGGAGCGCGCTGGCGTCCGCACCGCAGGCGAGCTGCTTGGAATCGTCGATGGCGGTGATGCCGGGTTCGATGACGTTCTCGCGGATCACACCGCGATCGGAGCCGTCGATGCCGGCGCAGGCGACGAGGGTGAGCGCGATGGCGACGAGCGCCGGCCGGCTCAGCCCGCCTTGCAACACTTCGCCATGAACCTCTCGACGTCGATGATCACGCGGGTGACCTTGCCGGCGGCGATGAGGCCGCCCGAGTCGGAGGCCGAAACGGTGAACGTGATGCGGCGGCCCTCGATCTTCTCGAGGTGGGCCTCGGCGACGACCTCGGCCCCGACCGGCGTCGGCTGGAGGTGGTCGACCTGGACGCGCATGCCGACCGACGACTGGTGCTCGTCGAGGATGCCGGCCAGCGCCTGGACCGTCGCCTGCTCGAACAGCGCGACGAGCCGGGGCGTGCCGAGGACATCGACCTCGCCCGACCCGAGTGCCCGGGAGGTGTCGGCGGCGCCGACGACCAGGCGGGCCTCGCCACGGAGTCCGACCGCTACGTTCATCGGGACGTCACGCTAACGCAGTCAGGCGCCCGAACCACGTGACGGTCGCGTGACGTCGCGCGGTCGAAGGTCCCGAGGCGGCGGTGACCGTGCACCCTCGACGCCGCTTCTCGTAGTGTTGGGCACCGTGATCGAACACGACGTCATCGAACGGGTCCTGGCGCGCGCGCTGCGCACCGGCGCCGATTTCGCCGAGGTGTACGCCGAGGACAAGCGCAGCACCTCCGTCGGCCTCGACGACGGCCGCATCGAGAAGGTGACGTCCGGCCGCGACCGCGGTGCCGGCATCCGGGTCATCCGTGGCGGCACGACCGGCTTCGCGCACACGAGCGACCTCAGCGAGTCCGGACTGCTCGCCGCGGCGCAGGCGGCCGCGACCGCCGCCAGCCAGGACGACGAGCGCACGCGCACCGTCGCCCTCGCGCGACCGACACGCCAGCACGTGAACGACGTCGAGCGCCCGCCCGACGACGTGCCGAAGGCCGCCAAGGTCGAGCTGCTGCAGCGGATCGACGAGGCAGCCCGCGGCGCCGGGTCCGAGATCGTGCAGGTGTCGGCCGGATACGGCGACAGCCGCAAGCGAGTGGTGGTCGCCAACAGTGACGGTCTGCTCGCCGAGGACGACGTCGTACGAGTGCTCGCCCGCATCAGCACCGTCGCCAGTGGTGACACCGGCATGCAGACCGGGTTCCAGTCGATGGGGCACACGATCGGGTGGGAGCTGTTCGATCCCGACTTCGTCCGCCATGTCGACGTCGAGGCGCTGGCGCGCGACGCCGCCCGCCAGGCGATCGTGAAGCTGCGCGCCCGTCCGGCGCCGAGCGGGCCGATGCCGGTGGTCATCAAGAACGGATCCGGCGGCGTGCTGTTCCACGAGGCGTGCGGCCACGGGCTCGAGGCCGACCACGTCCAGAAGGGCGCCTCGGTGTACGCAGGCAAGGTCGGCGAGCTCGTCGCGTCGCCGCTCGTCACCCTGGTCGACGACGGCACGATGCCGGCCGAGTGGGGCACGCTCGGCATCGACGACGAGGGGCACCCGACGCGGCGCAACGTGCTGATCGAGGACGGGGTGCTCACCGACTACATGTGGGACCACATCCGCGCCCGCAAGGAAGGTCGTGACCCGTCTGGCAACGGTCGCCGCCAGAGCTACATGCACCTCCCGATGGTGCGGATGACCAACACGTTCGTGCTCGCCGGGGAGGACGACCCCGACGACATCGTCGCCGCGACCGAGCGCGGCGTGTACGTGAGCCACCTCGGCGGTGGGAGCGTCAACACCGCCACCGGCGATTTCGTGTTCGGCATGAACGAGGCGTACCTCATCGAGAACGGCGAGATCACCGAACCGCTCCGCGAGGGCAACCTGATCGGCAACGGCCCACAGGTGCTACGCGACATCGACCTGCTCGGCAACGACTTCGCGATGGGGAACCCGGGCACGTGCGGCAAGGACGGCCAGGGCGTGCCCGTGGGTGACGGTCAGCCGACCCTGCGCGTGAGGTCGCTCACGATCGGCGGAACGGCATCGTGACCGAACCCGGGCACGGCGAGCTGCTCGCGATTGCCGATCGCGTCGTCGCCCAGGCGGCGCCCGGAGAGCAGATCGAGGCGTTCGTCGCCCGGGGCGGCGACACGACCGTGCGGGTCTACCAGGGCGAGGTCGAGCACTTCGTCTCCGCGCAGGCCGAGGGCATCGGCATCCGGGTCGTGCGCGAGGGTCGCACGGGGTTCGCCTACGCCGGCACCCTTGAGGAGTCGGCGATCGCCGAAGTCCTCGCCGATGCTCGCGACAACGTTGCTTTCGGCACGGTCGACGAGTGGGCTGGGTTGGCCGAACCCGACGGGATCGCGGTGACCGAACAGCCGCTGTGGAGCGCCGAGCTCGCCGAGTTCCCGACCGAGCGCAAGATCGAGCTCGCGATGGACCTCGAGCGTCGAACGCTCGGCGTCGATTCGCGGGTCCGCATCGACGACGCCAACTATGCCGACGCATACGGTGAGGCGGCCGTGGCGACCACCACCGGCATCCGGCAGTCGGGTCGCGAGAACGGCTGCTACGTGAGCGTGTCGACGCTCGCCGACGACGGTGACGAGACCCAGACGGGGTTCGGGTTCAGCGTCGGCCGCAGCCCGGCGACGTTCGACCTCGACCGCGCCGCCAAGGAGGCGGCCGACCGCGCCACCCGGCTCCTCGGTGCCACCAAGCCGGCATCGAAGCGCACGACCGTCGTGCTCGACCCGTTCGTGACCGCGCAGCTGCTGTCGGTCGTCGCGTCGACGCTCAACGGCGAGGCGGTGGTGAAGGGCCGCAGCCTCTTCCGTGACCGCCTCGGTGACGAGGTGGCGCCGGCGCACGTGACGCTCGTCGACGACCCGACCAATCCGCTCGCCTACACCGCGACCGACGTCGACGGTGAGGGCCTCGCGGCGCGCCGCAACGCGCTGATCGACGGCGGCGTGCTGCGGAGCTTCACGCACAACTCCTACTCGGCGCGCCGCGCCGGCACGGTCTCGACCGCGAACGCCGTGCGCGGGGGCTTCTCCGGCACCCCCGGCGTCGGCGCGCTGGCGCTCTCGCTCGTGCCCGGCACCCGATCGCAGGAGGAGCTGATCGCCGGCATCGACGACGGCCTGCTCGTGCAGAGCGTGACCGGCATCCACTCCGGCGTGAACCCGATCAGCGGCGACTTCTCCACCGGTGCCGCCGGCCTGCTGATCAGCGACGGACAGGTCGGTGCGCCGGTGCGCGAGTTCACGATCGCCTCGACGCTGCAGCGGATGCTGCTCGACATCGTCGAGATCGGCAACGACGTCGACTGGCTGCCGATGCGCGCCGCCGGCGTCAGCCTCGTCATCGCCGACATCACCATGTCCGGCGCCTGACGCCCCCTCGCCCATCGTCCCCCGTTCATGTCGCGCTGACCCCCCGCATGGCGGGGTGAGCGCGACATGAACGGTGGGGGTTGATGAGCGGATCGGGTGGGGGCGCGGCGGTACCGTCCCGTGGCGATGCC
>JBFHJC010000069.1:0-14531 GCA_041596155.1 Ilumatobacter sp. | reverse complement strand
GCACGGAAGGCGCAGCCGGATCCGACTTGCTCGGTCCGGCGGAGCCCTAACCAGTCGTGGTGGTCGTGGTGTCGCCGGCCACGGGCGGGTTGGTGACGACGACGGCGCCGTCGGTCGCCGGCGCCAGTTCGGCGAGCGTCTTGCCGGCCTTGTCGTTGCCGAGCATCAGCAGCACACCGGCACCGTTCAGGTTGCCGTCGCTGGTGGGCGGCGTCGCCGGCATCGGCGCCACGGTGTTGACGCCACCGAGCACCCGGCCGAGCGACTCGGCCACGGTCTGAGCGGCCGGGTTCGCAGCGTCGTAGTAGATGACCGACTCCTCGATGTCGCCGATCGTGGAGCTGGCGTTCACCGGATCGACCATGGTGAACCCGGGGCCGGCCTCGAGGGCCCGCGTCATGGCGCTCGCCGAGCCGCCGACACCATTGGCGTTGGCCACCATGACGGACGCCCCGGCGGTCTCGATGACCGGAATGGTCGTCGTCGGCGGCAGGGTCGGCACGGTGGTCGAGCCGTCGATCGGCTGCGACGTGTCGGTCGCATCGTCGCCGGCGTCGGCTCCTTGGGGACCGAAGTCGAGCGCTCGCTCGCCTCCGTCGCTGATCGAGCGCAGGATGAGGAACCCGGCAACGACCGCCACCACGGCGAGCACGATCGCCAGCGCGCCACTGATGGGGGCGCCGCCCTCGGCGATGCGCGACGAGCGACGCGGGATCTGGCCGGAGCCGTCGGGGACGTCGGTCATGCCTGGTGGCCTCCCTGAGCCTCGGTGCCGGTCTCGAGCCGCTGGCGGCGCCGGCGAAGTCGCTGACGCTGAAGCCGCCGCACCACGAGCGGGTCGTGCGCGAGTGCCTCCGGACGTTCGAGCAGGTCGTTCAGCTCGGCATAGTAGTCGTCGGCCGAGCACTGGAACCGGGCGCGGATGAGCAGCTCCTTTGGCTCGTCGAAGGTCCAGAACGACCGCTCGAACTCCAACATCGCCTGCTGCCGCTCGGTGATCACCTGCACAGACTGGCCGTTCGACGGGGTCCGGTACAAGCACCCCCTCTAACTTTGCGGCGTGAGCACCCGTGAGTCGTCGACCACTTCGGCCGACCACCGGCCCCGCCGCCCCTACCTCATCGGCGTCGCGGGTGGCAGCAACTCGGGAAAGACCACCATCGCGACGCGCCTCGCCGAGCTGATCGGCAGCGATCAGCTGTCCCTCATCAAGCTCGACTCCTACTACGTCGAGCGGTCGGACGAGCCGCTGGAGGTCCGCGCCGCGGCCAACTACGACCACCCCGACGCGTTCGACTGGGACCTGCTCAACGATCACTTGGCGGCGCTGACCGCCGGCGCGTCGGTCGAGATCCCGGTGTACGACTACGCGATCCACGATCGCTCAGACCGGTGCGACATCGTGCACCCGTCACCGGTCGTCGTCGTCGAGGGCATCCTCGTGCTCTGGGAGCCGCGGCTGCGCGAGCGCTTCGACCTGAAGATCTTCGTCGACACGCCGGCCGACCTGCGGATCATCCGGCGCCTGCGCCGCGACGTCGCCGAGCGAGGCCGCACGCCCGAGAGCATCCTCGATCAGTACCTCACCACGGTTCGGCCGAGCCACGAGCGGTTCATCGAGCCGAGCAAGCGGTACGCCGACGTGATCGTGCCCGAGGGCGGCCTCAACCGCCCGGCGCTCGAGGTGCTGCTCGCCCGCGTCCGCGAGCTGGTCAACGCGAACTAGGGCTTCGCCTCCCGAGCTCGCCGGCTCCGCCTCGCTCCGCGATTCGCCCACCTCGCTCCCCGACGCGTCCCGGGTGGGACTGCGCCGCCCGGCCGTTGCGGACTCTCGCCGCGACCTCCGAGGGCTGACGATCAGCCGGTGGTCGTCGTCGTCTCGTCAGCGGCTTCCGTCGTCGTCGTCACCGCGCCCTGCAGCTCCGCGAACGACTTGTCGGCGATGTCGTTGCCCATCAGGACGAGCACCGTCGCGTCACCGAGCTCGCCGCTCTCGGTCGGCACCGGGATGGCGGCCTCCGCGACCTCGATGTCGCCGCCGCCGAACGCCTCCTTGAGCGAGTCGGCGACCGCCTTGGCGGCGTCGTCACCGGCGACGTACAGGATGCGGGTGACGCTCAGCTGGCCGACCGCAGCGCTCGAGTTGGTCGCGGCGGCGGTGGTGAACCCGACCGAAGCCAGTCGATCGGTGAGGCGGCCGGCGGCGCCGTTGATGCCGCTGGCGTTGGCGACGAGGACGGTGGCGCCCTCGGTCACGTAGGCGATCGTCGTGGTGGGCGCGACGCTGGTGCTCGTGGTGGTCGCCGGCGGCAGTGTGGTCGTGGCCATGGGAAGCGTGGTCGCGGACAGCGTGGTGGTGGACTCGGCGTCGTCGTCGCCACCGCAGCCGACGACCGCAAGTGCGCCGACGACGAGGACAGCGACTCGTCTCCGAGCGCCGCGCGAGCGGGCGAACGGGCGTGCGGAGAGGATCGATGCGCAGGTCACGCACCGAAAACTAGTGCAGGTCGACGACCGCGCCGAGGCACGGTCCTCCGCCCGGGGCCCGCGGCCGTGACGCTCAGATCTCGGCGTCGACGGTTGCGAGCAGCGCCTCGATGTCGGCGGCCACGAACTCGCTTGCGTCCGCGGCCATCGCGTCGCGTCCGATCGCGTCGAACGTGGCATGGGCCCGGATGGAGGGCAGTGCGGCCTTGACCTGGTCGATGACCGTCTGATCCCACTGCGTGCCCGCGTACGTGTCGAGGATCGCGAAGGCCATCTGCAGGCTCATCGCGGCGCGGTAGGGCCGATCGTGCGTCATGGCGTCGAATGCGTCGCAGGCGGCGATGATTCGCGAGGCGAGAGGGATGTCCCGACCGGACAGCCCGTCGGGATAGCCGCCGCCGTCGAGGCGTTCGTGATGGGACCGGACGATCGGCGCCGCCGAACGCAACGACGGCTCTGCGGCGAGCATGCCTTCGCCGACGAGCGTGTGCGTCTTCATCAGGTCGTATTCGTCCTCGGTCAGGCTCGATGGCTTCTTCAGGATCTCGTCGGGGATGGCGATCTTGCCGACGTCGTGGAGCAGTGCAGCCAGACCGAGGTCGCGGAGCTCGCGGCCTGAGAGCCGGAACCGCTCACCGACGCGCATCGCGAGCTCGCCCGTGCGCACGACGTGATCGCGAGTGACCTGGTCCTTGCGGGCGAGGTCGGCGACGAACTGGTGCACGACCGGGCTGAGACCCAGCTCGAACGCGGCGAGCGGGTCGCGCGCGAGCACGGGTGCCAGGAGCTCCTGGGCCGAGCGGGACGGCTTGGTGGCCGCCATCGCGGCGGTGGCGCCCATCACGCCGAGGCCGCCGGCCACGTGCAGCCACCAGAAGGCCATGCCGTAGCGGTCGCCGGCGATCGGCAAGAGCGCGGTCACGGCGAGGACGAGCAGCGAGACGGACGCGACCAGGTTGGTCGCCTGGCGGCCGAGCTCGTAGAACCGGAGCTGGCGCAACGAGAGCGCGACGAGGGCAGCCATGATCCCAGCGCTGACGACGATGGTCGCCGGGCCACCGGGGGCCGGTGCCGCGATGGCGTCGGGGAAGAACACGACCACGGCGGCGATGATGAAGACGCCCAGGAGGGCGAGCAACGTCCAGTCGCGCCAGTGGCGCGCCGCCCACCGCCCGAACGCCGAGTGGGGTCGCATCAGCGGGGCGGCGACGGCGACCGCGATCGGCAGCGACAAGAACGTCGCCGTGTCGAAGGCCGCGGTGTCGTCGTACAGCACGCCGGGCGTGACCAGGCCGTGCACGAGGGGCATCGCCGAGGCAGCCATCAGTGCGGTGCCGAGGAGACCGATCTCCGCCATGTCGCGCCGATCGGCGAGCGCGATCACGACGGTGGCAGCGACGATGCACACGACCGCCGATCCGACGACGAGACCGAACAGGAATCGCGGCTGTTCCCACGGCGATCCCCCGGTCGGGTCGACGAAGGCGACGATCGTGACCGCAGCCAGCACCACGGCCGCCTGCAACCATGCACGACGACCTGGGGAGACGGAGAGGTTCTTCACGTGAGCCGTATCGGCCCGTGGCACTCCTCGCTTGAGCGGGCGATGACGTCCGGGACCACCGCTCACCACCGGGCGTGGTCGGCGAACGCGCTCAGCGCCAGCTCACGCCAGCTCGTGGCGCCGCGGGATCACGACGATCGTGCCGTCCGCTTCGTGGTGCACCGTGACCCGGACACCGTAGAACTCGGCGAGCGTCTCGGCCTGGAGGACGTCCGCGGCGGCGCCCGATGCCACGATCGCACCTTCGTGCATCAGCACCAGGCGGTCGCTGTACGACCCGGCGAGCGTGAGGTCGTGCATCGCCGACACGATGGTGAGCCCGTGGTCGTGACGGAGCCTCGCGACGAGTTCGAGGGCTTGCTGCTGGTGGCCGATGTCGAGCGCGCTCGTGGGCTCGTCGAGCAGCAGGATCGGCGCCTCGGTCGCGAGGGCACGGGCGATGACCATGCGCTGGCGCTCACCGCCGCTGAGCTGGCCCAGTCGGCGAGCGGCGAGCTCCGTGAGCTCGAGCCGATCGAGCACGTCGGCGACCATCGCCCGGTCGTGGCGAGTCTCGGCCCCGAAGTAGCCGATGTAGGGCGCCCGGCCGAGCAAGACGTACTCGAACGCCGACATGTCGTCGGGCATCGTCGGCTCTTGCGGGACGTACGCGATCAGGGCCGCTCGGCGGGCCCGGGACCGCAGACCGAGCGGCGCACCGTCGACCACGACCTCGCCGCCGTGGTCGACGATCCCGACGATCGCCTTGAGCAACGACGACTTGCCGGCCCCGTTCGGGCCGATCAAACCCAGCCACTCACCCGTCCGCACGACGGCGTCGAATCCGTCCACGACGCGCCGCCGGCCGTACTCGACCGTCACGGCGCGACACTCGAGAGAGCTCATCGCCCGACCTCACGCGTGCGCAGCAGGAAGATGAAGAACGGCGCGCCGACGAACGCGGTGACCACGCCGATCGGAAGCTCAGCGGGCGCCGTGAGGGTGCGACCGGGGATGTCGGCGAGGATCAGGAAGGTGGCGCCGAACGCCACGGTCAACGGGATCAACCGCCGATAGGAGGCCCCGGCGACGAGGCGCACCATGTGTGGGACGACCAGGCCGACGAAGCCGATCAGACCGCTGACCGCCACGACCGCGGCCGTGCCGAGCGTCGCCGCGGTGACGACGACGAGCCGGACGCGTGTGACGGGGATGCCGAGGGTGGCGGCTTCCTCGTCGCCGACCCGCAGGCTGTCGAGGTGGCGCCGGTGGAGGAACAGCACGACGCAGCTCACCGCGACATACGGCGTGACGAGGCGGACGTCGGCCCACGTCGCGGTCGACAACCTCCCGAGGATCCAGTTGTAGACCTCGCGCACGACCTCGGAGTTGCGCTGGAGCACGAAGGTCTGGATCGCGGTCAGCAGCGACACCATCGCCACGCCGGCGAGCACGAGCGTCGACGTGGTGCGCATTCCGCCGAACGAGGCGCCCACGAGGTAGGTGAGCGCGACCGCACCGAGCGCGAACACGAAGGCGACCGCCGGAACCGGGTCGACGATCCATCCGTCGCCGACGTCGCCCCAGATCGCGATCATGAGCGTGGCGCCGAGGCCGGCGCCGGCCGCCGCCCCGAGCAGGTACGGGTCGACGAGGGGATTTCGGAACACTCCCTGGTAGCTGGCGCCCCCGATCGACAGCATCGCCCCGACCAACCCGGCGAGGACGACCCGGGGCATGCGGATGTTCCAGATGATCGACCACTCCCGCTCGGTCACGCCGCTGTCGACGGCGATGCCGGGCAGGTGGTCGACGAGCGCGAGCGGAACCCTCCACCAGACGGGGCCCGCTGGTCCGATCATCGCGCCGACCAGCACGGCCGCGATTGCGATGACGATCGAGGCGGGGATCCACCCGATCGCGCGACCGGGACGGAGCTGGTCGGCGTTCACGATCAGCCGCCGACGCGTGCTGCGGCCCGGGCGACGGCCTCGCCCGCGAGGCGGAGGTAGTCGACGATGCGCGGGCCCCAGCGCGACGCGATGTCGTCGTCCATCTCGATGACGCCGCCCTGTTGCACCGCGTCGAGCGCGTCCCAGCCGGGTCGGGCGGCAACCGTCTCCGCGGTCTCGCCGCAGTACTTGGTGCACGCCAGGAAGACCAGGTCGGGGTTCTCCGTGATGATGAACTCGGCGCTGAGCTGGGGGTACGGGCTCGCCTCGCCGGCGGCGTCGGCGATGTTGACGAGGCCCATCTGGTCGTAGACGTGACCGATGAACGTGGAGCTGGTCACCGAGAAGAAGGTGTTGTCGAGCTCGTGGTAGTAGGTGAGCGGCTCGGCGAGCTGCGGCAGACCGGCGATCACGTCGGCGATCTCGGTCTGCATGCGGGCGACCAGATCGGCGGCCTCGGCGACGTGGCCGGTCACCGCCCCGAGCTGCTCGATCTGGACGTAGACGTCGTCGAACGTCACGGCTGCCGGCCCCTCCCAGTGCGCGATGCCGAGCGAGTCGAGCTGCCCCAAGAGGTCGGGGTTCGTACCGTCGGTGATCACGAGGTCAGGGTCGAGACCGGCGATCGCCTCGACGCTCGGGTCGTACGCGCTGACGCCGACCATCTTGGGCGCCGCCTCGGGCGGGTGGTTCGAGAAGTCGTCGACGGCGATGACCTGGTTGCCGGCTCCGATGGCATAGAGCATCTCCGTCGCCGTTGGCGAGAGCGACACGATCGCCGACGGCGGGCCCGGCTCCTCGGCAGGCTCGGCAGCGGCGGTCGTGGTCGTGGCGTCGGCCGCCACCACGGTCGTGGTCGTCTCGTCGGTGGGCGCCTCGGTCGTCGTGGTGGTCTCGACGACGTCATCGGTGACCGGCTCCGCGGCGGTCGTGGTCGACTCCGCTCGTTCGGCGGCGTCGTCGCCGCACGCGGCGAAGATGAGCGAGCAGCCGGCGAGCAGGCCCGCCAGGGTGCGAATGCGCATGGATGTTCCTCCACGTCGGGAGGACAAGTGGGTCAGCGACCGGGCGCCGGTCTGCGAACCGCCCTTGCCTCGAGGGTCTGGGTTCTGCGCACGGGTAGGGGTCGACCGGGCTCGTCCAGATCGCGTCTGGAACCACCGTTGCGGGACAGCGCCGGGATCTCACCGGACTTCGCACCGAACCGTGCGGGGCACACGGTACCGGACCGCTCGCGATCGGCCAAGACCAGCGCCCGCCGCGGCGGTCAAGGTGCGGACACGGGCGCCGATAGGGAGAGATATGGCCCGCCACGACCAGCTCGACGACGAGATCGGTCGCCACCTGACGAGCGCCGTGCTCGGCCGGCAGGCCGGATTCACGGGCCTCTACCGATGCCTGGCCCCGCGGGTCGCCGGCTACGCCCGCAGCCGCGGTGTCGACGACGTCGACGATGTCGTCAACGAGATCTTCCTCGCCGCGTTCTCGAGCCTGGACGGCTCCGTGAGCTGGGACGCGACGCGCTTTCGGTCCTGGCTCTTCTCGATCGCCTGGAACAAGACCGCCGACTGGCATCGACACGCCGGCCGGCGGGTCGACACCGTCGACGCCCGGCCCGAGGCGTTGCCGATCACCGGCGGTCACGTCGAGGACGACGCCCTCGACCGACTGGCCGGTGACCGGGTCGGTGAGTTGCTCGACCGGCTGACCGACGATCAGCGTGACGTCATCACGATGCGCGTCGTCGCCGACCTCTCCCTCGAGGAGACCGCAGCTGCGCTCGACAAACCGATCGGAGCGGTGAAGTCGTTGCAGCACCGCGCGCTGAACGCCCTGCGCCGCGACCTGGACGTCGAGCCCGACGACCCGAGCGAGGGTGCCGATCTCCAGGACGAAGCCGTATCCCCGGTGCGCCGATGAGCGACTACGGAAGCGAGATGAGCGACCACGATCTCACCGACGCCGTCGTCGAACGGCTGCTGGCGGGCGCGCCATCCGTCGCACCCGCCGAGCGTGACGTCGCCGACGCTCTCGCCGCCGTGCGGGCGGCATACCCCCCACAGGATCCGCCGCCGGTCGGCCCCGCGCTCGCCGACTTCGTGGCGGTCGACCTCCGCGCCGTGCCGGCGGGCGGCTCCCGCCGCGGCGCCGCCGACTGGTACCACCGCAAGGTCGCCGCGGCGACGGCGTTCGCCGGCACGGTCGCCGGCAAGTTCGCGCTCGGCATGACGGTGGCGTTCGCCGCCGCCGGTGGGGCCCACGCCGCCGGCGTGATCGACGTGCCACTCCTCCCCGAACGGCGCGCTGCCCTCGTCGACGACGGCGGCGACATCCAGGTGACCTCGACGTCGGCCGCCGTGACCACGACGCCGACCAACTTCGACGACGTCCCCGGGCCCACGTTCCCGTCGCCGCTCGTGCCGAACGCCGACACCGCTGACGAGCAGGCGTCGACGACGACGCCGGGCACTCGGCCTCCTGGCGCAGTTGCGCCGTTGGTGACGGCACCGGGCACCGATGAGTGCGACGACGAGGACGGCGACGCGTTCGGCACCGATCGGGGGCGCGACGACGCCAGTGCTGAGCACGACCCGGCGTCCTGTGAGGACGAGGACGGCGAAGGGGCCGACGATGATGCGTCGGAACCCCTGGACGATGCGTCTGAACCCATGGACGACACGAGCGAGGACGAGGACGACCACGCCGGGGACGACCAGGACGACACGGACGAGCGGGAGGCCGGCCGCCGGACGTCGGGCGACCGAAACGACGACGCGGATTCGGGCGACTGGGACTAGGGGGACGACGCCGATCTGTCAACGATCGCGACCACAGCCTGGTCTTCCGCTCCGCCGACGGGGACGACCGGGTGCGACGTCGAGCCGGCCCGGGGGTTCCCGCTCCCTCGGGCCGGTTCGCCGTTTTCCGAGGAACGCGCTTGATGGGCGGTCGGCGCCGACCGATACAGAGACGTGACCACCGCTCCGACGCGCGGTGCGGTCGAGCCGTCACCCAGGCGGTGGAACAGATCGCCCGTCGCCGCGTTCGCCGTGCGCGCGACCGCGCGCCTGCTCCCTCTCGTCGGCGCGTGGCTCGCGGTGCGGTTCGTGTCACGATGGTTCTGGATGCCCTCCGGTTGGCAGGGCGTCGCCGCCTGGATCGCGCAAGCGCTGCTGGTGGCGATCGCTGCAACGGTGTTGGTCGATCGGTTCGCCCGACGCCTTCTTCCCCTCGCGGTCCTCCTCAACCTGAGCCTGGTCTTCCCCGACCAGGCACCGTCGCGCTTCAGCGTGGCGCTGCGCGCCGGGTCGACGAAGCGCCTGCAAGCTCGCCTGGACGAGATCGAAGCGCACGGGCTCGGCGCCGACGCCGACGAGGCCGCCGCGCGTGCGCTCGAGCTGGTCACGTCGCTGTCGAAGCACGACCGCCGCACCCGCGGTCACACCGAACGGGTGCGCGCGTACGCCGACCTGATCGCCGAGGAGCTCGACCTCGACGAGGAGGATCGACTGCGCCTGGCGTGGGGTGTACTCCTGCACGACGTCGGCAAGTTGAAGGTGCCGGCCGGAATCCTCAACAAGACCGAGCCGCTCACCGACGACGAGTGGACGACGATGCGCAGCCACCCGGAGGCCGGGCGGGCGATGCTCGAGCCGCTCGCGGCGTGGCTCGGACCGTGGATCCTGGCGGCTTCGCAACACCATGAGCGGTGGGACGGTCGCGGTTACCCCGCCGGGCTCGCAGGGACCGACATCTCCCTCGCGGGCCGCATCACGGCGGTGGCCGACGCCTACGACGTGATCACGTCGGCCCGTTCGTACAAGGCGCCGATGTCGAGCGAGGCGGCCCGCCACGAGCTCGTCCGCTGCGCCGGCACCCACTTCGATCCCGAGGTGGTGCGCGCGTTCCTGGCGACCTCGCTCGGTCGCCGCTGGGCCGGCGGTCCGTTCGCCTGGCTGCTCGAGATGCCGTCCCTGAGCCAGGTCGGCACCGGCGTCGGCGGTGCAGTCACGTCGCTCACCGCGGCCGGCGCGATCGCGATCTCGGCGGTCACCGGCCCGACCGTCCCCGGGCCGCCGGCCATCGACGCCGCAGTGGCGGCCCCGCCATCGACCACCCAACCAGCGCTCGACGTCGGCGCGGTGGTGCCGGGCACGCCGCCGGCCCGACCGAGCACCACCATCGTCGTCACACCTGCCGAGCCGCCGGCGGCGACCCAGGCCGGGCAGGCCACCCCGAGTACGGCGCCGCGGCAATCTCCGGTGGAACCGCCGCCGAGCACCTATGAATCGCTCGACATCGGCGAGATCACGACGATCCCGCCGTTCCAACCCGGCGACGCGACGCAGAGCGTCGGCGTCGTCCCGACCATCCCGCCGCGAACGACGGTCGCGACCACGCCGCCGACCACCGCTCCCGCGGGTTCGCCCGTCACGACCACGGCCCCGCCGACCACCGCCTCCCCGCCGGCTACGACCACCACCACGACCACGACCACCACCACCACGACCACGACCACGGTGGCGCCTCCGCCGCCGTCCGGGTTCTCGGCGTACCTCGGCCAGGCCGGCACCGGCAACACGACCCTCAACCCGGTCCAGGCACTCAAGTTCGGTTCGGTCGACCCCGGCCCCCTGCCCAACTACGACACGGACGAGGACAACTTCCCCGGTCGTCTGCTGGGCGAAAGCGCCCTCGGTTTCGCAGCGACCGATCCGAAGGACTACCAGGACTGGGTCTGGACCGCGCCGACCGCCACCCGGATCACCGGCCGCGCCTCGCTCCTGCTCTACGTCCAGGCCCACGAGTTCGAACCCGCCGAACGGTTCGGGGTGCTGGTCGGCTTCTACCGCTGCGCCCCGACGTGCGACCTCGTCACGACCGGAACGTGGAGCCAGGGCTGGCCCAACTCGAGCTTCGTGCCGGCCAATGTCGACCTCGGTGCGGTCGACGTGCTGTTCAACGCCGGTGACGAGCTGCGGGTGAAGGTCGTCGTGCCCGACACGATCTCGGATCGAGACATCCACCTCGCCTACGACACCACCACCTACCCGGCTCGCTTCTGGGTGAGCTGACGCCTGCTCGGAGAAATTTCGAACCGGCCGTATCTCCGGGCGACCGCCCGACGACTACACAGTCGAGATGAACGACCTCGGGTCGTCGCGCGACGTCAGGTGCGCGACATGTCGTGGCGTCCGTCTCATCGTCGAGAAGGGCGACCTGCTGGCGACAGCAGCGAGCAACGCCGACGGGCCTGCGAGGTGCAGGTGGCCGGGCTGCCGAAGCGACGAGACACGTACACGGAGACCGCACGGAGGACGACATGCAGCACTCGATCGGAACGTTCCTCGGAACGCTGACCGGCAAGATCACGCTCGGCGCGGCGATCGCACTGACCGCCGCCGGCGGCGCGGCGGCCACCGGCGTCGTCGAGCTCCCGGCAGGCGGGGACGACGAACCCGCCACCGTGGTGGCAGCACCGGCGACCACCGAGGCATCCACGACGACGACCGAGGCGCCTCCGGCGAGCACGACGTCCACGACCACCGATGAAGCGACGTCGGCGGATCTTCGCCCGGCCACGACGGCTGAGCTCCTCGACGACGTCGAGTCGGACGTGACCACCACCGACGTGCCGACCGACGACGACGAGTCGAGCGCGGAGGAGTGCGCCGCGGACGAGCCGGCCGATGTCGCCACGACCGTGGTCACCGACGCGACGGGTGACGACGATTCCTCGGACGACGACGACGATTCGCAAGGCTGCGACGACGACGCCAGCTCCGACGACGCGCCGTCCGACGACGACGCCAGCTCGGACGACGACGCCAGCTCGGACGACGACGCCAGCTCGGACGACGACCGGTCGCGCGCAGCCGACGACGACTCCTCGGACGACTGACCGCCCAGTTCGGCCGTCGGCCGAAGACATCGGAGCCGGGTGCGGGAATCGAACCCGCGACCACATGATTACAAGTCAAGTGCTCTGCCAACTGAGCTAACCCGGCGCTTCGGCGACCACGCTAACGGTCGCGTCGCGTCAGATCTCGCGCCAGCCGACGAGCTCGCCCGTCACGATGATCCGCCACGACAGGCTGGTCGGGAGCCAGTTCGTCTTGGTGCAGGCGACCATCGAGAACGTGGTGCCCGGGTGGGCGCGGGTCGCCGCCAGGATGTTCGCGTTGCGATGGTCGGTCATGTCGCGGCGAACGACGCGGTAGGTGTACTCGCGTCGATCGCCCGTGAGCACCGTGAACAGGTCACCGCCCTGCAACAGGTGCAGGTTGCGATACGGGCCACCGGCCTCGGTGCGATGGGCGAAGGCGGCGACATGGGCGTTCTGGCCCATGTATCCGGTGCCCGTCCAGTGCCAGCTGCGGCCGGAGTCGGTGATCCGGTTCGGGTCGCCGGCGACCACCCACGACGACAGCCCCAGGCGCGGGATCCGCAGGAGCCAGTTCGGCGCAGCGGCGGGCGGCGGCGGGTTCTCGTAGGCCGCGACCCTCGGAATGCTGGGCGGACCAGTGAAGTAGCCGGCCAGGTCGACGATGGCGTGAGCGCCGTCCGACGAGAAGATCTGGATCCCGTAGCCGTTCGTGACCGGCGTGAAGACGTGGTTCGGCACGACCGCGCCCGCGTACGACATGTTGACGTTGGAAGCCAGCGGGATCGGCTGGCGGGCACCGGTCACCGTGAAGTAGCCGGGCGCGCGGCTGTCGACGCCGGTCACGTTGACGACGACGGCTGCGGCGCTGGCGGCCGGCGCCGGCAGCGGCGCCTCGACGACCCACCGCGGCCACAGCCGGCCGATCCGGCCCGGGTCGCGCGTGTCGAGCACACGCGTCGGTGTGAGTGGCACGAACAGCCCGTCCTGCGACGAGTGGCTCGCGTCACCCGTGTAGTAGCCGGTGACGTCGACGATCAGCTTGGCGGCGGTCAGGGTGTAGATCTTGAACAGCATCCGGCCGCCGACGTTGGTGACCGGCACGATCACGGCAGCCGCACGGGTCTCGCCCGGCCCGGACACGTTCAGGCTGGAGGTGGTCGGCTCCACCGTCTCCGACCAGGGCACGCACGAGAACCAGCCACCGCCCGTCGTCTCCGTCGCCGTCAGGTTCACGACCGCCGACGACGCGTCCGGTGGCACCAGGCCGGTCACGTCGACGGTCGTGAACGACCGCGATCCGACGAGCGGCGAGGTGGTGCCTCGGGTGTCGAGCGCACGGACCGCCGACGACAGACCGACGAAGCGACCCCCGCGCACCGACCCCGACACCGGCTCGTAGTAGCCGAGGAGATCGACGACCAGGTCGCATCCCTGGAACGACGCCGCATCGAGGCGCCCCGACGCGTCGAGCTTGACCGTGACCAGGTTGGCCGTCACCTCCCAGGGTCGGATCATGTTGAGGTTGGAGACGAGCGGAGGGTCGCCGTCGATCGACGGGAAGGCGACCGCCCAGTTCGGGAGCGACCAGTTGACGCCGGTGAACGTCAGCACGACGGCGGACGCGGTGGCGGGCACGTGCACGCCGCCGATCTGGACGCGGATCCTCGTCGGGCTCAGCCGTTCGAACGGATGTGCCGACGGGTTACGGGTGTCGGCGATGCGTCGCGCGACCCGAAGCGGTTCGAAGCGGCTGGCTCCGGCCGGGAGGCCCTGCGCCACACCCGCGGGCAGCGTGGCAGCGAGCGCGCCGGCACCGGTGATCGCAGCGGCGCCCTGGAGCAAGCGGCGCCGACCGAACAGCGCGCTGCCGGGCCCCGTCGCCGCCCGCTCGGCTTCGGTGGTGTGGTCCATGAAGGGGGTCCCGCCTTGTGCAATTGAGAACCGGAATTATACCCCGAACCCCAACCGGCGGCGAGCGATTTCATAGGTGGCGAGGGTGGCCGCTGACCCGACGTTCAGCGAGCTCAGACGGCCCGCCATCGGGATGCTCACGATCATGTCGCACCGTTCCCGCACGAGGCGCGACAGCCCGGCTCCCTCGGCACCGAGCACGAGGCACACCGCCTCGACCGCGAGGTCGTCGAGCTCGAACAGGGAGCGGTCGGCGCCGTCGTCGAGTCCGATCACCCACACCCCGGCGTCGCGCATCCGCTGCAGCGTGCTCGGCAGGCCGGACACGACCGCGATCGGGACGTGCTCGATCGCGCCGGCGGACGCCTTCGCGACCGTGGGTGTCACGTGCACGGCGCGGTGGCGGGGCACGACGACGCCGTCGGCGCCGGCCCCGTCGCAGCTCCGCACGATCGCGCCGAGGTTGCCGGGGTCGGTGACCCCGTCGACCGCCACGAGGAACGGCGCGTGCTTGCCGCGTCGCTTGAGGAGCTGGCCGAGGTCGGCTTCGGGCAGTTGGGCCGCCATCGCCAGCACGCCCTGCGGTGCCTCGCTGCGAGCGGTCGACTCGAGGCGCTTGCGCGCGACGTACGCGATCGGCACTCGGTTGGCCGCGGCGATCGCCTCGATGTCGTCGACCGCCTCGGACCCTTGCAGCTCGCTCGAGATCCAGACCTCGTGCACCTTGCGGCGCTGCGCGAGCAACAGCTCG
>JBFHJC010000068.1:0-14821 GCA_041596155.1 Ilumatobacter sp. | reverse complement strand
GGGTGCGTACCGCGGCCTGCTCGGCCGCGGCGCGCCGCTTCTCGGCTCGCTGCAGGTCGCGCGTGGCCGTCGCCTCCCGCTCCGCTTGCTCCGCCTCGACGATCAGCTGGGCTGCGTCGGCCTCCCATCCCGCAGGCCGCTCGAGCCACAGACGACCGACCGGATCGACGAGCTCGGGCAGCGCGCCGACGGCCAGCCGTCGGCGGAACTCGTCGTCGTGGTCGATGATCCGACGAATGGCGGGGAGCGATGCGGCCGGGATGCGCGTCATCGACACGTACTTCTTGAGTGCCGTTGGGAACGCGAGCGGCGGCCGCCGCTTCTGGCCTTCCTTCGCCATCAGCACCGCGAACTCGAGAGCCGACCGCAGGTGCCGGTGCTCGATGCCGTCTCTCGCCACGCGCCCAGCGTACCGCCCCGCCCACGGCGCCGTCGAACAGGTGTTCTTGACGCGAACACGTGTTCGTACTTGAATGGCAGCTCATGCCGGCGCCGACGTTGGGACAGCGCAGCTTCGACGACCTCGGGACGCCGTTGCGCGAGGCGACGTTCTGCGTGCTCGACCTCGAGACCACGGGCGGTCACCGCGCCGACGACATGATCACCGAGATCGGCGTCGTCAAGGTACGCGGCGGCGAGTGCGTCGGCACGTTCCACACGCTGGTCAACCCCGGCCGGGCGATCCCTCCCCAGATCACGGTGCTGACCGGACTGACCGATGCGATCGTCCGCACGGCGCCGCGCATCGAGACCGTGCTCGGCTCACTCGTCGACTTCCTGGGCGACGCCGTCTTCGTCGCCCACAACGCGGCGTTCGACCTCGGGTTCGTGCGGGCGGCGCTCGAGCGCGACGGCCGGCCGGAGTATCGCCCGACCGTCGTCGACACGGCGGCGCTCGCTCGCCGGCTGCTGCGCGACGAGGTTCCCAACTGCAAGCTGTCGACGCTGGCGTCGCGGCTTCGGCTCGACCACACGCCGACCCACCGCGCCCTCGACGACGCGCTGGCGACGACCGACCTGCTGCACCTGCTCATCGAGCGGGCGACCGGCCTCGGCGTGATCGGTCTCGACGACCTCGTCACCCTCGCCAAGCTCGCCGGCCACCCTCAGGCGCGCAAGCTCACGATGACGACGACGTTGCCGCGCACACCCGGCGTGTACCTCTTCTGCGGCGCCCGCGACGAGGTGTTGTACGTCGGCAAGGCGACCAATCTCCGGCAGCGGGTCCGCAGCTACTTCGGTCGCGAAGATCGCCGCATGATCGGGCCGATGCTGCGTGAGATGCAGGCGGTGCGACACCTCGAGCTTCCCGACCCGCTCACGGCGGAGGTGATCGAGTCCCGGCTGATCGCGCGACTCCTCCCCCGCTACAACTGCGCCGGCACCCGGGCGGACAAGTACTGCTACGTCCGCCTCGACGTCGACGCGCCCTGGCCGAGGCTGTCGGTGGTGAAGCGGCCGAGCCGCACCGGCGTGCACCTCGGCCCGCTGCCGTCGCGCCAGACCGCCACCCTCGTGGTCGAGGCGCTGCAGTCGGTGCTCCCGCTCCGACGCTGCTCGATCCGGCTCGGCGTCAACCATCAGCCGGCGCCCGACGCCGCGCCGTGCGGGGCCGCCCAGCTCGGCGTCAGCCAGTGCCCGTGCGCCGGCATGGCCGAGCGGTCGTCGTACGACGCCAGCGTGCGCACGGCGGCTGCGGCGCTCGAGGGCCGACCGACGGTCGTCGTCGAACGTCTGACGGCCCGAATGGCCGAGCTCGCCGCGTCGCAGCGCTTCGAGGAGGCGGCCATGGTCCGCGACCGGCTCGGGGCGCTGCTCCGCGCGGCGCGGCGCCACCAGCTCGTCGAGGCGGTGCGCGCCGCGGGTCGGGTCGAGGTGCGCCGCCTCGGCCGGAACGGCGCGACGACCTGGGTGGTCGACGCGGCCAGGCTCACGGACGCCTCGGTGACCGGCGAGGTCGGGCGGGCGCTGCCCGTCGATCCCCCCGATCCTCCGGAGCACGGACGGCCGCTCGCCCCGCACCAGGTCGACGAGGCGCTGTGCCTCGCGACGTTCCTCGACCAGCACGCGGCGCAGCTCGAGGTGCTCGCATGCTCGGGCGCCTGGTCGTTCCCCGTCGAGGCGAGCGGGGAGCTGCCGCGGCTCGGGGCTCAGCGCGCGGCCGGCGACGACGCCCCGTCGTCACCGCCCGGTTCGGCAGCGTCGTCGGCCACATCGCCGTCGTCGTCGATCGCGTCGTCGACGAGGGTCACGGTCGCGCCGGCGTGATCGATGTGGAGCAGCTTGGTGTGACCGTCGTCCGGGAGGGCGGCCGCGATCTCCTCGGCGCGACCGGTCTCGCACAGGGCGGCGACCGACGGCCCGCTGCCGGAGAGCCACGTCGCCCACGCTCCGGCATCGCGCGCCGCGTCGAGGGCGGCGGCTGTTCGGGGCACCTCGGCGAGCCGGGCGACCTGGTGCAGACGATCCTCGGTGGTGATTCGCAGCGCGGCGGTGTCGCCCGTCGCCAGGGCGGCGACCAGCAGCCCGACCCGGCCCAGGTTGAACACGGCGTCCGACCGTGCCACGGTCGGCTGCAGGGCGAAACGCGAACGGTCGGTCGACGTGCTCGACGCGTCGGGCACCCACACCACCACGGCCGGGTCGAGCGCCAGTGGGAGGCGCCGGACGGTGCGGCCCGCGGTCACGACGACACCCCCGAACAGCGAGGCCGCGGCGTTGTCGAGATGCCCCTCGAGCTCGCCACACAGATCGAGCACCGGGTCGAGGTGACCGGCGGCCGGGTCGAGGTCGTCGAGCGCCGCGCGGCCCTCGCGCTGCACGAGCGCGCAGGCGGCGCCTCCGACCCGGACGGCGCCGCTGTATCCCATGCCCCGACCCATGGGGATCGGTGACCGCACCCACAGCTCACCCTCGCCACCCGTTCGCCGGAACGCGGTCGTCGCCGGGTGGTGCTCGTCGGCGACGAGGGCACCCGGTGGCGGCGCGCCGCAGCCGACGTGGGCGTGGAGGGTCAGCGCCATGCCGAGCACGTCGAAGCCGGCGCCGAGGTTCGCGGACGAAGCCGGGACACGAACCGCCCAGTCGGCGGTGGTCATCCCGCCGCTTCCCGGGAGGCGGCGACCATGCGCTCGAGCGCGCGGGCGGCAGCACCGTCGTCGATCGAGCGCGCGGCCAGCTCGAGTCCCGACTCGAGGTCGGCGACGGCACCGCCGACGATGAGGCCGGCGGCCGCGTTCAACAGGACGATGTCGCGGTGCGGCCCTCGCTCGCCGGCGAGGACGCGGCGGACCGCCGCCGCGTTCTCGGGCGGCTCTCCACCGGTGAGGTCGTCGTTGCGGGCCCGCTCGAGACCGAGGTCGGCGGGGTCGACGCCGAAGTGGCGGATCTCGCCGTCGCGCAGCTCGGTCACCTGGCTCGGCCCGGTCGTCGTGAGCTCGTCGAGTCCGCAGCCGTGAACGACCCACGAGTGAATCGAGTCGTGCGTCCGCAGCGTCTCGATCATGCGCTCGGCGAACGCCGCGTTCGCGACGCCGATCACCTGCCGGCGGACCCGACCCGGGTTCGCCATCGGACCGAGGAGGTTGAACACGGTCGGTACCCCGACCTCGCGGCGAGCCGGCGCCGCGAAGCGGAAGGCCGGGTGGAACGCCGGAGCGAAGCAGAAGCCGATGCCGGCGGTGTCGATGCAGTGCTTGACACCCTCGGGGGTGAGCTCGATCTGCACGCCGAGCTCGGCCAGGACGTCGGCGGTGCCGCACTTGGACGACGCGCCGCGCGCCCCGTGCTTGCACACCGGCACGCCGGCGCCGGCGGTCACGATGGCGGCCATGGTCGAGACGTTGATCGAGTGCGAATGGTCGCCACCGGTGCCGACGATGTCGACAGCCGCGTCGCGCTGAGCGGGGTCGAGCGGCACGAGGGCGGCGTGCGCGAGCACCGCATCGAGCAAGCCCGAGAGCTCCTCGGCGCTCTCGCCCTTGGCGCGCAGGGCCACGACGAAGCCGATCAGCTGGGCCGGCGTCGCGGCGCCCGCGAGGATGGTGGTCATCGCCGAGCGGGCCTGGTCGGCGGTCAGGTGGTTGCGGTCGAGCAGCAGGCTGATCAGCGCGGGCCAACCCCCGTGGTCGTCGATCGACATGGCGGCGAGGCTAACCGGGCGTTCGGCCGGCGTGCCGGGTCAGACCCGGCATCTCGTGTGTGTCAGGCGCTCCGTCGGCGTTGCCGCAAGATGCGGCGACGTTCGCGTTCGGTGGCGCCTCCCCACACCCCCACCTTCTCGCGGCGGGCGAGCGCGAACTCCAGACAGGCCTGCTTCACCCCGCACTCCTCGCAGACCTGTTTGGCCACCTCGGCCTCGTCCTCGTCGTCCGGGTAGAAGATGCCGGCGTCGAGCCCCCGGCACGCTCCGAGCATCCTCCACTCGAGCTCATGTGCTGACACGTGTATCCCCCCATCGGGCAGTCGTCAGTTCTCGTCCATCGGACGCCGTCAGGGCGGAGATTAGAACTCGGTCGTCGGGATTGCCAGAGGCACTCGCGAACGTGACCGGAACGACATACGACCACGATCCCCGAACGCGAAGCGTGGCAACTCACCCCGGCCGAGCACCCTCGGCGGCCAACTTCCGTCGAGTGCTGCAGCAGGCATCACGACGACCAGGACGACCACATGACCGCTCCACACCGGAGCCCCTCCGGGCCGTGGTGGGGCGGCCTGGCGGCGGGTCAGAGCGAGTCGAGGCCGGCGACGAGGCGATCGACCTGGGCCTGCTCCGCGCGGGCGAGCGACTCGAACCACTCGGCGACGTCGGCGAAGCCCTCGGCGCGCGCCGTGGCAGCGAAGGCCGGATACATCTCGACCGATTCGTACCGCTCCGACGCGACCGCGGCGCGCAGGTTCGCCTCGGTGTCGCCGATCGGCTCGCCCGAGGACGGGTCGCCGACCTCGGCAAGGAACTCGAGATGTCCGAACGCGTGCCCGGTCTCGCCCTGGGCGACGGTTCGGAACAGATCCGCCAGGTCGGGGCGCCCGTCGATGTCGGCCTGCTGGGCGAACCACCGGTAGCGCCGGCTGGCTTCGCTCTCGCGGGAGAACGCTCGCTTCAGGTTCTCGTGCGTGCTGGTGCCATCGAGATCGGGCACGTCGGGGAGCTCCTTCGCGTCGGTCACGGATGATCGCGGGACGCGATCGTGGCAGATCGCGACGACCGCCGCCACGGAGGCTCGACCGCACCATGCCTAGGCTGCGGACGTGAGCTGGCCATCAGCACTCCCCTTCCGCCGGGACGACATGGTGGCGCGGCTCGATGGTGGGGAGTTCGACGTGCTGGTGATCGGCGGCGGCATCACGGGCGCCGGCGTCGCCCTCGACGCGGCGACGCGGGGCATGACGGTCGCGCTGGTCGAGCGCGACGACTTCGCATCCGGTACCTCGTCGAAGAGCTCGAAGCTGATCCACGGTGGCCTGCGCTACCTGCAGCTGGGCGACGTCCGCCTGGTGTACGAGGCGCTCCGCGAGCGCCAGCGTCTCCTCCGCAACGCGCCCCACCTCGTCGACCGTCTCGCGTTCCTGATCCCGGTGCTCACCAAGGACGGGCCGGTGTCGAAGAAGGTCGCCAAGGCGCTGCGGTCGGCGCTGTGGATGTACGACCTCACGGGCGGACTGCGGATCGGCCGCCGGCACCGGCGCCTCGACGCCGCGACCAGTCTCGCGCACTGCCCGACCCTGCCCGCCGACCGGTTGTCGTCGGGATTCCTCTACCACGACGCCGCCGCCGACGACGCCCGGGTGACGCTCGCGGTCGCCCGCACGGCCGCCGATCACGGCGCGGTGGTCGTGAACCGCTGCGGCGTCATCGGGTTCACCAAGGACGCCGACGGACGCATCCGGGGAGCCGTCGTCGACGCCGGCGACCGTCGCATCGACGTTCGGGCGACCACGGTCGTGTCGGCGACCGGGGTGTGGGCCGACGAGGTCCGGGCGCTCGACGAAGACGCGCACCCCGACACGATCCGGCCGGCCAAGGGCGTTCACGTGAACGTGCCGTGGCGGCTCGTGCGCAACGACGTCGCCGTGATCATCTCGGTGCCCGGCGACAAGCGGAGCCTGTTCCTGATCCCGTGGGGCGAACGCACGGACGGCACCTTCGACCACTGCTACATCGGTACCACCGACACCGACTACGACGGCGACCTCGACGATCCGCACACCGACGAACACGACCTCGACTACGTGCTGGGGGCGGTCAACACGCAGTTGACCACCACGATCACCCGCGCCGACGTCACGGGTGTGTGGGCCGGGCTGCGGCCGCTCGTCAAGCAGGCGGCCTCGGGTCGCACCGCCGACCTGTCGCGCCGCCACAGCATCCGCGTCGACGAACGGTCCGGTCTGATCACGGTGACGGGCGGCAAGTTCACGACCTACCGAGAGATGGCCGAAGACACCGTGCGCGAGGCCGGTCGGCAACTGGGATGGTCGCGGTGGTCGCGCTGGTCGCACCGCTGCCGTACAGCGCGCCTTCGGCTTCACGGCGCCGACGGGCTGGGGCGCATCGACCCCGGCGACCGCGATGCCCGTCTGCTGCGTCGCTACGGCACCGACGCCGCCGAGGTCCGCGCCCTCATCGCGTTCGACGCGACGCTCGCCGAACCGCTCGTGCCGGGCCTGTCGTATCTCCGCGCCGAGGGCGTGTACGCGGTTCGCCACGAGATGGCGACGACGCTGATCGACGTGCTCACCCGCCGGACCCGCGCCCACCTCGAGGACCGGGCCGCCTGCTTCGCTGCGGCACCCGACGTCGCCCGGCTGCTCGCGCCGGACCTCGGCTGGGACGCCGACGAGACCAGCCGCCAGATCGCCGACTACCGGAACCTGTGCGCGGCCGAGATCGCTGCCGCGGACAGCGACGCCCGCGCCGAGACCGCGAGCGGGGCGGCGCCGTCGTGACCGTGCCGGTGCCCCCGATCGAGCTGACGGGCACGGGCGACCATCTGCCGGGCTCGGGTGTCGACCTGCCGGCGGGGTTCGCGGATCGGCTCGCCGAGATCTGCCCGACCACGACCGACGCCCGCGCCACCGCCGAGGCCAGCCGCGACTGGTGGCCGCTCGCCCTGCACTGGTCGCTGGCCGGGAAGGTCCCTCGGCGTGGCGCCTTGGTCGCCCGCCCCTCGTCGACCGAGGAGGTGGCCGCCGTGCTGGCGGCGTGCAACGAGGCGCGGATACCGGTCACCGCCGCCGCCGGACGCAGCGGCGTGTGCGGTGGCTCGGCACCCGTGTTCGGCGGGGTGGTGCTCGACCTCACCGCGCTCGACGGGTGGGGTGCCGTCGACGTGACGTCCGGCATCGTCGAGGTCGGTGCGGGCGTCGCGGGCCCGGAGCTCGAACGGGTGCTCACGGCGCATCACGGCTTGACGGTCGGCCACTTCCCACAGAGCTTCGACCTCGCCACGGTCGGCGGTTGGGTCGCCTGCCGGGGGGCAGGGCAGTACTCGACGCGGTACGGGAAGATCGAGGACATGGTGGCCGGCCTCGAGGTCGTGCTCGCCGACGGCACCGTCGTGCGCACCGGCGGCGCGCCGGCGGCAGCCGTCGGGCCCGACCTCGACCAGGTGTTCATCGGGTCGGAGGGCACGCTGGGCGCGATCACGCGGGTGTGGCTGCGCGCCCACCCGGTGGCGGTCGCGGAGCGGCGGGCGGCGTACTGGTTTGGTTCCCTCGCCGAAGGATTCGAGGCGTGCCGCCGGATCCTGCGACGGGGTGCCACGCCGGCCGTGCTGCGGCTCTACGACGCGATCGAGTCGCAGCGGGGGCACGGCGGCGACGGCACGAGCTGCGCGCTGCTGGTCCTCGACGAGGGCGACCCGACGATCGTCGACGCCGCGATGGCGGTCGTCCACGAGGTCTGCACCCACGCCGGCCGGATCGGCGACGCCGACCTCGTCGACCGCTGGTTCGAGCACCGCAACGACACGTCGGCGCTGCAAGGGCTCACGCGCAAGGGCTTCGTCGTCGACACCATGGAGATCGCCGCGCCCTGGTCGCGCCTCGAAGCGGTGCACGCCGCGGCGACCGAGGCGATGATGGCGGTCCCGCACGCGCGCGTGGCGAGCTGCCATCTCTCCCACAGCTACCTCGACGGCGCCTGCCTCTACTTCACGTTCGCGGCGACGCCGCCCGCCGACGAGATCGAGTCGACGTACGTCGCGATGTGGGACGCCGGCCAGCGCGCCGTGCTCGGCGCCGGCGGCAACCTGTCGCACCATCACGGCGTCGGTCTCAACCGGGGGCGGTTCGTGGCCGACGCGCTCGGGCCGGCGTTCGACGTGCTCGTCGCGCTCAAGCAGGCGCTCGATCCGCACGGGATCCTCAATCCCGGCAAGCTCGGTCTGCCCGGCCCGTTCGGAGCGCCGCGATGGCCCTGAACCCCGACCGGTGGGACGTCGACGCGCTCAAGGCGGGCGGCATGGTCGCCCTGGTGTTCGCGGTCCCGTTCTCGATCGTCGCCCGGTGGGCAGCCGACAGCCGCGACGACAGCGCGCTCGCGACGTGGATGTCGCTCGGGGCCGTCATCGGGTTCGTGCTCGGCGCCGGCTGCGCTGCGTGGGTGCAGCGACGCGAGCTACCGCTCTCACATGGGCTCGTCACCGCCATCGCCACCTACGTCGCAGCACAGGCCGTGTTCATCGTCGTGCGCCTGATCCGCGGCACCGACGTCAATTGGTTCGCCGCCTTGTTCAACCTGTCGGTCGTGGCCGGCGCCGGTCTGGTGGGCGGATGGCTCGGCGGCCGGGTCCGGGCGAAGGGGTTCGTGCCGCACGGTGCCGGCGGTACGCCATGATCCTCGTGGTCGACGTCGGCACGACGAGCCTGCGGGCGGCCGTGGTTGGCCCGGACGGATCGATCGCCGCCGTCGAAGCGCGGCCCTTCCCGCCGAGCACGCCGTTCCCGGGGCTCGTCGAGTTCGAGCCGGAGCGCATGGCCGAGCTGGTGCTCGACGCCGCCACCGCCGTGCTCCGGCGGCTCGACGACCCGCCGGTCGAGGGGGTCGGCATCGCTGCGCAGCGGGCATCGACGATCGTGTGGGAGCGCGCCACCGGGCGGCCAGTGGGTCCGGGTCTGGGATGGCAGGACCTTCGCACGGTCGGCGAGTGCCTCGCCGCCAAGGCCGAGCACGGCGTCTCGCTCGCGCCCAACCAGACCGCGACCAAGGTCGGCTGGCTGCTCGCCAATGCGGCCGCCGGGCGGGCGCCCGCAGATCTGTGCGTCGGCACGGTCGACGCGTGGGTCGCGTGGACCCTCTCGGAGGGAGCGGTCCATGCGACCGACCACACGAACGCCGCCGTCACCGGGCTGTACTCGATCGCCGAACGGGCGTGGAACGAGCGGGTGTGCGAGCTGCTCGGCGTCGACGTGGCGATGCTGCCGACGATCGTCGACACGTCCGGGGTGATCGGCGCGGCCACGGCGCTGCCGGGCGCCCCGACGATCGCTGCGCTCGTCGGTGACCAGCAGGCGTCGCTCGTGGGCCAGGCGTGCATCGAGCCAGGGCAGGCGAAGATCACCTTCGGGACCGGTGGCATGCTCGACGTGTGTACCGGTGACGCACCGCCGGCGTCGCCCAACCGGTCTCCGAACGGGACGTTCCCGATCGTCGCGTGGGCGCGCGACGGCGAGGCGACGTGGGGAGTCGAGGCGATCATGCTGTCGGCGGGTACGAACGTCGAGTGGCTGCAGCACGACCTCGGCCTGATCACGTCGCCCGCGAACAGCCACGAGGTGGCAGCCGAGTGCGCGACGACCGACGGGGTGGTGTACGTGCCCGCCCTGCTCGGTCTCGGCACCCCGCACTGGGACTACGGAGCGCGCGGGACCCTGCTCGGGATCACCAGGGGCACCGAGCGCCGCCATGTCGTCCGGGCCGTGCTGGAAGGCGTCGCCCACCGCGGCGCCGATCTGGTCGAGGCCGCCGAGGCCGACACCGGGTTGACGATCCCGGCGTTGCGGATCGACGGCGGGATGAGCCGCAACCGGACGTTCGTCGCAGCGCTCGCCGCGGCGTCCGGGAAGTCGGTCGAAGTGTCCCCGACCGTCGAGTCGACGACGGTCGGCGCGGCGTACCTGGCGGGCGTGGCCACCGGCGTCTGGACCGACCTGCGGGATGCGACGGCGACCTGGTCGCCGAGCGAGGTGGTCGATCCGGACGGTCGACTCGACCGGGCGCGGTGGCGCGAGGCGGTCGACCGTGCCCGTGGCTGGCTGCCCGACCTCTCGGCGCTGGAGTTCTGACGTCCCATGGGGCTCCGCCGGTCGACGGCGAAGCGCGTGCGCGAGCGGGCCGGCTCCTAGACTGGCGCCGCCGCGCGGCCACACACCATCATGTGGTCCGCCGATGCAGCTGAACTCTTCGAAAGGACGCCCACCCGTGACGCAACCCGCCGCGACCGAACGCACCTCGCGCCGAGCACTCCTCGGCGCCGGCGTCCTCGGCGCCGCGCTGGCGGCCGCCGTCTCCCGGTCCGTGGCGGCCGCCCCGCTCGTCTCGGGTCAGGAGGCGCCCGGGCTGTCCGCAGCCGACACCGACCTGGCCCGCTTCGCCATGCAGCTCGAGCTGACGGCTCGCGATCTGTACGACGCCGCGATCGCCGACGGCGCCGGCAACCCGGTGTGGGCGACCATCCGCGAGCACCACGAGGCGTACGCGACCCGGTTGGCCGGTCTCGCCGGCCTGTCGGCCGACACCCGCATCGACGCCGTCTACGACGCGCTCGTCGGCGAGTTCGACGGGAGCCCGGCGACGGCCGCCCTCGACCTCGAGAACGCCGCCGCCGCCACCCACGCCGAGCTGCTGGGGTTGGTCGTCGACGACGACGTCGCGGCAGCGATGGCCTCGATCGGTTCGATGGAGGCCCGCCACGCGCTCGTGGCGGCGCAGCTCGCCGAGCGGACCGACTTCGACTCCCTGTTCCTCAACCCCGCGACGCCGCTGTCGCCGGAGGCCTGATCGTGCACCGCTTCAACCCCCGCCTCGACCGTCGCCAGCTGTTGCGCAACGGCACGATCGCCGTGTCGATGGGCGCCCTCGTCGCAGCGTGCGGCGACCGCAGCGGACCCACGGCGGCCGGCCGCCTGGGCGTGGCCGACGAAGGGCCGAGCGAAGCGGAACCCGACGTCAATGACATCGTGCTGCTGCGCACCGCCCAGTCGCTCGAGTACACCGCGATGGCGGTCTACGACGCAGCCTCGGGGCTCGGCGTGTTGTCGCCGGCCGAGACCGACCTCGTACGGCGGTTCGTCCAGGATCACGAGCGCCACGCCGGCCAGCTCGGCCAGCTCATCGACGGGCTCGGCGGCGAGCAGTTCACGTGCGAGAACCCGTTCCTGCGCGAGCGGGCGATCGATCCGATCCTCGGCGCGCTCGACGGCAGCGACGACCTGCATCGCGACGTGCTCAACATCGCCCATTCGCTCGAGTCCTTCGCCGGCGCGAGCTACCAAGCTCTCGTCGCCCAGTTCGAGAACCTCGGGCTGCGGCGGGCCGCGATGCAGATCGGCGGCGAGGAGCAGCGCCACTCTGCCGCGCTGGCGCTGGCGATCAACCCGCGGCCGATCGTCAACCCCGAGCTCACGGGCGGATCGGCCGACGTGCAGGACAACGGGATGGACCTCCCGTACGCGATCCCGTCGCAGTTCGGCCTGCTGACCGGCATCGTCCTGGTCGTCGGCCCGGCCGACGACGAAGGCACCCGGTTCAACACGACGCTGCAGACCCCCGCCGCCAACACCCTGGTCTACGAACACCAGTCCTGCTGACAAGGCGCCAGGCGTCAGCACGAGCTGCCGTGCGGGCGGGCGACCAGCGAAGCGCAGCGGAGCGTGCACCGCAGCTCCGGCAGGGCGGCCGCTCCATCAGCGGCGCCACGGGCGAACCACCCGTTCAGACGTACCTGACGGCTTCGACGAGGTTGTAGAGGAACGAGGCGCCGAGGACGGCGCCGACGAGCAGCATGATCCGACTCGCCATCGCCGTGCTCTTGCGCCACAGGAAGACGGCGGCGACGCACGCGACGAACACGACCAGCAGGAAGCCGGTGTCTCCGGTGAGCATCACGTCCCACAGCTTGGTGGCACTCACGTCACCGGGGAACAGCGGGTTGCTCTGCCCCGAGAGGGTGTTCCAGCCGAGCCAGCCGGCCCAGAAGGCGCCGATCCCGACCGGCACCAGGACCGCCTTGTGGACCTCGAGGTTGAGCATCGCGACGATCGCGGCGGTGGTCACGATCAGCGCCATGCCCGTCTGGTAGCCGTTGTCGCCGAGGTTGGCGAAGACCTCCGACAGCACGTCGCCGATGCTGCTGGCCACCCCTCGGTTGGGCGCGACGTCGTTGACGACCGGTTCGGTCGTCGGAGGCGCAGCCGTCATGAGGGACGCCGCGTCAACGAGGACGCGCGAGAGCATCGTGCAAAGCTTGTCACCGGCCGCCTCGCCGGTGGCGGATGCCCTGGGCGGCCGGGTTACGGTCGGCCGGATGAACGACTGGCACTTCCTCGTCGATCGTGACGACTACCGGCGGACCCGCACCGTCGATGCGACCCCGGCAGAGCTGGTGGACGGCCAGGCCCGACTGCGCGTCGACGCGTTCGGGTTCACGGCGAACAACGTGACCTATGCGGCGGCGGGCGACATGGTCGGCTACTGGACGTTCTTCCCGGTGCCCGACACCGACGACGGGGTGAACTGGGGGCGGGTGCCGGTCTGGGGCTTCGCCGTCGTGGTCGAGTCGCGCGCCGACGGGGTCGCCGAGGGAGAGCGCTTGTTCGGCTACCTGCCGATGTCGACCGAGTTGGTGATCGAGCCGACGCAGGTCGGTCACGGCAGCCTGACCGACGGCTCGGCGCACCGAGCGGCGTTGCCACCGGTGTACAACAGCTACGCCCGCTGCGTCGGGGATCCGATGTACGACGCCGACCACGAGGCGGCGCAGATGATCTACCGGCCGCTGTTCTTCACGTCGTTCCTCATCGCCGACATGCTCGACGCCGAGGACTGCTTCGGCGCGTCGACGGTGGTGCTGACGAGCGCCTCGAGCAAGACGGCGTTCGGGACGGCCCATCTGCTGCACGGACGTCCAGGGGTGGAGGTCGTCGGGTTGACCTCGGCGGGCAACCGCGGGTTCGTCGAGGATCTCGGCTGCTACGACCGGGTGCTCACGTACGACGAGGCGGGCGAGCTCCCGGACGGTCCGGCCGTGCTGGTCGACATGAGCGGCAACGCCGGCGTCGTGCGGGCGGTGCACGAGCGGTACGGCGACGACCTGATGCACTCGGCCATCGTCGGCCTGACCCACTGGGAGGATCGAATGCCGACGTCCGGCGACCCGCTCCCCGGTCCGGCGCAGACGTTCTTCTTCGCGCCCGCCCGCATCGAGCAGCGCCGCCAGGACTGGGGCCCGGGCGAGGTCGAGAAGCGGCTGGGCGCGGCATGGGCGCCGTTCGTCGAATGGGTGTCGAACAAGGTGCGCGTGGAGGAACGCTCGGGCCCGGGCGCGGTTGCCGAGGTCTACGCCGACCAGGTCGAGGGCCGCACGAGGCCCGACGTCGCCCCGGTGCTGCGTCCCTGAGCGGTTCGTAGACTGGTGGTGCGATGGTGAGTCGGCCGGGTGGCCGCGGCTCGGGGCCGCTTCGGCGGTGTCCGGGTCGAGGAAAGTCGGGACTCCACCGGGCAGGGTGCTGGCGAGAGCCAGGTCGGGGCGACCTGACGAATCAGTGCAACAGAGAGAGACCGCCGATGGACGGCCGTGGCGACACGACCGTCACAGGTGAGGGTGAAACGGTGCGGTAAGAGCGCACCAGCGTGCGGGGCGACCCGCACGGCTCGGCAAACTCCACCCGGAGCAAGGTCAAGCAGAGGGTGAGCGGCCCGCTCCACACCCTCGGGTGGACCGCACAGATGGATGGCCACCGGTCAGGCAACTGGCCACAGAATCCCGCTTACAGACCGACTCACCATCGCAACCACGACAGGAGGGCTCGACGCGGTCCGGCTACCGTCGTCGGGAGTGCAGGACGATGAGTTCCACTCCCGCCTCACCGGTCTCGACGATGACGAGTTCGAGCGGCTGTACGGTCCGCTCGCTCGGCTGCGACCCGACGCGGTGGCGGGGCTGCTCGATGGCATGGACGCCCCGTGGTGGATCGTCGGCGGCTGGGCGATCGAGGCGTTCACCGGGGAGCGTCGCGACCACGACGACGTCGACGTGTGCATCTTGGAGTGCGACGCCCCGTCGTTGATCGCACACTTCCTCGGGACGCACCACGTCTGGGTGACGGGCGGAGGAACCCTTCGGCCCGTGCTGTCGGCGACCCAGCGGCTCCCGCGGTGGATGCATCAGATCTGGGTGCGCGAGAACGCGACCGAACCATGGTTGCTGGATGTGATCGTTACACCCGATCGTGACGGGCGGTGGGTGTTCCGGCGCGACCCGGCGGTCGTCCTGGATCTCGAACGGGTCACATGGATCGCCGGGGATGGCCTCCTCTATCAGCGACCTGAGATCATCCTGGCCTTCAAGGCAGCGCTGAACCGCCCGAAGGACCGCAGCGATCTGGAAGCTGCCCTGCCGAGGCTGGACGTCGCATCACGGTCATGGCTCGCCGACACCATCGATCGGATCCACCCGTCGCATCCGTGGCTCGAGCGCGTTCGCACGTGAGCCGCCGCGAACACGCTTGCGCCATCCGGAAGCACGGCGTCGAAGGAACACGAAACATGCTGATGAACAGTTGACAGACGAACTGGTGTTCGCTAGGATGTGAATTC
>JBFHJC010000067.1:0-14957 GCA_041596155.1 Ilumatobacter sp. | reverse complement strand
GTACAAGGACGAGTACGAGGTCGCCCGATTGATGCTGTCGGCCGACGGAGTCGCCGAAGCGGCGGTCGTCACCGGCGACGCCGACCCCGACGTGACCTGGCACCTGCACCCGCCCATGCTGCGGTCACTCGGCGTGAACCGGAAGCTGCGCTTCGGCAGACGTTCGCGTCCGTTGTTCGCGGCGCTCGCTCGGGGCAAGCGGGTGCGTGGCACGTGGCGCGATCCGTTCGGCCGGACCGAGCTCCGCCGGACCGAGCGCGCGCTGCCCGGTGAGTTCGCCGCTGCGATCGACCGGGTCGTCGCCGCCGTCGGTCGCGGTGCGATCAGCGTCGACGACGCCGTCGCGGTCGCCGAACTGCCGGATGTCGTGCGCGGCTACGAGGAGCTCAAGCTCCGGCGGATCGGGGAGTACCGGACGGCCCTCGCCGCCGCCGTGGGCCGGATCTGATCCGGATCGGCGGAGACGGCGACCGCGCCGGCCCCAGGCGGCGCGCCTCAGGCGACGTGGTGCTCGGCGAGCAGGCCGCGCTGCAGTGTTCGCAGCAGGTGGTCGTACTCGGCGCCGTGGGTGGTCGTCGTGCCGGAGTTGTGCTCGAGCGCCAGGAAGCCGTGGAGTGCGCTGCGGGTCGCGCGGGCCGCGAGGTACGCCTCGTCCTCGGCGATGTCCATCGCCCGGAACACCGTGATGAAGAGGTCGAGCAGCTCCTGGTTCGCTCTCGCCAGCTCGTCCTCGTTCGAGCGCGGCGGGAGCAGGGTCGATGCGAACTGACCGGGATGCTCGAGCGAGAACCGGCGGTAGGCCTCGCCCATCGCCGTCAGGGCCCGGGGCCCGGACGTCCCGACGGCCGCGTCGCGGACCCGGCGAACGAGGTTGCGCGTCGACGCCACGGCCACCAGGTACTCGAGGTCGGCGAGCCCGGTGATGTGGGTGTACAGCGCCGACGGACCGACGCCGAGGGCGGCTGCGAGCGACGACAGATTGAGCGCCTCGAGGCCGTCGCGGTCGGCGATCTCCAGGGCTTGGTCGACGACGGACGGGATCGAGAGGCGCGGCCGCGTCATGTGAATACCATACTGCAGCAGAGAATCATCCTCAAGGGTATTGACAGAGCATCATTGATTCTGAAATACTTTCAGTTAAGACATCGCAGGAGAAAAGAGCCCACGGCACGAGGCGTGCCGTCGCTGGCTCGGCCGGCGTGCCGTCTTCGCCGGCCGCGCCAGCGAGGAATTCGTCGCCGTGGGCGATCGACAGGACGACACACGACGACACACGACGACACACGACCAGCTCCCATCGACCCCCGTCACACAGGAGGTGACGACATGTTGCTCCAGAACGATCCGTTCCGCGACCTCGACTACCTCTTCTCGCGCATGTCCGGCCGCAGCAACGGCTCGGTTGGCATGCCGCTCGACGCCTACCGGCGAGGCGAGGACGTCTGGGTCCACATGGACCTGCCCGGGGTGACCGCGGACTCGATCGACATCAGCGTCGAGCGCGGTGTGCTCACGGTGACCGCCGAACGCGACTGGCAGCGCCAGGACGGCGACCAGGTGTACCTCACCGAGCGACCCCGCGGTCAGTACCGGCGCCAAGTGCACCTCGGTGAGGGCCTCGACGCCGAGCAGATCGAAGCCGACCTCACCGACGGTGTGCTGACGCTGCGGATCCCGGTCGCCGAGGTCGCCAAGCCGCGGAAGATCTCCGTCGGCACGGGGCACGGCCAGACGGCCATCGACGCCGCCTCCGCCGACGCCTCGGCCTGACCCACTGATCCCCCGGCCGGCCACCCTCCGTCGGCCGGCCGAGACAGATCGCGGCGTCCGCCGCCCGCACCGTCCTCGGGGCTCCCGGGCCCCGCCTTCCGCCCTCCCCGAACCGCTCGCGGAGCCCGGCGGGCGCGGACGCTGCGATCTCCTCCGCCGTTCTCCTACTGCAACAGCGCTTCGAGGTCGACATCGCTCGACGCCAGCACGAAGGCGACCGGTGAGTCGAGGGCGACACCGGACACGAACGAGTCGAGCCGTGCGGCGAATCGCTCTCGATCGGTGCACGGGTCCGGCAACCCGATCAGGGTGAGGTCGGCGCCGGTCTGGTGGGCGGTGATGACCTCGGCTGCAGGCCGGTCGTCGACGACGACCTCCACCGTCGCCGTGAGCCGCGCCTGGGCGAGCAGTGAGCGCAGGTTGTGCCCCACTTCCTCGGCCGCCGACGCATTGGCGACGATCATCCGCACGGTCAGCGTCGCGCGGCGCCACCGCTTGTCGGCCCGCAGCGTGTGGGCCAGCGTGATCATCAGGGCACCGTTGTCGCGCATCGATCGGAGCCACACGTCGATCCGTTCGTGCTGGCCGTACGACCCGTCGTCCGAGGCGCGTATGACGATCACGTTGCGCCCGGCGTCGTGGAGGTCGCGCACCATCGCGGCGTAACCACCGAGCGCCGGCGACGTGTCGCCGTGCCCCACTACCACGGTGTTCGGCACGATGCCGCCGAGCCCGTACGCCTCGACCAGCAACGACGCCCCCGCGAAGGCATTGGACGCCGACACGACCCGTACCAGCGCGTCGACGTCGCGTTCGGCGAGATGCTCGCGCACCGTCTCGGCGAGGCTGCGCTTGCGCGCTGCTGGCGTGCCGTCGGGCAGGACGGTCGCCACCGTCAGAAGACCCCGCCCGTGACTCAGGGCGTCGGCGAGCTCGATCAGGTACCACCGCTTGGTCGGGCTGCCGGCGAGCACGAGGATGTTCGGCCGCCACGCCTTGACGTGGGTCGACGGTCGGATCTTGCCGGCCGCCCACCGCACGAGGGTGAGCCAGATGCCCTGGCGCACGTCGCCCCATCGGGCGCGGGCGCGCCGCCGGCTCAATCCGACCCAGATGGCGATCACGATCGCGATCGCGACGATCGTCGCCAAGGCGTCGATCAGGAACATGACGGCCGCGCACCCGACGGCTCCGAGGAACGACAGGCTCCAGTGGACACGGAACGTCGGTCGGAACGACGGGCTCTTGAGGAACCGCTCCGCAGCCGAGACGAAGTTGACGACGGCGTACGAAGCCAGGAAGAACATCGTGAGCACCGGCGCAACGGCGTTGAGATCGCCGACAGCCACCACGGCGAGCGCGAGGCCGAGCGACACGAAGGTGCCGACGCGCGGCTCGTCGTCGGGACCCGAGCCGCGGCCGACGGCGCGCAGCGGCTTGGGCAGGATGTCGTCGCGTGCGAGCGCCTGCAGGATGCGCGGGGCCCCGAGGATGCTGCCGAGTGCGCTCGACAGCGTGGCGCCCCACACGCCGATCAGGATCGCCGGTCCCCACAGCGAGAGGTGGCGCATGATCAGCGGATCGTCGACCAGTGCGTTGGGGCCGGCGCGCCGGTCGAGCACGACCGGGATCACCATGTAGATCGCGAAGCTCACCGCGATCGCGGCGAGCGTGCCGCGCGGGATCGATCGGCGCGGGTCGGCGAGGTCGCCGCTCATGTTGACCCCGGCCATGATCCCGGTCACGGCGGGGAAGAAGACGGCGAAGACCTCCCAGAACGACGCCGGTTCGAATCTCGGTCCGGCGGTGATCGTGCCCCCCGATCGCGCGCCGACGAAGAACGACACGAGCGAGAGCGCGATCGCCGCCATGATGAAGTACTGGGCGCGGATGGCCGTCTTCGCCGACACGAGCGCGAGCACGGTGACCACCACGGTCGTCGCGAGTGCGAGGGGTCGCGCGGGGACGTCGGGGGCGACCGCGTTCACTGATTCGGCGAAGCCGAGCGTGTACAGGGCGACCGAGAGCGCCTGCGCGAGGTACAGGGGGATGCCGATGGCGCCGCCGATCTCGGTGCCGAGCGACCGGCTCACCATGTAGTACGCGCCGCCCGTGCGCACGACCTGGTCGGTGGCGATCTGGGCGATCGAGAGCCCGGTCAGGAGGGTGATCGACGTGGCGATCGTGACGATGAGCAGCGTGTTGCGCAGCCCGGCGTTCCCGACGACCCATCCGAACCGCAGGTACATGATCACGCCGAGGATCGTGAGGATCGACGGTGTGAACACGCCGCCGAACGTTCCGAGACCGGTCCGCTCGACGGCGCGGACCGGTGGGGCAGCCGCCGTCACTTGCGGCCTTTGCGGCGGCGCGGCGTCATGGCGTCGCGCAGGCGGGCGCGCAGTGCCCGATCGATCACCTGCTGCTCGGCGATCGCCTGCTGATGCGCTTGCTCGCCGGCTTCGCCGCTGGCGCGATGGTCGAGATCGTCGAGCACCGACGCCCGGCCGTACAGGTAGACGGTGTCGTCGGCGTGAATGCGCGTGTCGCCGCGGGGCGCGCCGACGAAATCGCCGTCGGCGCGGAGGATGGCGAGCACGAGCACGCCCTCGTGCGGGAGGTCGAGCTCGATCAGGGTCCGATCCGTGAGCCAGTCGCCCCGCTGCACCGCCAGCTCGGTGACGGAGTAGTCGGCCGAGAGGCGCATCAGGTGGTGGTAGTCGCGCAGCTCGAGGTCGCTGAACCGGTTGAGGACCCGGGTGAGACCGCTCGTGACCATCGCCTCGACCCGGCGTCGGCGGAGCACCCACAGGACGAGCGCGACACCCCCCAGGATGATGCCCATGCGACCGAAGATGTCGCCGGCACCACCTGCGCTGGCGAACGACAGCATGATCGACCCGACGAGGGTGACGAGGCCGGCGTTCCCGACCAGCATCAGCGAGAGCAGGATCCGGCGCCGGACGGGATGGTTCATGAGGGTGTCGGACTCGGTCGTCGTGAAACCGACGCCGGTCAGCACCGAGCGGGCCTGGAACTTCGCCACTTCGGCCGGGACCCCGGTGGCGATCAGCGCCAGCGAGGCGATGCGACCGGCGATCACGCCGATCAGGACGACGACGATCAGGGAGACGGCGGCGATCATGGTGCTGCGATCATGGTGCTGCGATCATGGTGCCGACGCGGCGGCAGTTGAGCTCCTGGTGACGTCGTCAACGCGCCCGGTTGCGGCGCGCCATCCACCCGAGCGCGATGCCGACGGCGACGGCGACGAGCAACGCGACGATCAGCGGCGCCTCCCGCTCGCCGACGAGATAGCTGAGCCGCACGTCGTGGCGGTTGTCGATGATCAACGCCGCTGCGACCGCGACGACGATCGCCATCGCGCCCAAACGCATCGTCTGCCGTCGGCGGATCGCGGCTTCCTCACGCCGGGTCACCTGCTCTGCCATCTCCCCTCCCTCCGGAGCGGAACGATACGCCCCAGGAGCGCTCGAAACCGCATGGCGGCGAGCCGTCGGACGGCGTGCTCGGGGTCGGGGCGATCACCTGCGCGTGATCTGCACCGGGAGGTGGGTGTAGCCGTGCACGAACGACGAGAACGTGCGGGTCGGCTCGGCCTGGACCTCGATCCGGTCGAAGCGGTCGAGGATCTCCTCCCACAGGATCCGGAGCTGCATCTCGGCGAGGCGGCTGCCCATGCATCGGTGGATGCCGAAGCCGAACGAGAGGTGCTGGTCGGCGTTGTGGCGTTCGATGTCGACGATGTCGGCGTCGTCGAAGACGTCCTCGTCGCGGTTGGCCGAGACGTACCACATGAGGAGCTGGTCGTCCTTGCGGATCTGCTTGCCGCCGAGCTCGCAGTCGCGAGTTGCGGTGCGGCGCATGTACGACAGCGGCGTCTGCCAGCGGATGATCTCCTGCACCATGTTGCGGATCAGACCCGGGTCGGCGATCAGCTTGTCGTACTGGTCGGGGAACGTGTTCAGGCCGTACACGCTGCCCGACATCGTGTTGCGGGTCGTGTCGTTGCCGCCGACGATCAGGAGCAGCAGGTTGCCGAGGTGCTCGAGCGGCGACATGTCCTTCGTGGCCTCGCCGTGCACGAGCATCGAGACGAGGTCGTGGCCGGGGTTCTCGCGCCGCTCCTCCCACAGCCGGGCGAAGTAGTGGACGCACTCCATCAGCTCGTCGCGGCGTTGCTCGTGCGACTCGATCACGCCCCCGGGCTCCGGGATCGCGAAGACGATGTCGGACCAGCGGGTGAGCTTGCGGCGGTCGTCGAACGGGAAGTCGAACAGGGTCGCCAGCATTCGCGTCGTCAGCTCGACCGACACGGTGTCGACCCAGTCGAACGTCTCGCCCTCGGGCAGGGAGTCGAGCACCTCGACCGTGCGTTCCCGGATGAGCGGCTCGACGTTCTGGAGGTTGCGCGGTTGGACCGACGGCGTGACGGTGCGGCGCTGCTCGCGCTGCTCGGGCGGGTCCATCGCGATGAACGTGCGGATGCGCTGGTCGTCGGGCATCTTGTCGACCTGGATGCCGAGGGTGATGCCCTTCGCGGACGAGAACGCCTGCCAGTCGCTCTCGACCTCCTTGATGTCGTGGTACTTCGTGACCGACCAATACCGCCCGGCGGTCGACAGCTCGTTGAAGTGGATCGGGTCGTCGCGCCGCAGGCGGGCGAAGTGGTCGTGCCAGCGGTCCTCGGCGAAGAGGTGAGCGTTGAGCGGGTTGATCTGCTCGATCGACAGCTCGCCCGCGGCCGGCACGCCGGCGCCGAGGTCGGCCATCTCCTGCTCGGGCGTGCGGAAGTCGGCCGGCGGCGGCGGCAGCTCCTCGGCGGTGGTCTCGTTCGCGGTGTCGGTCATCGTCGGCTCCCTCGTGGCAGGCGTCTCCGGGGGGTCGCCTCGTCGTCGGTGAACGATGATTCCAGTTCGCCCGTCGAGACGTCGAACCGGCGCACATCGGCCGAACCCGGACGCATCCCATCGTCCCCCCGCGTGTTATGCAGTCCGACGGGGAGGAGAGGGGATCGACGCCATGGGGAAGTTCGACGAGCGCACGGTGGTCGTCACCGGCGGGGCTGGCGGCATCGGCGCCGCGCTCTGCCGCGGCTTCGCCGGCGAAGGCGGTGCGATCGCAGTGCTCGATCGTGCTCTCGGCGCCGCCACGGCAGTCGCCGACGAGATCGTCGCGACGGGCGGCCGAGCGGTCGCCGTCGAGTGCGACATCACCGAGCGGCCCTCGGTCGACGCGGCGGTCGAGCGGGTGTCCGCCGAGCTCGGCCCCATCGACGTGCTCGTCAACAACGCCGGTTGGGATCTGTTCGTCCCGTTCCTGCAGACCAAGCCCGAGGACTGGTCGAAGCTGATCGACGTGAACCTCGTCGGCGCGCTGCACATGCATCACGCCGTGCTGCCCGGCATGGTGGCGCGCGGTTACGGACGCGTCGTCAACGTGGCGTCCGACGCGGCACGGGTCGGTTCGTCCGGCGAGGCGGTCTATGCCGCCTGCAAGGCGGGTCTCGTCGCCTTCTCCAAGACGCTCGCCCGCGAGCACTCGCGTCACGGCATCACGTTCAACGTCGTCTGTCCCGGCCCGACCGACACGGCCCTGTTGGCCACCGTGACCGACGCCGCCGCCAACCCGGAGAAGCTCCGCGAGGCGTTCCGGCGGGCGATCCCGATGGGCCGCCTCGGTCAGCCCGACGACCTCGTACCGGCGGTGCTGTTCTTCGCCGCTGAGGACGCGGCGTTCGTCACCGGCCAGGTGGTGAGCGTGTCCGGCGGCCTCACGATGGCCGGGTGACCCCAGCGGTGCGTGGACCGATGGCCAAGGAGCAGGATTCGCAACGCGGGCGCGACATCGCGCACGACCCGGTGACGTTCGACCGATGCGACCACGTCACCGGTCCGTTCTTCCACGGGACGAAGGTCGTCCTGCAGATCGGTGATCATCTCGTGTCCGGGCAGGCGTCGAACTTCCACGAGGGCCGCGTCTCCAACAACGTCTACTTCGCCGCGCTGCTGGAGACCGCCGTGTGGGGAGCGGAGTTGGCCACGGCGCTGGCAGGAATCGCGCAGCGTGGATACGTCTACGTCGTCGAGCCAACGGGTCCGTTCGAGGACGACCCCAACGTCACGAACAAGAAGTTCCCCGGCAACGTCACGCGGTCGTACCGCACCCGTCACCCGCTGCAGATCGTCGACGTCGTCGAGGCGTGGGAGGGCCACCCGCCCGAGGTGTTGGACGAGATGCTGCGCACCATCGCGCGGCTGCGCGAGCAAGGACTCGACGTCATCGAGGACTAGATCGGATCCGACGCGACCGGCGTGCTCGGTACGGTGGGCGTCATGGAGAGCGGGCAGCCGGAGGACCCGATCACGAGTCCGTCACGCGACTCGTGGTCGATCAACTGGCCCGGCGCGATCACCGTCCTGATCGTCGCCGTCGTCGTGCTGCTCGTCACGCAGTTGCGGGGTGACGACGACTCGACCGACGCGAGCAGCGCAGCGACGAGCACGGTGTCGGCGACAACCGACGTCGTTTCGGCGACGACCAGCTCGACGGTGGCGGCCACCACGACGACCAACGCCGCGACGACCACGTCGACGACGATCGCCCGTCGACAGGTGCTCATTCGTGGCGAGGTCAAGCCATGTCGCTTCGGCGCCGAGTGCCTCGTCGCGCACTTCGAGATCGAGGGGTTCGATCCGCATCCCGGGCGCTTCACGTGCCTCTACCCGAACTCGCGGAGTGACTTCGGCTTCAACGACGACGACGTCGAGGACGCGTGCCTGACCGGTGACGAGGGCGACACGATCACCATCGAGGTCGACGGCGTCCGGTCGGCCACCATCTCGGCCGAGAACCTGGACGGCGAACCGTGACCGCTTGCGCCCGGCAGGCAAGCTACGTCACCGACCTCGAATCGGCCATCGACGGCACCCATCTCCCACACGACCGATTGCAGACGGTGCACGAGGGCCACCCGCTGTGGGTGCGCTACGACCTCGACGCCGTCCGAGACGCAATGTCGAAAGAGGCCGTCGCTGCCCGTGCGTCGACCATGTGGCGCTACGAGGAGCTCCTCCCGGTCGACGACCCGTCGAGGACCAAGCCCGATCGGCGATCGCTGCTGTTGTCGTGGAGGGACGCTCGCCGTCTGAAGTCACCGGCGTCCATGGCGTTGGTCAGCCGCGGGTTTCGAGCGGATGAGGGGAATCGAACCCCCGTATTCAGCTTGGGAAGCTGATGTTCTGCCATTGAACTACATCCGCGAATGCCCGCGTCGCGAGCAGCGCAGAGGATAGCGCTTCACCGAAGTCGTAGCCCCTCGCGCCTCGACGGCGCTCGCCCTGACGATTGGGCGACCACTCCTCCGGGTACGACTCTGCGACATGACAGAAGACCGAACCTCGGCGGTGGTGTTGTCGCGTGCCGACGTCGCCGGGCCGACCCCCGATGACGAGCGCCCGTCCGTCGACGACGTGGTCGATGTCGCGGCGCCGCTGCTGGCGGCCGGCGAGCACGCACCGGGCCGCGCCGACCGTGGCCGGCTCGCCGCCGCCCCCTCCGACATCCCGGCGCGAGGTTGGAAGGACGTGCTCCTGCGCGTCAAGGACGAGTGGGGCGACGACAACGTCGGGATCAACGCGGCGGCTGTCGCCTTCTACTCGTTCCTCGCCCTCATCCCGGCGCTCGCCGCGCTGGTGTCGCTGCTCGGTCTCGTCGCCCAGGGCCAGAACCCGAACGAGGTGATCAACGACCTGTTCGGCGCCCTGCCGGGCGACGCCCGCGAGCTGTTGAGCGAGGAGCTCGCCAACATCACCGAGCAGTCGGCTGGGTCGCTCTCGTTCGGCCTCGTCGTCGGCATCGTGCTCTCGCTGTGGTCGGCGTCGGGGGCCGTCGGGCAGCTCGTCACGACGATCAACATCGCCTACGACGAGGAGGAGACACGTGGATGGGTCCATCGCAAGCTGCTCGCCCTCGGTCTCACCCTCGGTGCCGTGCTGTTCGTCGCCCTCGCCGTGTTCACCGTCGTCGCCGTGCCGACGCTGATCGAACGGACGGGCCTCGGCATCGGTACGCGTCGCCTGCTCAACATCCTCGTGTGGCCCGTCCTCGCCGCTGGCTTCCTCGTCGCGCTCGCGATCCTGTACCGCCTCGCACCGGATCGTCGCTCGCCGCGCTGGCGATGGGTGTCGGTCGGGTCGACGTTCGCCGTCGTCGGCTGGGTCGCGGTCACCCTCGGTTTTCGCGCCTACGTCACGTACTTCGGGTCGTACAACAAGACCTACGGGTCGCTCGCCGCGGTCGTCGTCATCCTCATGTGGCTCTGGCTGTCGGCGATCATCGTGCTGCTCGGCGCCGAGCTCAACGCCGAGACCGAACACCAGACCGCGGAGGACACCACCGTCGACGGCGACCAGCCGATGGGTCGCCGCGGCGCCGTGAAGGCCGACACGCTCGGCGAGCTGCAGTAGGCCTGCTGTAGCGATCAGTCCATGGCGTCGGCGATCGCCGACGAGCGGGCCGTGCCGGTCGAGCGCAGGCCGTCGCGCGCTCCGAGCCGGTCGGGCTCGTCGCGGTTCTGGCTCAGCTTGCGCTTGGCGATCACCCGCGACACCAGCAGCTCGACACCGACGATGCCGCGCACCATCTGATCGACGAAGCCGTCGGGCGGGTCGTCGACCGACCACGGGGCGGGCAGCGGCGATTCGTTGTGGTCCGTGAGCTCGCGCACCTGGGCGGCCACCCATCCGGCGTCGTCGTGGGCGCGCAGTTCACCGTGCACGTGAACGACCTCGTAGTTCCACGTCGGCACGACGCGCTCGTGCTCGGCCTTGCTCGGATACCACGACGGCGACACGTAGGCGTCCGTGACGGGCACGATCAGCAGCGCCGGCGCCGGGGCGAGCCGCCACACCGGGTTCGGCCGCGCGAGGTGCGCCCGCACGACCGAGACCGCGTCGTCGACGATGAACGGGAGCGGCGTCGAGGCCGGCGCGCCGTCGCCGCCGGCCGCCACCAGATGGCCGTACCCGGCGGCGCGCAGCAGCCCGAGGATGACCTCGGGTCGCTCCTCGGCGAACGGCTTCGGCTCGTACACGCGGCCGACGGTATCGGAGGGGCGGTTGGCTAACGTGCCCGGTTGTGATCCTGTCCGACCGCACCCTTCGCGAGCAGCTCGCCGCCGGTCGCATCGTGATCGACCCCCTCGACGAATCGCTCATCCAGCCGAGCTCGATCGACGTCCGGATCTCCAACCTGTTCCGCGTGTTCCGCAACCACACCGCGCCGGTGATCGACGTCAAGCTCGACCAGACGGAGATGACCGAGCTGATCGAGATGCCGGTCGACGAGCTCGGCGTCGGCGCCGAGCCGTTCATGCTCCACCCCGGAGAGTTCGTGCTCGGCTCGACCCTCGAGCGCGTCGCCGTGCCCGAAGACCTCGTGGCGAGAGTCGAGGGTAAGAGCAGTTTGGGCCGCCTCGGTTTGCTCATCCACTCGACGGCGGGATTCGTCGATGCCGGCTTCGACGGCCACATCACGCTCGAGCTCGCCAACGTCGCCAGCCTCCCGATCACGCTCTACCCTGGGATGAAGATCGGCCAGGTCAGCTTCATGCACATGACGACGCCGGCCGAGCACCCCTACGGCAAGGGCGCCCAAGGGTCCAAGTACCAAGGTCAGCGCGGCCCGACACCGAGCCGCTACTTCGAGAACTTCCGCTAGGAGGCGTCATGCCACGGCTCACTCGAGATGCCTGCTCGCTCGACGAGTTCCGAGCCGTCGTCGAGGTCGTCAGCGACGTGCCCAAGCACGCGGTCCGACTCGACCAGAACGTGCCGGTGTACGAGGCCGCTGCGCTCCGCCAGGTCGTCGTCGACCACGCGAGCGAGCGCGAGGTGCGCGACGAGCTCGCCGAGGTGCTCGACGACGGTCCGGGCATCTTCGTGATCGCGGGGGCGTTCGGTCGCGATGTCGTCGACCGGGCCAGCGATGTGTTCCGGGCGATGATCGCCCGCCAGCACGAAGAGGGCCGAGCGGTCGGCGACCACTACGCCAAGCCCGGCGCCAACGATCGCGTCTGGAACGCGATCGAGAAGCTCGCCGCCGACGATCCCGGCGTGTTCGTCGACTACTACGCCAACGACATGCTGGCCCTCGCCTGCCTGGCATGGCTCGGCCCCGGGTACCAGATCTCGTCGCAGGTCAACGTCGTCAACCCGGGCGGTGAGGCCCAACAGCCGCACCGCGACTACCACCTCGGGTTCATGACCGACGACGAGGCCGAGCAGTTTCCGTTCCACGCCCATCGGCTGTCGCCGATGCTCACGCTGCAGGCGGCGGTCGCCCACTGCGACATGCCCGTCGAGTCGGGCCCGACGATGTACCTGCCCCACTCGCAGAAGTACGAGCTCGGCTACCTCGCCTGGCGGCGACCCGAGTTCGTCGAGTACTTCGCGGCGAACCGGACCCAGCTCGCGCTCGGGATCGGCGACCTGGTCTGCTTCAACCCCGCCCTGTTCCACGCCGCCGGCTCCAACGTCACCGCCGACGTCAAGCGGATGGCCAACCTCCTGCAGGTCTCGTCCGCGATGGGCCGCGCGATGGAGACGATGGACCGCATCCGGATGAGCCGGCTCGTGTACCCCACCCTGCTCGCTCGCAAGGCCGCCGGGATGTCGGCAGCCCGCCTCGCCAACGCGGTCACGGCGTGCGCTGACGGCTACGCGTTCCCCACCAACCTCGACCACGACCCGCCGCTCGGTGGGCTGACGCCCCCGTCACAGGGAACGATCGTGGCGGCTGCGCTCGAGCGTGACGCAGCCCCGGCCGAGCTCGACGCCGAGCTGGACGCCCTCGTCGACCGCCGACGTTCCGTCTAGCCGACGCTGCGCCGGGACGACTGCTTCGGCGGTGCGGTCGTGCGGCGCACGACGAGCGTCGGCTCGATCACCTCGTGGCGAGCCTCGCTGCGCCGGCCGTCGATCCGCTCGATCAGTGCCTCGACCGCCAACTCGCCGAGCCGTTCCCGGCCCTGCTCGACCGTCGTCAGCCCGATGTGGCGCAGGGCGGCGATGAACGTGTTGTCGTAGCCGACGAGGCTCACGTCGTCAGGCACGCCGAGGCCGGCGGCGTCGATGATGTCGAGTGCGCCGAGCGCGCTGAGGTCGTTGCCGGCGAAGATCGCGGTCAGCGGGCGGTCGGCGCGCAAGGCCTTTGCCGCGGCCGCCGCGCCGGAGGCCTCGGTGAACGCGCTGGTGACGACGAACGGTTCGAGGCCGGCGGCGCGCATCGTCGCCTCGTACCCGGCGCGGCGCTGCGCCGCGCCGGCCCCACGCCCGCCGTCGATGTGGCAGATGTGCTGGTGGCCGAGCTCGAGGAGGTGACCGGTCGCGAGCGTCGCCCCGAGCCGGTCGTCGTTGTTGATCGTGTCGACCACCTTGGAACGCATCGGCCGGCTCACCACCACGACCGGCGTCATGCGGCCGATCGCCTCGATCGCGCCGGACGCGACGCGCGGCCCGGTGAGGACGATGCCGTCGACGTTGTGGTCGACGAACGCCTCGAGCGCCCGCCGCTCGTCACCGTCGTCGAGGAACGCGCTGTTGAGCAGCAGCCGGTAGCCGGTGCGGTCGGCGGCCGCCTTGATGCCGTCGGCGACGGCGGGGAAGTAGGGATTGTGCAGATCGTTGATCAAGACCCCGAGGGTGCCGGTCTGCTTGCTGGCGAGGTGGCGTGCGGACAGGTTGGGCCGATAGTCGAGCTCGTGCGCAGCGGCGAGGACGGCCGCCCGCGAGGCGTCGCTCACGCGGTCCGAGCCGCGCAGCGCCATGCTCACGAGGGCGCGCGACACCCCTGCTCGGCGTGCCACGTCGTCCATCGTCGGCTTGCGCATCCCCCGGCCCCGTCGTCGCTTGACAACGCGCGATACAACCACAATGATTGAAGCGCTTCAACAGAAGCAGCGGGCCAGCGTGGCCGGGGGGTATCCGCAGGGTCAGATCGATGACCGCTGCGAGGTGCGCGTCCGGCTGCGGGGGCGCCGCTCATCCATGACAAGGGGGAGACCCGAATGAGGAAACTGCGTACCGCGCTGGTACCACTCGTGGCGCTGTCGATGGTTGCCGCCGCGTGCGGTGGCGACGACGACACGGCCGAGGAGCCGGCGGACGAGCCTGCCGCCGAAGAGCCGGCCGACGAGCCGGCCGACGAGCCTGCCGCCGAGCCCGCCGACGACGTCGACGCCTCGCAGGGCAGCGACCTGACGTTCCACATGATCACCCACTCCGACGACGGCCCGTTCTGGTCGGTCGTGAAGCGCGGCATGGAAGCCGCCTGCGAGGACGTCGGTGTCCAGTGCGTGTGGCTCGGCTCGAACAACGATCCGGGCGTGCAGGTCAGCTTGATCGAGCAGGCGATCGCCGAAGGATCGAGCGGCATCGCCTCGGCGCTCGCCAGCCCCGACCAGCTGGTCGGTCCGCTGCAGGCCGCCGTCGCCGCCGGCATTCCCGTCGTGACGCTGAACTCCGGCCTGAACAACTGGCAGGAGATCGGGGCGCTGACCCACGTCGGCCAGGACGAGATCATCGCCGGGCAGGAAGCCGGCAAGCGGTTCAACGACCTCGGTGCGACCAAGGTGCTCTGCGGTCGCCAGGAGGAGTCGAACGTGGCGCTCGAGGAACGCTGCAACGGCGTCGCCGAGACCTTCAGCGGTGAGGTCGTCTCGCAGTTCGTCGGTCTCGACGCCGACCAGACCGAGCAGGAGAACCAGATCGCAGCGGCCATCGCCGCCGATCCCGATCTCGACGCCTTCATCGGCACCGGCCCGGTCATCGCGATGTCGGGGCTCGCAGCCGTGCAGGGCTCGGGTCGCGAGTTCGTCGGCATCGGCGGCTTCGACATGACGCCCGAGCTGCTCGCCGCGATCGACGCCGGCGACATCTCGTTCACCGTCGACCAGCAGCAGTACCTGCAGGGCTACCTGCCGATCATCCTGCTGTTCCTGAACGTCACCAACGCCAACCAGGCCGGTGGCGGCCAGCCGGTGCTCTCGGGCCCGGGCTTCGTCGACCAGAGCAACGCCGCACAGGTGTCGGAGCTGGTCAACGCCGGAACCCGCTGATCCGGCAGGTTCCACACCACGAGGGGAGGGGCCGGCCCACGGGCCGGCC
>JBFHJC010000066.1:0-14983 GCA_041596155.1 Ilumatobacter sp. | reverse complement strand
TCCGGATCGCCCCATGGCAGCTCGACCCCCCGCGAGGCGAGGAACGAGCGGACGCCGTCGTACCGCGGCTTGCCGTCGACGTGGGTGAGGTAGTCGTCGGCCTCGAAGCCCCACGGAGCGAACAGCTCGGCCCACGCGTGCTCGTGGATGCTCGCCGTCGGCGTCACGACGCCGTCGAGGTCGAACAGGACGGCGTCGAAGCGGTGCCAGTCGACGATCGCAGATCCCGTGGACATCGCCCGGATGGTAGTGGCCGATTCGTCGCCACCCCGGGGACGGTCGAGCGGTGCGTCAGAGCGACGGTGGTCCGTCGCGGAGGCGGTCGAACGTCGCCAGCGCCGGGCGGGCCTGGCCGACGGCATCCCACTGGGTCTCGAGCCACCAGGTCGCGCCCGCGTCGGCCCAGGCGGCTGGCGAGTGCTCGGCCCACACACCCTCGATGACCACGTCGTACCCGTCGGGGAGCTCGTCGCGGATCGCCGCCAGCTCGTCGAGGTTCGCCTGCCGGGCGGTCCCGTCGTCGATGACCTGGGGGATCAGGCCGTCCCACGACAGCGCCCGCTCCATCGAGCGCCGGTAACCGAGCGCGCCGACGCACCAGATCGGAACCCGGGGTCGCTGGACGAGGTGGCCGATCGTCGGGAACTCCGTCGGCTGCACCTGGTAGTGCCGCCCTTGGTACTCGAAGGGCTGCCCCTTCCAGAGGCCGCACGCGATGTCGAGGCACTCGTCCATCAGCTCGGCGCGCACCTTGCGGTCGCACTGCTCGCCGAAGCTCGCCATCCCGGTGTCGGGGGCGCCGAGTCCGACCGACAGGTTGACCCGCCCGTCGCTCAGCCGGTCGACGGTGGCGACCTGGCTGGCGAGCTCCCACGGTCGGCGACGAGACGGGGCGGTCAGCATCGTGCCGAGGCGGATCTTCGAGGTGCGGACCGCCGCCAGGCCCAGGCTGATCCAGCTGTCGACGCCCCAGACCGGTTCCCAGACGAAGATCCCGTCCCAGCCGTGCTCCTCGGCGGCGACGGCGAGCTCGCCGACCTCGTCGGCATCGGCCCACGGGATCACGAAGCCGAACCTCATGGCCCGAGGCTAGTGCAACCGCGGTCAGCCGCCGGCCGGGCCGGGAGCGTGGACCCGAGCCGGCGCCCGGCGGCGCGCGTACGCTCGTCGCGATGGGCGGGCTCTCCAGCGAGGCGGTGGCACGGGCGAGCGAGATCGCTCGCAACCGTGCGGCGGCCGCCGACCGCGACCGCCGGCTCCCCGCCGAGACGGTTCGCGCCCTGGCGGACGCCGGCCTCTTCACGCTCTGCCTGCCGGAGCGCTACGGCGGGCCGGGCATCGGACCGGTCGGCATGGTCGACGCGGTCGCCGAGGTAGCGAACGCCGATGGCGCCGCGGGATGGTGCGCCGGCATCGCGTCCACGACGGCGTCGCTGGCCGCATTCCTCGACCCCGACGTCGCCGCGACGATCTTCACGTCTCCAGCGGTGGCGACGGGCGGCGTGTTCGCCCCCAACGGCCGGGGAGTCAGCGCTGCGGACGGGGCCCGCGTGACCGGGCGGTGGGCGTGGGGGAGCGGCACGCAGCACTGCGAGTGGATCGTCGGCGGGGCGATGTACGACGACGAGACCCAGCGCGTCTGTGTCTTCCCGGTCTCCGCCGTCGAGTTCCACGACACCTGGCACACGGCCGGGTTGCGCGGCACGGGCTCGCTCGACTTCTCGGTCGACGAGGTGTTCGTCGCCGACGAGTGGACGATCCGCCCGGGGGTGAGCGAGCCGTTCGTCGACGAGCCGCTCGCCCGCTTCCCGAACTTCACCCTGCTCGCCTTGTGTGTCGCCGCGGCGGGGCTCGGCATCGCCCGCCGGGCCCTCGACGAGATCGCCGTCCTCGCCGGCGAGAAGACTCCTCAGTTCGCGTCGCGGACGCTCGCCGCCAGCGGCTTCACCCAGACGGAGTTCGCGCGGGCCGAGGCCAGATGGCGGGCGGCGCGCGCCGGTCTGCGCGAACAGGTCGAGGCGGCGTGGGTGGCCGCCTGTGCCGGGGACCCGGTGGCGGTGGACGCTCGCGTCGCGATCCGTCTCGCCGCCGCCCACGTGGCGAGCGAGTGCGTCGCGATCACCGACGTCGCGTGGACGCTCGCCGGCGGCACGGCGGTGTTCGACTCCCATCCACTCGGGCGGTGCATGCGCGACGTCCACATGGTGACCCAGCACGTCATGGTCGCGCCGAAGCTGAACGAGACGCTCGGCAAGCACTTGCTCGGCGTCGACATCGACGCTCGCATGATCTGACGCTCAGTCGGGCGCCAGTGCGGCGAGGGTACGCTCGCAGCTCGCCAGGTCGGGTGCGGTCGGTACGAGGCACACCTCGGTGACCCCGACTGCGGCGTACTCGGCGATGCGGGCGCGTACGGTCGCCTCGTCGCCGACGAGCGCGACCTGGTGGAGTAGGTCGAGGGGGAGTCGCGCCGCCAGGTCGCGAGGGTGCGGCCGCGTTCGGGCGAAGTCGACCAGCTCGCCGAATCCGGCGGCGGCGAACATCTCGGCGTACCCCGGCGCGCCGAGGTAGCCGACGAAGCCGCGCGCGAGCCATGCTCGTTCGTCGTCGCCCGGGTCGATCGACGCGCACAGCCACACCGCGGTGTTCGCGTGAGCGGCGGCGAGGCGTCCGGCCGCTTCGACCGTCACCATGTTGAGCACCATCCGATCGGCGGCGGCGGCCACCTGCTGCGCCCGTGGTCCGAACGCCGCCACCGTGATCGTCGGCGGGGTGGACGGTGGCTGCGACAACCGGAACCCGTTGACTCGCCCGCCGGCGAACAGCTCGGCGAGCTCCCGGTGCGTGGCGGCCAGCCGGTCGGCGGCACCGTGTCGCGTGCGGCCGTGCCAGCGCGCGACGGCGGGGCTCGACGTGCCGAGCGCGACATGGGCTCGGCGTCCGGTCGCGGCGACCGTCTGCACGGCGATCGCGATCTGCACCGCGGAGCGCACCGTGACGGCCAGCGGTCCGAGGACGGGCTCGATGCGCCCGGTCGCGGCGATGATGGTCGATGCCATCGCCGCGGCGTCGGCCTTGGCCATCTCCGGCACCCAGAGCTGGTCGTAGCCGAGGCGGTCCGCCATCACGGCCACCTCCAGGTCGGCGGCGATCGGGCGGTCGAGCCACTGACCGAGCACCACGGAGGTCCGCATCGCTCGACCTTAGGGCTCCCTGGCTACCGTCCCGGAGATGGACGTGCTCGAGGCGATCATGACCACCCGCGCCATCCGGCGCTTCACCGATCGACCCGTCGACGACGCCGACATCGAGGCATGCCTGCGAGCCGCCCAGCAGGCACCTTCCGGCGGCAACGTGCAGCCGCAGCAGTACGTCGTGGTCACCGAAGCGGATGTGCGCCGGTCGCTCGGGGAGATCTACCACCGCGCCTACCACCGGTACGAGCGCACCCTGCCCGACCCGGAGTTCCGCGACGAGGCGGCCGCGATGTCGTGGCGCCGGACGCGCGACGCCAGCCGGCACCTCGCCGACCACCTCGCCGACGCGCCGGTGCTCGTCGTGTTCCTGCAGCCGACGATCCCGTGGGGGTCGCGCGACGCCGAGGGTCCGCTCGACATCGGGCGGCTCGACGCGTCGGTGTACCCCGCGGTGCAGAACTTCTGCGTCGCTGCTCGGTCGCTCGGCCTCGGGACCGCCCTGACCACGGTCATCCGGGTGTACGGCGACGAGGCGCTCGCCGCGCTCGGTGTGCCGGAGGGCCGCTTCGAGATCGCCGCGCTGGTGCCGGTCGGCTACCCGGCCGGCCGGTTCGGTGTCGCAGCGCGCAAACCGGCGGCCGCCGTCACCCACTGGAACCGCTGGGGCGAGAAACGGCGCTGACGCTTCGTCGGGTCCCGGGGGCGCCCGACCCCGGGACCCGCGACCTCACGCTCCCGCGGCCGACTCGCGTCGGCGGCGGGTGGCGAGCAGCAGGCCCGCGCCCGCGGCGAGCAGGGCGCTGCCGATCGTGATCCGATCCCAGACGTAGCCGCCGGTCGGCGGCAGGATCGCGACCTGCTCGACGTCGATCGACGCGTCATCGGTGTTGTTGTCGGTCGTCGTCTCCGCGGTGGCGGTGGCCACGGTGGCGACGTTGGCGATCGACGTGCCACCGGCGGCCGTCTGCGCAACGGTCGTGACGACCTGGAACGTCCAGATCTCGCCGGGCAGCATGTCGGGCTTCGTGCACGACACGGTGCCGGGGGTTCCGGTCACCGATGCCGAGCAGTTCCAGCTCGCGGGCGCGTCGACCGACACGAGGCCGAGCGTCGCCGGCAACGGGTCGGTGAGCACGACGTCGAGCGCCGTCGAGGGCCCGTTGTTGGTGACCTCGATCGTCCAGGTGACCGTCCCGCCGGGGAGCACCGTCGCCGGGCTCGCCGTCTTCACGACGCCGATGTCGGCGATCCGGGTGTTGGTGACCGAGCAGGCCACCGCCTGACCGGGCGTCGCCGTGAACGTCGACGTTCCCTCACCGCTGGTACCGCCGCTGCACGACATCGCCCCGACCACCAGATCGGTGTCGCGCAGCTCGGTGATCGTGTAGCTGGTGCCGGGGATCAACCCGTTCCACGAGACGATCGGCGAGGCGGATGTCGCGGTCTTCGTGCCCGACTCGCCCAATGGAACCGGGGTGATCGTGAAGTCGAACGACCATCCGGTCTCGGCCGGCTGCACGGACTTCGTGACGGTCGCCGACGCGAGCTGGGTGTTGGTGATGGTGCACGCGGTCTGGGCGCCTGGCGCGACGCCGAAGGTGGAGGTGCCGGTGCCGTTGGCGCCGCCAGCGCAGTTGAGGGTGCCGGTGACGTACCCGGCCACGGGCGTCTCGGCGACGGTGTAGCTCAGGCCGGGCACGAGCCCGTTCCAGCTGACGGTCGGCGATGCGGCGCTGGCGGCCTTGGTGGCGGTCTCGCCGGCCGGCACCGGGCTGATCGTGAAGTCGAACGACCAGTTGGTGGCGGTACCGGCGACGCTCTTGGTCACCGCCGCCGATCCGAGCTGGGTGTTGCTGACGGCACACTCCACGCTCTCGCCCGGGTCGGCCGAGAACGTCGAGGCGCCCACCGCGTCCTCGCCCCCGCAGATCAGCGTGCCCGTCACGAAGCCGGCCACCGGGGTCTCGGTGATCGTGTGCTCGAGACCCGGCGTGAGCCCGTTCCAGCTGACGTTCGGCGACCCGGCGGTCGCGGTCTTGGTCGCCGTCTCGCCGAGCGGCACCGGGCTGATCGTGAAGTCGAACGACCAGTCCGTCGCGGTGCCGACGACGCCTTTCGTCACGCTGACGTCGGCGAGCTCGACGTTGGAGGCCGTGCACTCCACGAGATCGCCGGGGTCGGCCGTGAACGTCGACGCGCCGACGCCGTCGTCGCCACCGGTGCAGGACAGCCGGCCGGTGATGAAGCCGACGACATCGGTCTCGGTGATCGTGTACGCGACACCCGGCTCGAGGTCGGACCAACCGATCGACGGGGACGCAGCGGTCGCCGTCTTGGTGGCGGTCTCGGCGGTGGGCACCGGGTCGATCGTGAAGTCGAACGCCCAGCCGGTCGGCGAGCCGTCGACGAGCTTGGTGAGGGCGACCTCGGCCGCCGCCAGGTTCTGCTGGACGCACACCATCGCCTGTCCCGGGGCGAGATCGGCCGCGGCGCCCTCGATCGGGTCGCCGTCGACCGTGCACGAGAGCGAGCCCTCGAAGAAGCCGCCCGGCACGGAGGTCTCCGCGACGCCCACCGGCCCGGCCTCGACCTCGATGGTGCCCTCCTCGACCGTCGTCGGCGTCTCGGCGGCGGTCGTGGTCGCGCTGAGGGTCTCGGGCCCGTCCGCATCGGTCACCTCGAAGCCGAACGGACCGCCGGCTCCACCGACGGTCACCTTCTGCACGGTGACGGTGGGCGGTCCGGTGTTCTCGATGACGCACGACGCCGTTTCGCCGGGGGCGATGGGGAAGCGATCGAGCGGTGGGTCGACGGTCGGGAAGAGCGTCCGCGACACCGCCACGCCGGCGATCGGGTCGAAGCTCTCGCAGACCAGCGAACTCTGGATCCATCCGGTGGGCAGACCGGTCTCGGTGACGACGTAGTCGGGGGAGATCAGCAGGTCCAGGTGTGTGACCGAGGGGGCGTCGGGCACGACGAGGACGTCCTCGAGCAGGGCGACGCCACCGGTCCGCAGCGGCTCGCCATCGACCTGCTGGGTCGAGGCCGAGAACGAGGGGCTGCTGGCCGGGGCAGCCGGTGTCGTCTGCTTCGTGATCGTGAGCCCCCCACAGTTGGTGAGCTCGATCGGGGCCACGTCGACGATGTCCTCGAGCGACGCCGCCGGGCTGTTTCCGGTGCGTGAGATCGGGTCGCCGGCGGTGAACGTGACGCAGGGCCCGTCCTGGGGCAGGATCCCACGTCGCGTGAGGTTGATCGCGAACTCGCCGAACGTGAGGTCGAAGACCCCGTTGGACTCGTCGCCGTGCGTCGTGACCGCCTCGAACTCGTCGCTCGCGAGGGCGGCGGTGGGCAGCCAGGACTCCTCGGCCGGGTCCCAGGCCAGGATCTCGACCACCGTGTCGTTGCTGCTGTCGTCGAAGTCGTACGAGACGACCAGGTCGTCGTCGTTGCTGTTCGGGTCGCTGCCGAGCAACGGGAACAGGACGTCGATCTCGCCGTTGACGGCCGGGCGGGTCCATCCCCCGTAGAACACGAACTCGTACTGCCCGCCGTCGACCGGGTCGTCGACTTCGACGAGCTCCCACGCCTGGTACACCGAGCACAGGTCGGACTTCTTGTTGGGCGAGCCGTCGTTGACGGGCACCGCGTTGAAGCCGAGGTCGGCGATCCTCGAGCCGGGCACCACACGGTCGATGTCGTCGCCGACCGCGAGGGGCGGGTTCGCGCAGCCGTCGAACTTCTCGGTGCGGTCGCGCAGGTTCGGTGCATCGCCTGCGGGGGTCGCCCAGTCCTGGCCACCGTTCACCGCGAGGTTGCCATCGATCTCGAACTGGGTGAGACCGAGCGCCGCCGACGCACGATGGCTGGAACCGACCAGGCCGACACCCGCGGCGGCGACCGCGGCGAGCGCGGCGACCATCCCGGCGAGGCGCCGCCGACCGCCACGCTCCGTGAGGACCGTCCCAACTCTGGTCATCTCAACCGCCTTCAGTCGCCATCGAGGCGGGCGGGTCTCGAACCCGGTGGTCCTCGCGCCACTCCTGCCACGGAGTGTCACAGCCCGTTCGCCCAGCGCGATGGTATCGCACGCCCGGGGGTGCCTGTCCAGAGAGAATCGTGACGAACCGGTCACCGTGCGCGGTGGCCTCCGGCGTCGCCATGGTCGCCGGGTACAGTCGGCGACGATGCGGCCGCCCCTGGTCCGGTTCGAGCACGTCGGGTGCGCGTACGGTGGGGTGCCCGCGATCGCCGACGTCGACGTGCGGTTCGACGAGGGCGACTTCGCCGGCATCGTGGGGCCGTCGGGCGGCGGGAAGACGACCGTGCTCCGGCTCCTGCTCGGCATGGTCGAGCCCTCGTACGGAAGCGTTCGCCGTCGCGAAGGGGTGCGGATCGGGTACGTGCCCCAGGTCGAGGTCGTGGACTGGTCGTTCCCGGTCACGGTCCGGGAGGTCGTCGCCATGGCGACGCGGCCCGTTGGAGGCCGGCGCTGGCGACGCTCGAGCGAGCCCGCCGTGGCCGCCGTGCTCGAGCGTCTCGACCTCGGTGCCGTCGCAGATCGCCACATCCGCGATCTCTCCGGTGGCCAGCAGCAGCGCGTCTTCGTGGCTCGGGCCCTGGCCGCCCGGCCCGAGCTGCTGGTGCTCGACGAGCCCGGGAGCGGCGTCGACGTGGCGGCACGCCACGAGATGCTCCACCTGCTCGCCGACCTGCACCACCGAGGGACGACGATCCTGCTCACGACGCACGACGTCAACGGGCTCGCCGCCCACCTGCCGCGCCTGATCTGCTTCAACCGGACCGTGATCGCCGACGGACCGCCTGCCGAGGTGCTCCACCCGTACGTGCTCGAGCGCACCTACGGCGCCCCGATGGAGGTGCTCCAGCACGGCGGGATGCCGGTCGTGCTCGAGCATCGCGGCCACGGGATCCACCCGGCGTCGCGACCGAGACCGGCATGACGACCTGCTTCGCCCTGCTCGAACCGCTCCGGTACGACTTCTTCCAGCGCGGCCTCCTCGTCGCGACCCTCGCCGGTGCGCTGTGCGGTCTCGTCGGTGTCTACGTCGTCCTGCGCTCGATGAGCTACATCGGTCACGGGTTGTCGCACGCCGTGTTCGGGGGCGCCGCCATCTCGTCGGTGATGGGCGTGTCGTACTTTCTGGGTGCCGGCCTGTGGGGCGTCCTGGCCGCGCTCGTGATCGGCCGCGTCTCGGCGCGCCGCGTCGTCGGCGCCGACGCGGCGATCGGTGTCGTCACCACGGCGTCGTTCGCGATCGGCCTCGCGATCCAATCGCGCAGCGGCGCCACCTCGCGGGCGCTCGACACGATCCTCTTCGGCAACGTGCTCGGCGTGTTCGGCCGTGACGTCGTCGCCGTGCTCGTCGTCGGCACCGCAGTCGTGGGCGTCCTGACGTGGTTCGAGCGCGAGCTCACGTTCGCGACGTTCGATCCCGAGGTCGCCGCCGTGTCCGGGGTGCGGGTCGATCGCATCGACGCCCTGCTGATGGTGGCGCTCTCGGCCACCGTCCTCGTGTCGGTGCGCGTCATCGGTGCGCTCCTGATCTCGGCGATGCTCGTGACCCCCGCCGGAACGGCGCGCCTGCTCACGACGTCGATCGGCCGGATGCGGTGGCTGTCACCGCTGCTCGGCGCGACGTTCGGGTTCGTCGGGATGTACGCGAGCTGGTACGCCGACGTCCCGTCGGGTGCCGTCATCACCATCGTCGGGGCCGCCACCTTCGCCGTCGTGTACGTCGGCAGCGACCTCGCCCGACGGCAGGCCGTCGCCGACCTCGATGAACACGCGGCGGCGGTCTGAGGTTTGCGGCCGGCGTCCGGATCGGCCGGCCGTCTGCGCCGGTAGCGTTGTCTGGCCATGCCCACACCCCTCCACGACATCGTCGACCCGCACGGCCCAGCCCGTCGCGACGACCTCCGTAACCTCGCGATCGTCGCCCACGTCGACCACGGCAAGACCACCCTCGTCGACTCGCTCCTGAAGCAGGCGGGTACGTTTCGGGCCAACGAGGAGATCACCGAGCGGGTGCTGGACTCGAACGACCTCGAGCGCGAGAAGGGCATCACCATCCTCGCCAAGAACACGTCGGTGAAGTGGGGCGGTGTGACGCTCAACATCGTCGACACGCCCGGTCACGCCGACTTCGGTGGCGAGGTCGAGCGCGCGCTCACCATGGTCGACGGCATCGTCCTGCTCGTCGATGCCGCCGAGGGGCCGCTCCCGCAGACCAGGTTCGTGTTGCGCAAGGCGCTCGACTACGACATGCCCGTCATCTTGGTGATCAACAAGATCGACCGGCCGGACGCGCGGGTGCACGAGGTCGTCGACGAGGCGTACGAGCTGTTCATGGACCTCGACGCGAGCGACGCCCAGCTCGACTTCCCGATCGTCTACTGCTCCGGCCGCGACGGCTGGGCGAGCCTCGACGAGTCGTCGGTCGCCGACGCGTCGGTCCGGGGTGACTCGCTGGCGCCGCTCTGCGACACGATCCTCGACACCATCCCGGCGCCGACCTACTTCCCGGGCGCGCCGCTGCAGGCGTGGGTGACGAACCTGGACGCCAACCCGTACCTCGGACGCCTCGCGCTGTGTCGAGTGGTGGAGGGCACGATCGAGAAGGGCAAGCAGGTCGCCTGGTGCCGTACCAACGGGTCGATCCAGAAGACCAAGGTCGCCGAGCTGTTCCTCACCGAGCAGCTGACCCGGGTCCCGGTCGACTCGGCCGGCCCGGGTGACCTGGTGGCGGTCGCCGGGATTCCCGAGATCACGATCGGCGAGACACTCGCCGACCCCGACCAGCCGGTCGCACTGCCGACCATCACGGTCGACGAGCCCGCGCTGTCGATGACGATCGGCATCAACACCTCCCCGCTCGCCGGCCGCGACGGCAGCAAGATGACGGCGCGGCTCGTGAAGAACCGTCTCGATGCCGAGCTCGTCGGCAACGTCAGCATCCGCGTGAACCCGACCGAGCGCCCCGACGCCTGGGAGGTCCAGGCCCGGGGCGAGCTGCAGCTCGCGGTCCTCGTCGAGACGATGCGCCGGGAAGGCTTCGAGCTGACGGTCGGCAAGCCGGAGGTCGTCACCAAGCAGATCGACGGCAAGCGTCACGAGCCGGTCGAGCGGGTGACGGTCGACATCCCCGAGGAGCACCTGGGCGCCGTCACCCAGCTCCTCGCGGGCCGCAAGGCCCGCATGGAGAACATGATCAACCACGGCCTGGGCTGGGTGCGGCTCGAGTACCTCGTTCCGGCGCGCGGCCTGATCGGCTTTCGGACCGAGTTCCTGACCGAGACGCGCGGCACCGGCGTGATCAGCCACATCTTCGAGGGCTACGAGCCGTGGTTCGGCGACATCCGCGCTCGCGAGCGGGGTTCGCTGGTGGCCGACCGCTCGGGGCCCGCCACGACGTACGCGATGATCAACCTGCAGGACCGGGCGACGATGATGGTGGGCCCGGGGACCGACGTGTACCAGGGCATGATCGTCGGGGAGAACAGCCGGTCAGGCGACATGGACGTCAACATCTGCCGAGAGAAGAAGCTCACGAACATGCGGGCGGCGGCCGCCGACGACACCGTGAAGCTCACCCCGCACCGGATGCTCTCGCTCGAGCACGCGCTCGAGTTCATCGCCAGCGACGAGTGCGTCGAGGTGACCCCGAAGCATCTCCGGTTGCGCAAGCTGCACCTCGATCCGCAGGACCGCATCCGCGCCAACAAGCAGCTCGCCGCCGCCGGAGCCTGAAGCGTCGCGTCAACCGGTGAACGCGTCGTCGCCGGCGGTCGCTGCGGTGGCTACCGCGTCCTCGCCGAAGGCGTCGCCGTAGATCTCCCGGAAGTCGGCGATGATGCGGTCGTAGGGCAGGTCGTCGAACGAGCCGCGATCGCGCACGTACTCCATGTGGCGGTTGCCGGCGCGGTCGAACGGGTGCATCAGCGCGTCAGCGGTGCCGTCGAACTCCAGCACCTGCACCCCGAACCGCTCGCAGAGTTCGATGTTGAACGCCGTCGAGAGCTTGAACCAGCGGTGCGAGCGGGGGGTGCCGCCCTGGGACCGGTCGGGGAGCCACAGCTCGGCGTAGCCGTGCCAGGCGAACAGGTCGGTGCCCATCCGCTCGGAGAGCTTCTGCGACGTCAGGTGGTTGCGGACGTCGGCGAATCCGAGCCGAGCCGGGATGCCGACGTGCCGTGCTGCGGCCGTCAGCAGTACCGACTTCGTCACGCACCAGTTCGAGCTCGACCGGGCGACGGCACTGGCCCGGAACGCCTCGCGCTCGTAGCTGATGCCGTAGGGGTCGTATCGGATGCCGTCGCGCACGGCGTGGAACAAGGCGACCGCCGTGGTCGTGTGGTCCGTCTCCTCGGCCACGGAGGCGAGCGCACGGTCGACGAAGCCGGCGACCTCCGGTGACTGGTGATCGACGAACCAGGTCGGGCGCGTGGACTGGGGTCCGGGCTGCACGTCGTCGCTCGTCACGGTCCGCTCACCAGTCCCGAGTCGAGCAGGTCGACGCCGACGTTGTCGCGCCGGCGGACCTCGCCGGCGTCCCAGGTCAGCAGGCCGACCCGGCAACGCGTCCAGTGGTTGCCCGCGACCTCGACCCCGCTGGCGCCGCGCTGCACGACACAGCCCGTGTCGCCGTCGGCGACCGCGTTCCCCACGATGCCGGCGAGCGAACCGCCGTCGACGTCGACGGCGCGCATCGTCGATTCGATCGAGTTGGCGACGACGCGGCCGCCCTCGCAGTCGACGAGGCGCACCGCGGTCCACCGCGCGGTGATGCTCGACGCGCGCACGGTGGCGTCGACGGCGTCGGTGAACTCGATCGCCGTGAGGGCACCGCTGAGCTCGCAGCTGTCGACGAGGTGCCCGGCGCCCCCCCGGAGCGAGATCGACGTGCCCCAGGTGCGCCCCAGGACGCGCGACCGGCTGAGCGTGACGCGGTCGACGCCGCTGGCGAGCGCGCCCGTCAGCCGGCTCGACACGACCCGGGCGTCGTCGCCGACGATGCGAACGTGCCCGTCGATCTCGCAGCCCAGGACACTGGTGGCACGGTCGATCTCGAGCGCGATGTCGGGGACCCACGCGGCGGCGCGCCGGGCGCCGGCCACCGAGCAGTGCTCGAGCCGTCCGCCGACGCCCAGACGGATGGCTGGCGCCCCATCTCCGACGAGGCGCGTGCGATCGGCGCCGAGGCCGCGGACGGTGACCCCTGCGGGCGCGTTCGCAGGGCCGACGTAGGTGGCGTCGCCGAGCTGCACGATCGTGCCGTGCCGCGCGCCGGCGAGCGCGTCGGCGAGCGGCAGGGGGGTGTCGGTGAGCGTCGGGAACAGCTCGATCGGTGCTGCGGGTGGTTCGTCGAGCCCGATCCGGTACACCTCCGGCCATCGATCCCGGTCGCCGCGGGGCGTGCGGTGCGCCAGGGTCAACCCGCGCTCGGTCTGGTCGAATTCGACGTCGGCTCCGGCCTCGTCGACGACCGATGCCACCATGCCGCGGGCGGGGGTGAGCGCCGCGAACCGTCCTTCGCCGTCGATGTCGATCGCGACGACCTCGCCGTCGACGACGAGGTAGCGGCAGCTCCGATCACCCCAGGCGTGCCACGGGGAGGCGGACTCGAGCAAGCTGCCGTGTTCTCGCAGCCACCGGCCGGCAGCGCGCAGGATCCGTGCATGCTGGGCCGGGACCCGCCCGCTCGCGTCGGGGCCGACGGCGACGAGGAGCCGGCCACCCTTCGCCACCACCTCGGTGAGGTGCGCGATCAGCTCCACGGGCGACAGCAGCCGCTCGGGCGGCTCGGCCCGGTTGTACGCGAGGCTGGCACCGAGCCCGCGCCGCGTCTCCCACCGATCGTCGCAGCGCGAGTCGGGCAGGCAGCGATCGAACGTCGTGACCGCGGGTCCGTCGACTCGCCAGCGGTCGTCGACGACCACGTTCGGTCGGATCCGCCGGACGGCGGCCACGAGCTCCTCGGTCCGCCAGTGCTCGGCGCCGGCGCCCCAGTGGCCGTCGGCATAGAGCAGGTCGACGTCGAACCGGCCGACGAGGTCGAGCACCTGGGGGTGCACGACGTGCTCCACGAACTCGGCCGAGGGGTACCGCTCGTCGGCCCAGTCGAGGAGCGAGTACTGCACGCCGAACGCGAGACCGTCGCGGCTCGCCGCGTCCGCCAGCTCGGCCAGGACGTCGCGGCGCGGCCCGTCGGCGAGCACGGTGTGGTCGGTCGCCGGCGCGTCCCACCAGCACAGCCCGTCGTGGTGCTTGGCGACCGCCACGAGATACCCCATGCCGGCATCGGCGGCCAACCGGGCCCATGCCTCGGCATCGAACTCGTCGAAGGTGAGGAAGGGGAGGAACTCGTCGTTGTGCTCGATGTGAGCCCATCGGTCCCGGTGATGGGCGAGCGACTCGACGAGCGGCGCCGGGTGGTGGAGGGTGTCGCCGACGTCGCCGAACGCGTGGGCCCGGTACCACTCGGCGGACTGTCCGATGGGCGCCCAGCTCGGCACGGACGCCAGGCTCCCGTGCACGAGCAGCCCGTAGCGGCTGTGCTCCCACCTGGCTCCCATCAGGGCGATCCTTCCACGCGGTGTGGCGGCAGGGCCCATCGTGGCACACTGCTCCCGTGCCGCCCATCGACGTCGACGACACGATCCTCGAGCCCGTGCTCACGGCCAAGCTGGCGGCGTTGACGAGCGGGCTGCGCGAGCTCGCGCCGGTGATGGTGGCCTTCTCGGGCGGCGCCGATTCGTCGTTCTTGGCGGCCGTCGCACATCGCGAGCTCGGCTACGAGCGAGCCCGTGCCGTGACGGCGGTCTCGCCGTCGCTGGCGGGGGCGGAGGAGCGCGACTGCCAGGATCTCGCGACCGAGTGGGGTCTCAACTGGACGTCGGTGGAAACCGTCGAGATGGAGCGCGCCGCCTATCGTCTGAACGACCGTGACCGGTGCTTCCACTGCAAGGCGGAGCTGATGGCCGTCGTCGGGCCGCTGGCGGAATCCGCGGCGGCGACGATCGTGCTCGGCGTGAACGTCGACGACCTCGGCGACCATCGTCCGGGTCAGCGCGCGGCGCTCGACGGCGGGGCCCGGTTCCCGCTCGTCGACGCCGGCTTCACGAAGTCTGACGTGCGGGCGGCGTCGCGACGCCTGGGCCTGCGGACGTGGGACAAGCCGGCGGCCGCGTGCCTGGCCAGCCGAATCCCCTACGGAACCGAGGTCACCGTCGAAGTGCTCTCGCGGGTCGAGCGCGCCGAGGCGACGCTGCACCGGCTCGGGTTCCGGCAGTGCCGCGTGCGCCACTACGGCGACACGGCGCGCATCGAGGTCGACCTCGACGCGATCGCAGCGGTGGTCGAGCGGCGTTCCGAGATCGTCGACGCGGTGCACTCGGCTGGCTACCGCTACGTAACGCTCGACCTGGAGGGCTTCCGGTCGGGCAACCTCAACGGCGCACGCTGACCGGTCAGGAGCCGGCGTCGATCCGGCGGATCACCAGCAACCAGGTCAGCACGCCCGACAGCGCGACCAGGCAGACCGACAGCTGTCCGGCGTCGGTGAGCAGGGCGAGGTCGACGGTGCGGGCGATGCGCGTCGCCAGCGTGTCGAAGCCGATCGGCCGCAGCATCAGCGTTGCCGGGAGCTCCTTCAGGACGGACAGGAGCACCAGCCCGGCGGCGGCCGCCAACCCGGGGGCGATCAGGCGGGCGTCGATCGTGAACCATCTGCGCCAGCGGGTGGCGCCGAGCAGCTTGGCCGCCT
>JBFHJC010000065.1:0-15053 GCA_041596155.1 Ilumatobacter sp. | reverse complement strand
GCCCCCCGACGGACCGCTGGTGATCCCGTGGCTCGAGTCGTCGATCGCCTGTCGCGGCGAGCTGCTCCCGTTCGGGTTGCCCGCGGCATGGCTCGGCCAGTCGATCGAGGTGCACGGGGTGCCGACCGGTGATCGCTCGTCGGTCTCGTTCGCGCTCCGCTGGCACGGTGATCGCCCCGCCGTCCTCTGGGAGCAGGCCGGCGAACCGGTTCGCCTCACGGCCCCGACGACCGCGCCCGGGTGGTCGACCCGAGCCGTGTCGGGCGAGGCACTGTGGCCGGCGTCGGCTCCGGTCGCCGGCGGGCGATGAGGTCGCCAAGCCCGTCGGCTCGGATTCGGTGCGCTCGGCGACTCGACGACGGCGAACCCGGCCGGAGAGTCGTAGGGTCGGGACGTGAGGACGCACGAGGTCATCAACCAGGTCCCCCCGCTCGACGATTACGACCTCTACGCCACCGATCCGGTGCTCCGTGACGCGATCGTGCGCGAAGGCGGGGGCTGGGCCGACGCCGAGCTGAGCGGGTTCGGTCGCCGAGTCGGCTCGCCCGAAGTGTTCCGCTGGGGGTTCGACGCCAACGCCAACGAGCCGGTGTTGCACACCCACGACCGCTCCGGTCACCGCCGCGACGAGGTGGAGTTCCATCCGTCATGGCACGCGCTGATGGAGCTGTCGATCCGCAACGGCTTGCACTCCCTACCGTTCGAGAAGCCGGCCGGCGAGGGTGGTCGGGTCGTGCGTGACGCGCTGTTCACCATGATCGCCCAGGTCGAGGCCGGGCACGGCTGCCCGATCTCGATGACGACCTCGGTCGTGCCGGCGCTCCGGGCGGCGCCCGACCTCGCCGCCGACTGGGAACCGACGATCACGTCGCGCTGCTACCAGCCGGAGCTGCTGCCGGTCGCCGAGAAGCGGGGCGCCACGCTCGGGATGGGCATGACCGAGAAGCAAGGCGGCTCCGACGTCCGTTCCAACACCAGCCGCGCCGAGCGGACCGGCGACGGGACGTACCGGTTGACCGGTCACAAGTGGTTCACCTCGGCGCCGATGAGCGACGCATTCCTCGTCCTGGCGCAGGCGCCCGACGGACTCACGTGCTTCTTGCTGCCGCGTGTGCTTCCCGACGGCTCACGGAACGAGATCCGGCTCGTACGCCTCAAGGACAAGCTGGGCAACCGCTCCAACGCGTCCGCGGAGATCGAGTTCGACGAGGCGCTCGCGCACCGCGTCGGCGACGAGGGCCGCGGCGTCGCGACGATCATCGAGATGGTCAATCACACCCGCCTCGACTGCGTCGTCGGGTCGACGGGGATCATGAGGCAGGCCGTCAGCCAGGCCGCGTGGCACGTCGCCCACCGCACGGCGTTCGGTGGGCTGCTCGCGGACAAGCCCTTGATGCAGAACGTGCTGGCCGACCTCGAGGTCGAGGTGGAGGCCGCCACCCACATGATGATGCGGCTCTCGGGCGCCTTCGACCGCGCCGACGCCGACCCTGCGGAGCGGGCCTTCCGGCGCATCGCCACGCCGGTCGCCAAGTTCTGGGTGACCAAGCGCTGCAGCGAGGTGACCCGCGAGGCGATGGAGTGCCTGGGCGGCAACGGCTACGTCGAGGAGTCGATCATGCCGCGCCTCTACCGCGAATCGCCGGTGAACGCGATCTGGGAGGGGTCGGGCAACGTCATCGCGCTCGACGTGATGCGGGCTCTCGCTCGCGAGCCCGGCGGGGCGGACGCCTTCCTCGCCGAGGTCGAGCTGGCCGCCGGGTCCGATCGCCGGCTCGACGCCGCCGCCGGGCGGCTCCGAGACGAGCTCGCCGACGTGACCGATCCGGAGGGCGGGGCGCGGCGGCTCGTCGAACTGATGGCGGTCGTGTGGGCGGGCTCGCTGGCCGTCCGCCACGGCGATCCGGCGGTCGCGGACGCCTTCGTCGCCAGCCGCGTGGGCGGCGATCACGGCCACATGTACGGCACGCTCCCGGTCGGGCTCGCGCTCGCCGAGCTCGCCCGCCGGGCGATGCCGGCGCAGCGCTGAGCTCGCGACCGCGTAGGGTCCGCGACGTGCTCGTGACCCTCGGCGACCTCGCAGAGGACATCGTCGTCGAGCTCGGCGGACCGGTGCAGTTCGCCAGCGACACCGCGGCCCGCATCCACCGGCGGCGCGGTGGGAGCGCCGCGAACACCGCGGAGATCGCGGCTGCACTGGGCCACTCCGCCCGCTTCGTCGGTCAGGTCGGCGCGGATGCGATCGGTGGCGCGCTCGTGGAGGAGCTGGCGGCGTCCGGCGTCGACGTCTCGTGCGTCCGCCGGAGCGGCTCGACCGGCACGATCGTCGTGCTCGTCGACCATGACGGCGAGCGCACCATGCTGACCGACCGGCGAACGTGTCTCGATCTCGACCGACCCGACCCGGGCTGGCTCGACGGCGCGTCCAGCCTGCACGTGCCGGTGTACTCCCTCGCGGGCGGGCCGCTGGCCGCGACGACGGCGACCGTGATCGGATGGGCCCACGAGCGCGGGGTGGCCGTCTCCATCGACGCTTCCTCGGTCGCACTCCTCGAGCAGCTCGGCACCGAGCACGTTCGCGAGCTCCTGACCGAGCTGCGGCCAGACGTCGTCCTCGCCAACGCCGACGAGGCGCGCACCCTCTCGATCGACGGCCCGCTCGCCGGAGCCGTCACGGTCGTCAAGCGCGGACCGGGACCGGCGACGGTGCACCGTCTCGGGTGTGCCCCGACGGACGTGCCGGCGCTGGCCGTCGAGGGGGCCGGTGACACGACGGGTGCCGGGGACGCGTTCGCCGCCGGCATCGTGACCGCCCGTTGGCGGGACGATCCGATCGGCGCATGCCGTGCTGGTCACCGGGCCGCCGCCGATCTGCTGCGTCGCCGGTCCTGACCGCCCATCGGCGTCAGCGCGCGGCGCGGGCGTCGAGGCGGCGCCGCAGCTCGGCGATGTGGGTCGGGCCGATCTCGCAGCAGCCGCCCACGATGGTCGCGCCGGTGGCCAACCACCGGTCGACGTCGTCGGCGTAGCGCTCCGGCCCGACATCGTCGCGCCGGCCGATCTCGGTCGCCACGACGCCGGGTACGAACGACGTCGAGATGGGCGGGAACCCATTGGCGTAGCCGCCGAAGCGGCGGCCGGTCGCGGCCAGGACCGGCATCGCCTCGCCGATCGCCTCGGGCGTCGCACAGTTCACGAGCAGGGCATCGACGCCGACGTCGACGAGCGCGGCGCACGCGTCGTCGAGCGGCTCGCCACTGCGCTGGCGCGTCCCGTCGTGGTCGAGCACCGTGCAGCTGACCCACACGGGTCGGCCGGTCGCGAGGGCGCCCTGAGCCGCGGCGCGGGCCTCGTCGAGCGACCCCATCGTCTCGCAGATGAACACGTCGACGTACGGAGCCTGGAGTGCCGCGGTCTCGGCGTACGCCGGCACCAGCTGCTCGTACGGCGGTGTGAGCTCCGGACGGTACGACCAGCCCCACGGCGACAGCGATCCGGCGATCCGGACGTCGCGCCCGGACGCCGTCCGCGCCTCGACGGCGAGCTCGCAGGCGAGTCGTTGCAGGCGCTCGAACCGGTGCTCGGCGCCCGCCGGGCCGAGCCGGCACCGCGTCGCCGAGTAGGCGTTGACCGTGATCACGTCGGCGCCGGCCGCGATGTGCTCGACGTGGAGGTCGCGGACGAGGGCGGGCTCGTCGGCCATCACCTGGGCGGACCACAGCGCCGTGGGCGGGTGGTTCGCGCGACGGATGAGGTCCTGCCCCATGCCGCCGTCGAGCAGCGTCACCTCCGACATGCGGGCAGCGTCGCGCGCCGTCGCAGCGGACGGCCAGTCGCCACCCCGCTCAATGATCGACGAAGCCCTGATCCCACGACCGCCGCGGGTCGTGGTTGTGGAGGTCGACACCGTGGTCGATCGCAGCCTTCAGCGGCAGCAGCACGTTCAGCCATCCGGCGGTGATCTCGGCCCGGTCCTCGGGCGCGATGCCGGTGTCGGTCATGGTCAGGTCGGTGCCGCCCGCGCCGTCGGGAGCGAGAACGAAGTCGACCCGCGAGCCGAAGTACTCGACCGCCCAGTGGGCCGGCGGCTCGGCGGCGAGCACCGTGCCGGACCATCGCACCCCGTTGACGAACTCGAAGTGCACCGACCCGTCGCGCTCGGGCGCCGACTCGGCCCAGAAGGACGCTCGGCCGTCGTCGGTCGCCAGCGCCGTGTACACGGTCTCGGGTGGCGATGCCAGGTGCAGTCGCCAGACGATGCGATCGGGATCGGGTTGGAAGGCGATGTCGCGACCCTATGCCGCCGGCGACCTGCGGGCGCCGCGCTGTCGGTCACCGCGGACTCGGGTTTAGGCTCGCTCCCATGACGGTGCCACCGGCCCTCGACGCGCTCAAGCTCACCGAGTGGACCTCGTGCGGCGGGTGTGCCGCGAAGTGGGGTGCGGCGCTCCTGAAGGATCTGGTCGCCGAGTTCCCCGCCCCGACCGACCCCTCCCTGATGGTGGGGTTGGCTCCGTTCGACGACGCCGCGATCTACAAGGTGTCCGACGACGTCGCGATGGTCTCGACCACCGACTTCTTCCCGCCGCTGGTCGACGATCCCTCGGACTTCGGCGCGATCGCTGCCGCCAACGCCTGCAGCGACGTGTTCGCGATGGGCGGCCAAGTGGTGATGGCGATCAACGTCGCTGCGTTCCCCGAGGACTTCCCTCGCGAGGCGATCGTCGCCATCTTCGAGGCGGGCGCCCGCACCGTCGCGGCGGCCGGCGGCGCCGTCGCCGGCGGCCACACGATCCGGAATCCCGAGCCGATCTACGGGCTGGCGGTGCAGGGCGTCGTCCATCCCGAGCGGATCTTCCGCAAGTCGGGCGCGCTGGCCGGTGACGTGCTCGTGCTCTCGAAGCCGATCGGCACGGGCCTGACGCTGGCGGCCGGCTCTGAGGCCGACCGGCGAGTGGCGATCGAGGGCATGAGGGCGCTGAACCGGGTGGCCGCCGAGACGCTGCGATCGCTCGGCGACGCCGTGCACGCCGTCACCGACGTCACCGGCTACGGGCTGGCCGGCCACAGCTGGGAGATGGCCGAGCGCAGCGGCGTCCGCGCCGTCATCGACACGTCGGCGATCGTCACCTATCCCGGCGCGCTCGAGGCCGCGAACGCCGGCACCCGCACCGGCGGCGACCCACGCAACCGCGACTACCTCGCCGGCCACCTCGACTCGACGGCCGCCGCCGGACCGGAGGCCCTGTGCTTCGATCCGCAGACGTCGGGCGGTCTGCTCGCCGCCGTCGCACCGGGGGTCGCCGAGGAACTCCTCGAGCGCGGCTTCTGGCGCGTCGGCGTCGTCGAGGCCGGCGATCCACGACTCGTGCTGCGCTGAGACGGAGCACCACCGTGGCCGACGTCGTCCTGTTCCATCACGCGCTGGGGCTGACCGGCGGCGTGCTGCACTTCGCAGATCGGTTGTGCGCCGCCGGGCACACCGTGACGACACCGGACCTCTACGACGGTGCGACGTTCACGTCCCTCGACGACGGTGTCGCCCACGCCGAGTCGATCGGGTTCGTGGAGATCAGCCGGCTCGGCGTCGAAGCCGTCGCCGACCACCCCGACGGTTTCGTGGTCGCCGGGTTCTCGCTCGGCGTGCTGCCGGCGATGCGGCTCGCCCAGCAACGCCGGGGTGTCGTCGGTACGGTCCTGTACCACTCCGGCGCGCCGCTCGGCACGTTCGGCGACACGTGGCCCGACGGCGTCGGTCTCCAGATGCACGTGTGCGAGGACGACCCGTGGGGCGACGTCGACGACGTGAAGGAGCTCGCCGGAGCGGTCGCCGGGAGCGAGCTGTTCCTCTACGCGGGCGGCGACCACCTGGTCACCGACGACACCTGGCAGCAGTTCGACGCCGAGCTGACCGCGCTGATCGTCACCCGCACGCTCGCATTCCTCGACCGCCTCTGACCCGGCGGGGGTCGCCGGCCTCGGATTGGTAGCGTCGGGCGTCGATGGCACGGGGCCGAGCGCCGACGCGCAAGATCGAACAGGAGCTCTGGGCCGCCGGCTACGAGACCGTGGTCGGGATCGACGAGGTGGGCCGAGGCGCGTGGGCGGGTCCGCTGATGGTGGGGGCCGCCGTGCTGCCGCGCGACCGGCGCGTGCTCGGCGTGCGCGACTCGAAGCTGCTGACCGAGGCCGATCGGGAGCGGCTGTTCGACCGGATCGCCGGTTGGTGCGTCTCGTGGGCGGTCGGCAGCGTCAGCCAGGAGGAGTGTGACGAGCTCGGCATGGCCGACGCCCAACGACTCGCCTGTCGACGGGCGGTCGAGGGGCTCGAGATCGCGCCCGACGTCGCGGTCAGCGACGGAAAGTGGGACTTCGTGTCACCGACGGTCGGGCGGGTCGAGATGCGGGTCAAGGCCGACCGAAACTGCCTGAGTGTCGCCGCGGCCAGCGTGCTCGCCAAGGTGGTGCGCGATCGCGAGATGCGCGCCCATGCGGCGGACTACCCGCACTGGTCGTTCGACACGAACAAGGGATATCCCTGTCCGACGCACAAGGCGGCGCTGCAGTTCTGTGGCCCCTCGGCGATCCACCGGCGCACGTGGGTGTTCATGGACCACTACGTGCCGTGGTCGGGGTGTCCCCGCACCTTCCGGCCCGAACAACCCACGTTGTTCTGACGCTGTTCGGGCTTCGCCGACCGGCGGGGCCGGATCGGCTGCGCCTCCGTGCTCGCCGGCTCCGCTGCGCTTCGCCGCTCGCCCGCCTGGGTGGTACGACGCGTTCGAAGCCGGGGCTGCGCCCGTCCACTGGTGACGCTCGGCTCTTGCACGGCGCGGCGGCGGTGTGGTCAGGTGTGGGTGTCACCCCCCGGGAAGCGAGGCACCGCATGACCGACCACACACCGATCGTCGCCCAGGCACTTCGGGTTCACGGCACGCTGCACGAGCGCGAGCGCGATGACTTGCTCGATCACTGGACGAAGCTCGATCACCGGCTCCAGTCGTTCCGCGACCGCGCGATCGACATCGACCTGCACGTGAACGAGCGCGACACGCCGAGCCAGCACGTGACGCTCGGCATCAAGATCGGTGGAGTGCACAAGGACTTCGTGGCGCGTTCGGCGTGCGAGGACCTCGGTCGCGCCCTGAACGAGGTGCGCGACGAGATGATCAGGCAGCTGACCGACGCCAAGACCCGCTCCGAACCGCGGAACAACCGGCGCTTGCGGCAGTCGGAGCGTCACGCCTGACGAGGTCGCCGGACGCTCGCATGGCTCACCGCATCGAGGTCCTGACGCTCGACGTCGGACGCGTGCGGCTGCCGGCCGGGCACCCGCGAGCCGCGGACGGCGACTGCGTCGTCCAGGCGTTCGCGGTCCGGCATCCCGATGGCACGATCCTCGTCGACACCGGTGTGGCCGGCGACCACGAGCGGATCAACGAGCTGTACGAGCCGAATGTCATCCCGATCGTCGACGCGCTCGGCGCCGCCGCTATCGACGAACGGGAGGTCGTGGCGATCGTCAACAGCCACCTCCACTTCGACCATTGCGGCCAGAATCGAGCGTTTCCGTCGGTCCCGGTCTGGGTGCAGGCCGCCGAGTACGAGATGGTCGACGCCCCGCGCTTCACGGTCCCCGACTGGGCTCGCCTGCCGGTCGAGCGGCGGCGGACGATCGACGGCGACGTCGACATCGCTCCCGGCGTGCGCATCGTCGCGACGCCCGGTCACACGCCGGGCCACCAGTCGCTGGTGGTCGACGACGAACTCGGCCGCACCGTGATCGGGGGCCAGTGCTGTTACACGTGCGCCGAGTTCGCCGCCGCCGAGCCCGACCCGGCCGACGCCCACGACGAGTCCTGGGTCCAGACCGCGGTCGAATCGCTCGCTCGCCTCCGTGCGCTCGAACCCGACGTCGTCCATCTCAGCCACGACCGCACGGTCTTGCGGAGGACCGGGTGACGAGACCGTTCCGGTTCGCGACCCAGGGCGGACCGTTCGACGACCCGATCGGCCTCGCCGAGCACGCCCGCCGCGTCGAGGCGATGGGCTACGACGGGCTCTTCAGCTACGACCACGTCGGCGGCGATCCGGCCCGAACCGACAGTCGCGTCGGCCCGGGAGCGATCGACCCGTTCGCGCCGCTCGTCGCCGCCGCGCTCGCGACGGAGCGGCTCCGGATCGGCCCGCTCGTCCTCAACAACGAGTTCCACCACCCGGTGATGCTGGCGCGCACGGCGGCGACCGTCGACCGGCTGACCGGCGGCCGGCTGGTCCTCGGGCTGGGGACCGGCTACGACGAGTCGGAACACGACGCGATCGGGTCGCCGATCCGACCGCCCGGCCCGCGAGTGACGAGGTTCGGCGAGTCGCTCACGGTCCTCCGCTCGCTCCTCGCCGGAGAGCCGACGGCGTTCGACGGCGAGCATCTTTCGGTGCACCTCGCGCACCTCGGCGTGAGCCCGCTGCAAGAGCGCGTGCCGTTCCTGATCGGCGGACACGGCCGACGGGTCGTGCGGCTCGCCGCGCGCCACGCCGACATCTTCCAGTTCACCGGTCTCGTGCACGCTGACCGTGGCAAGCCCACCGCCGCCGGCTTCCCGGTCGGCGACGTGCGCGAGCGAGCGCGGTGGTTGGCGGACGCCGCCGGCGATCGCGATCGTGCGATCGAGCGATCGGTGCTCGTCCAGGTCGCCTCGATCGACGGTGAGGGTCCGACGGTCGACGAGGTGGCGCAGCGCGTCGCGCTCGACGCCGAGGTCGTCGCCGCGTCGCCGTTCGTGCTGATCGGGTCGGTCGAGCAGGTGGTCGACGAGCTCGAGCGGCTCCGGGCCGAGCTGGGCATCAGCCACGTCGTCGTGCGCGAACCGGAGCGCTTCGCACCCGTCGTCGCCGCACTCAGCGGTCGTTGAGCGCCGCCACGAGCGCCGCGGCGGCTGCCGCGTCGGCGAGTCGATAGCGGGCGTTCGTCTCGCCGGCGCCGACCTTCACCGAGACGTCGTCGCCGCTCATCTGACGAAACGCGTCCTCGTCGGTGACGTCGTCACCGAGGAAGGTGACCGGTCGACGGCCGAGTCGCGCCGCCAGCGCGAGCAGGGCGTCGCCCTTGCTCGCCCGGCGCGCCATCAACTCGACGACCTCGTGGCCGGCCTTGACCTGGGCGCCGTCCACCATCGCCGCCAGCGTCGTGAGCGCCTCCAACGCCTCCGAGGCCTGGCCCCCGTCGGCGCGCCGGGTGTGCACGACGACGCTCGCCGGCTTCGACTCGAGCCACGCCCCGTCGCCGATCGCCACGACGGCCTTGTTCCCGAGCGCGACGAGTTGCTCGAGGCGCACCCGCTCGCGGTCGTCGAGGGTCATCGCCCCGGCACCCCGCTCTTCGAGGCCGTGGCTGCCGATCACGTGCAGGTCGACGGGGAAGGCGAAGAGCCGTTCGAGGCTCTCGAGCGAGCGGCCGGACAGGATGGCGACGTCCGTGCGAGTCGCGAGCGCCGCCAGGCCGTCGTGCACACCCGGCGACAGTCGCGCGTCGTCGGCGTGTTCGACGATCGGCGCCAGCACGCCGTCGACGTCGAACGCCACGAGCCCGGAGTCGAGCATCGGCCGGACGAGCTCGGCCAGCTCGGCGGGTGTCAGGTCGCGCGCCAACGTCAGACCCGATCGAGCACCTCGAGGAACGAGCGCGCCCAGTCGCCCACGTCGGCGTCGGCGACGGCGCGACGCAGGGCATCCATCCGAGAGCGCCGCTCGTGGCGGTCCATCTCGACGGCTCGGACGATCGCGTCCTGGAGCGCCTGCTCATCGTGGGGGTTCACCAGCAGCGCCGCCTCCAGCTCGTCGGCTGCGCCGGTGAACTCCGACAGCACGAGCACGCCGTCGCCGTCGACGTGGGCGGCGACGTACTCCTTGGCCACGAGGTTCATGCCGTCGCGGAACGGGGTGACGAGCATCACGTCGCCGGCCCGGTACAGCGGGATCAGGTCCTCGAGCGGCAGCATCCGGTAGATGTAGTGGATCACCGGGTAGCCGAGGCGCGAGTGGGCCCCGTTGATCTCGCCGACGATCTGCTCGATCTCGCGGCGTTCCTCCTGGTACATCTCGACGCCTTCGCGGGTCGGTGTGGCGATCTGCACCAGCACGTGACGCTCCGGGTCGAGTCGTCCCTGTTCGAGCAATGCCCCGAACGCCCGGAGGCGGCTCCCGATCCCCTTCGTGTAGTCGAGTCGGTCGACGCCGAGCAGGATGACCTCCGGTTCGCCGAGCCGGGTTCGGATCTCCGACATCCGCCGCCGCGAGGCGCGCGCCGACCCGAGCAGCTCGAACTCGGCGACGTCGATCGAGATCGGGAACGCCCCGCACTGGACGAAGCGGTCGTCGAACCCCACGAGGTCGTGCTCGACCTCCTCGGCACCGACCATCAGCTCGGCCGCCGCCATGAAGTTGCGAGCGCCGCGCTCGCGCTGGAAGCCGAGGACGTCGGCGCCGAGCAGGCCGGTCACGATCTCATTGCGCCACGGCAGACGCTGGAACAGCTCGAGGGGCGGGAACGGGATGTGGTTGAACCATCCGATCCGCACGTCGGCGCGCCGCTCGCGCAGCATGCGCGGCACGAGCTGGAGGTGGTAGTCGTGGATCCACACGGCGGCGTTGGGCGGTGCGACGTCGGCGAGCCGGGCGGCGAACCGCTCGTTGACCGTCACGTAGGCGTCCCAGTCGTCGCCGCGGTATCCCGAGTCGCGGATGGCGTCGTGGTAGAGCGGCCACAGGGTGTCGTTCGAGAAGCCCTCGTAGTAGCGCTGCAGCTCGTCGGCCGAGATCGGCACCGGATGGAGCTCGATGCCGTCGACGTGGATCGTCTCGGCGTCGTCACCGGCCTGACCGGGCCAGCCGACCCAGGCGCCCTTGCTCTCCTGGACGATCGGGAGCAACGCCCGCACGAGCCCGCCCGGGCTGGTGACCCACTCGTCGCCCTTTCGCGACACCGGGAGCCGGTTGGCGGCGACGACGAGCGGACGGGCGGTCACGCGCCCGACGCTACCCCCAAAGCGTTGGCGAGGTCGGCGGTGAGGTCGGCGGCGTGCTCGATGCCGACCGACAGCCGGATCAGGTCGTCGGGCACCTCGAGCGGCGAACCGGCTGCCGATGCGTGCGTCATCGCACCGGGGTGCTCGATCAGGCTCTCGACGGCGCCGAGCGACTCGGCGAGGGTGAACAGCTCGGTCGCCGCGGCAACGCGCCGGGCCGCCTCGCCGCCGCCCCGCACCCGGAACGACACCATGCCGCCGTAGTCGCGCATCTGCTTGGCGGCCGCGGCGTGGCCCGGGTGGTCGGGGAGCTGCGGGTACATCACCTGCTCGACGGCGTCGTGGCCGACGAGCAGGTCGACGATGGCACGGGCGTTCTCGCAGTGACGGTCCATGCGGACGCCGAGCGTCTTCACGCCGCGCAGCACCATGTAGCAGTCGAACGGGGCGGGCACGGCGCCGGCCGCGTTCTGGGTGAAGCGCAGCCGCTCGGCGAGGTCGTCGTCGTCGACTGCGAGGAACCCCCCCACGACGTCGCTGTGCCCGCCGAGGTATTTCGTGGCGGAGTGGACGACGATGTCGGCGCCGATCGTGATGGGCTGCTGGAGGTAGGGGGTCGCGAACGTGTTGTCGACGACGACGAGCGCGCCCCGATCGTGGGCGACGGCGGCGATCGCCTCGATGTCGAAGCACGTGAGCAGCGGGTTGGTGGGTGTCTCGAGCCAGACCATGCCGGTGTCGTCGGGCCAGTTCGCGACGAGCTCGTCGAGATCGGACAGGTCGACGGCGGTCCAGGGGAACCCGAGCGGCGACCAGACCTTGGAGATCAGCCGGAACGTGCCGCCGTAGGCGTCGTTGCCGAGCAGGATCCGCTGGCCCTGGCGCAGCAACCGGAGCACATTGTCCTCGGCGGCGAGGCCGCTCGCGAAGGCCAGGCCGTGACGGGCCCGTTCGAGCGCTGCGACCTGGGTCTCGAGCGCAGTGCGGGTCGGGTTGCCCGATCGCGAGTACTCGTAGCCGCGGTGCTCGCCGACCTGCTCCTGGGCGAACGTCGTCGCCAGCGAGATCGGCGGGACGACGGCGCCCGTGGTGGGGTCGGGTTCGTGACCGGCGTGGATCGCGATCGTCTCGAACGCCCATCCGGATTGCTCGTCGAGCTCGCCCATCAGGCTCCGCCCCCGACTTCGGCGCCGGCCTGGCTCTCGAAGTACTCGAGGATGTCGGTGCGCGTGAGCACGCTGAGCGGTCGCCCGTCGGCCAGGACCAGCAGCGCCGGAGCCGTGCGGAGCATCTCGAGCGCCCGGTCCAGGCGCTGGCCGACACCGATCGTGGGAAGGTTCGGGCCCATCACCTGTTCGACCGGGACGTCGAGCACGGCCGGGTCGCGGGCGATCGCCTCCATCAGCTCGAGCTCGTCGACGGAGCCGGACACCTCGGCGGCGGCGAACGGCGGAGTGTTCTTGCACACCGGGAGCTGGCTGATGCCGTTGGCGCGCATGCGGTCGATGGTGACGCGCACCGTCTCGTCGGGATTGACGTAGACCAGCTTCTCAGTGCTCGGGTCGCGAGCCTCGACGACGGCGCGCACGCACTGGTCGCACTCGTCGAGGAAGCCGTAGTTGGCCATCCAGGCGTCGTCGAACACGCGCGAGAGGTAGCCGCGCCCGGAGTCGGGGTTGAACACCACGACGATGTCGTCGGGCGTGGCCCGGCGGGCGACCTGGATGGCGGCAGCCACTGCGGTGCCGCCCGACCCGCCGATGAGGATGCCCTCGATCTGGCTGACCCGACGGGCCGTGTGGAAGCTCTCGGCATCGCTGATCGCGATGACCTCGTCGTAGAGGTCGGGTTCCCAGGCGGCGGGGAAGAAGTCCTCGCCGACGCCCTCGACGAGGTACGGCCGGCCCGACCCACCGGAGAAGACCGATCCCTGCGGGTCGGCGGCGATGATCCGGATGGCGGGGTTCTGCTCCTTCAGGAACCTGGCGGTGCCGGTGACCGAGCCGCAGGTGCCGGCACCGGCGACGAAGTGGGTGATGCGCCCGGCGGTCTGAGCCCACAGCTCGGGCCCGGTCGTCTTGTAGTGGGCGAGCGGGTTGTTCGGGTTGGCGTACTGGTTCGGCCGGAACGCGCTGCGCTCCTGGGTGATGCGTTCGGCGACCGAGTAGTAGCTGCGCGGGTCCTCGGGGGCGACGGCGACCGGGCACACGACCACCTCGGCGCCGTAGGCCTGGAGGAGCTTGATCTTCTCGGGCGCGACCTTGTCGGTCATGACGAACACGCAGTCGTAGCCACGTTGGGCGGCGACGATCGCCAGCCCGACACCCGTGTTGCCGCTCGTCGGTTCGACGATCGTGCCGCCGGGCTCGAGCTGGCCGTCGCGCTCGGCGGCGAGGATCATCTCGAGTGCCGGACGGTCCTTCGAGGACCCGCCCGGGTTGGTCGTCTCCATCTTCATCGCGAGGACCGCCGGGAGCGACTCGGCCTCCATGATCCGCTTCATGCGGACGAGTGGGGTGTGGCCGAACAGGTCGAGCACCGAATCGGCGATCTCGGTTCCGGCGAGACGTGGGTCGCTCATCGCGTCAGCGTAGGTCGCCTCGGTCGGTCGCGACGTACGGTCGGAGCCGTGACGGCATGGATCGGGCGGCTCCCGTACGAGCGGCAGGTGCTCGCCATCTACGTGATCGCGCTGTTCATGACGATCATCGACGGCACGATGGTGAACGTCGCGCTGCCGACGATGGCGAGCCAGTTCGGCGTCGAGCCGAGCGACGTCGAGTGGATCTCGATCGGCTACCTCCTCGCGGTCGCGTCGGTCATCCCGGCCGCCGGATGGCTCGGCGACCGGTTCGGCACCAAGCGGGTCTTCGTGTGGGCGCTCGCCGCGTTCGTGGCCGCGTCGGGGCTGTGCGGCGCGGCCGGATCGCTCAACCAGCTGGTGGCGTTCCGGATCCTGCAGGGCGTCGGCGGTGGTCTGTTGCCGCCGATCGGTGCCGCGATGCTGTTCCGCGCCTTCCCGCTGCGCGAGCGGGTCACGGCGGCGTCGGCCGTGATGAGCGTGGCGGTGATCGCGCCGGCGACCGGCCCGCTCCTGGGTGGCCTGCTCGTCGACCACGCGTCGTGGCGCTGGATCTTCCTGATCAACCTGCCGATCGGCGCGTTGGGCGTCGTCCTGGCGCGCCGTCATCTCGTCGAGTACGTGGGCGATCGCCCGGGCCGGCTCGACGTCGCCGGGCTGGTGCTGGCGACCGGATCGCTGGCGCTGGTGTTGTCGGCGCTCTCGTTCGGGCCCGATCGCGGGTGGGGCTCGGGCCTGGTGCTGCTGCTCTTGATCGGCGGCGGGACCGGGCTGGTCCTGCTGGTCGTCGTCGAGCTGACGATCGACGAGCCGATGCTCGTGCTGCGCCTGTTCCGCGACCGGATGTTCGGCACGATGAACCTCTCGTCGATGCTCGTCTACGGCGGCTTCTTCGGCCAGTTCTTCGTGCTGCCCATCTATCTCCAGGCGTTGCGGGACTTCTCGGCGTTCGAGAGCGGGTTGGCGACCGCCCCGCAGGCGGCCGGCATGCTCGTCGTCGCCCAGTTCTTCGGCAGCCGTGTGTACCGGGCCGTCGGACCCCGCTGGATCATGGTCGGCGGGACCCTGCTGGCCGGACTCGTCACGTGCGCCTACGCGCTCGTCGACCTGTCGACCCCGCTGCCGGTGATCATGGCGCTGTCGGTTGCGCGCGGCCTGGCGATGGGATTCGTGTTCATCGCGATCCAGACGGCGGTCTACGCCACGACGTCGTTCGCGGACACCAGCCGCGCCACGGCGCTGTTCAACACCCAGCGGCAGGTTGCGAGCGCCTGTGGCACGGCCCTCGCTGCGACGGTGCTCGCAGCCGGCCTGCGGGGCCTCGAGGTGGCGCCTGCGGCCGACCGACTGGCGGCACACCAGTGGGCGCTGCTGGCCGTCGGGTTGCTGATGCTGCCTGGCGCAGCGGTGGCCTGGTTCATCCGCGACGAGGACGCCGCCGAGACGCG
>JBFHJC010000064.1:0-15075 GCA_041596155.1 Ilumatobacter sp. | reverse complement strand
GGTCTGCGTGCCTGCCTACGGCTCGCCGTTCGTCCGCGACCTCGACCAGGGCAGGCGCTATGCAACGCTCGAGGACTTCAAGAACTTCGTGAAGCTGGCTTACTCAAGCCCCGGACTGCACCATTCGGGCGGTACCGTCTGCGAGCCCGTCGACGTGCCGGTCAACAAGCGCCACCTGGACATGGTGTACGCCCACCTGCGCTACAGCGACAAGCCCTTCATGGGGTCGGTCACGGCCGGGGAACGGGCCGCCGACTCGGTCGAGCTGGCCCGCATCGGCTTCGGCGGCGATCTCGGCGACCGCACGGTGATGACCAGCCTGATCAACGCATCTTCGCCGCTGGTGTGGGATGCCACCATGCTGGCCGCCGCCCAGGTCTACGCCCAGCACAACCAGGCGTGCATCATCACCCCGTTCATCCTGGCCGGGGCGATGGCACCGGCGACGTCGGCCGGCGTCGCCGCCCAGACCCTCGCCGAGGCGCTCGCCGGGATGGCGTTCACCCAGCTCGTGCGGCCGGGCGCGCCCGTGGTGTTCGGTTCGTTCGCCAGCTCGATGTCGATGCAGACCGGCGCGCCGACGTTCGGCACGCCCGAACCGGCGACCGTGCTCTACACGGTCGCTGCGCTGGCCCGCCGGCTCGGGGTCCCGTTCCGCTCGGGCGGCTCGCTGTGCGCGTCGAAGCTCCCGGACGCCCAGGCCGCCTACGAGTCGGCGCAGACGCTGTTGCCGACGGTGATGGGCGGCGTCAACTTCGTGCTGCACGCCGCCGGTTGGCTCGAGGGCGGGCTCGCCATCGGCTACGAGAAGTTCGTCCTCGACGCCGACCAGCTCGGCGCGATGATCACGTTCGCGAAGGGGCTCGACCTGTCGGAGAACGCCCAGGCGATGGACGCCCTGCGCGAGAACCCGCCGGGGAACCACTTCCTCGGCACCGCCCACACCCTCGCCAACTTCGAGACCGCGTTCTACCGCTCCACCACCGCCGACAACTCGAGCTTCGAGCAGTGGGCCGACGAGGGTGGACTCGACGCGGCGCAACGCGCCAACCGGATCTGGAAAGAACAGCTCGCCGCCTACGAGGCGCCGGCGATCGACGACGCGATCGACGCTGAGCTGCAGGAGTACGTCAGCCGTCGCAAGGACGAGCTGCCCGACGAGTTCGCCTAGAGGAGAACGATGATCACCCTGCCCAAGATGAGCGCGGTCACCCGCTGCCTGCCGTTCGCCCGGAAGCGAACGACCGAGAGCTCGCCGTCGATGGCCAAGCTCGTCGCCGACCTCCACTACGAGATCGTCCCGATGAAGTCGGTCGACCAGGCGATCGCCGACCTGCCTCCGTGCGCGCACGTGTCGGTCACGTGCTCGCCGGTGAAGGGCATCGACGCGACGCTCGAGATCACCGAGCGGCTGATCGGTGACGGCCATCGGCCGGTCCCGCACCTTGCGGCGCGCCTGGTCGACGGACCCGAGCACGCGACGAAGCTGGCCGCCTGGCTGCGCGAGCACGACATCCGCGAGGTGTTCGTGATCGCCGGCGACGCGCCCGAGGCGATCGGGCCGTACGAGGGTGCGCTGGCCTTCCTGCGCGACCTGCTCGGGGCGGACCCCGGCGTCGATCGCGTCGGCGTCACCGGCTACCCCGATGGTCACGCCCTCATCGACCAGGACGTCGTCACCGAGCAGCTGCGCGCCAAGCAGGCGCTGCTGCGCGAGTTCGGCGTGGGCGGCTGGGTCTCGACGCAGATGTGTTTCGACACCGACAAGATCCGCGACTGGATCCGCGCCGAACGTCATGCCGGCATCGAACTACCGATCCGCCTCGGCATCCCGGGCGTCGTCGACCGCACCCGACTGATGACGATGGGAACGCGGCTCGGCATCGGCGCGTCGCTGCGCTACCTCAGCAAGAACCGCTCGACCGTCATGCACCTGATGGCGCCGGGCGGCTTCGATCCGACCGACATGGTGGTCGAGTTCGCCGACGATGCCGAGCGGCTCGGTATCGAAGCGCTCCACTCGTTCACGTTCAACGCCGTCGCCGACACCCGGGCGTGGCAGGAAGCGATCGTGCGGGGCGCTTCGTGAACCGCGCCGACGCCGTCGTCATCGGTTCGGGCGTGATCGGTGCGGCCGTCGCGCTCGAGCTGGCCCGCGGCGGGCGCTCGGTGTTGGTCGTCGACAAGGGACCGGGTCCGGCATGCGGTTCGACCAGCGCATCGTCGGCGATCATCCGCTTCAGCTACTCGACGCGCGACGCGATCCTCACCGCGTGGGAAGGTGCCCAGCTCTGGTGGGACTGGGAACGCCATCTCGGTCACGTGGACCCCGACGGGATGGCCCGCTACATCGAGACGGGCAACGTCGTGTTCCGCACCCCCGACTACGACCTCGCGGCGATCAAGGCGCTGTGGGAGGAGTTCGGCATCCCGTTCGCCGACCTCGACGGCCGTGAGCTGCGCACGCGGTTCCCCTGGCTCGACACGGGCAGCTTCTACCCGCCGAAGCTCGTCGACGATCCGGCCTTCGCCGACGACGCCGTCGGCGAACTGACGGCGCTGTACAACCCGACAGCCGGCTTCATCGACGACCCGACGCTCGCCACCAAGAACCTCGTGCACGCGGCGCGCCAGCACGGTGCCGACTTCCGCTACCGCGCCGAGGTCGTCGCGATCGACCGCGTCGAGGGCGAGCACGGTGAGGCGGTGCGCGGCGTGAGGCTCGCCGGCGGTGACACGATCGAGGCGCCGGTCGTGGTCAACGTCGCCGGCCCGCACGCCCGCGGCGTGAACGTGCTCGCCGGTGTGACCGGCGATATGCGCATCCACCATCAGGCGCTGCGCGCCGAGGTGTTCGTGGCGCCGGCCCCTCGTGGCGCGGCGCTCGAGGACGGCGCGCCGCTCGTCGCCGATCTCGACATCGGCCAGTACTTCCGCCCGATGCCGGGCGGGATGCTGCTGATCGGTGGCACCGAGCCGGCCTGCGATCCGCTGCACTGGGTCGACGAGCCCGACACCAACTCCGAGTACCCCACGGTCGAGGTCTGGGAGACGTCGATGATGCGGATGGCGCGCCGGATCCCCGAGTTCGGCGTCCCGTCGCAACCGTCGGGCATCGCGTCGATGTACGACGCCTCGGACGACTGGGTGCCGATCTACGACCGGTCGTCGCTGCACGGCTTCTTCATGGCGTGCGGCACGAGCGGCAACCAGTTCAAGAACGCGCCGATGGCGGGCATGTACCTGCGCGAGATCGTCGACGCCACGATGGGCGGCCACGACCACGACGCCGACCCCGTCCAGTTCCGCGGCGCCCACACCGGGCAGCTCGTGAACCTCGGCGCGTTCTCGCGTCGGCGCGAGCCGGCGCACACATCGGGCACCGTGATGGGGTGACCGTCCACGACGGATCGACGAGGGGGTTGACGATGGCGCGACGCAGTGGGGGACGAGCGGCCAGGGTCCAGGAACGCACGTCCGGCGACGCGCACCGCGACGCGCCGGCGTTCATCCGCCGCAAGGTGATGCCCTACGACCTGCTCACGCCCGACGGGCTCGACGAGATCGAGCGGCGGGCCGACCAGATCCTGGCCGAGGTCGGGATCGACATCAACGAGGACGAGGACCGCGACCTCTTCCGGGCCGCTGGCGCGTCGGTCACCGGGACGCGCGTCCGGTTCGAACCGGGCCACGCACGTGAGCTGATCGCGACGGCGCCGTCGGAGTTCACCCAACATGCCCGCAACCCCGCCAAGTCGGTGGTGTTCGGCGGCGACAACGTCGTGATGGCCCCGGCCTACGGGTCGCCGTTCGTGCGCGATCTGGCCGGCGGCCGGCGGTACGCCTCGCTCGAGGACTTCCAGAATTTCGTGAAGCTCACCTACTCGTCGCCGTGGCTCCACCACTCGGGCGGGACGATCTGCGAGCCCGTCGACGTGCCGGTCAACAAGCGTCACCTCGACATGGTGTACGCCCACATCAAGTACAACGACCAGGGCTTCCTCGGATCGGTGACCGCGCCCGATCGGGCCCGCGACTCGGTGGTGATGGCGCGCATCCTGTTCGGCGAGGCGTTCGCCGACGAGCACTGCGTGATCATGGGCAACATCAACGTCAACTCGCCGCTGGTGTGGGACAACGCGATGACCGGCGCGATCCGGGCGTACGCCGAGGCCAACCAGGCTGCGGTCGTCGTGCCGTTCATCCTCGGCGGCGCGATGGGCCCGGTGACCCTGGCCGGCGACATCGCCCAGGCCCACGCCGAGACGCTCGTCGGCATCGCGCTCGGTCAGCTCGTGCGCCCGGGCTCGCCTGCGATCTACGGCAACTTCCTCTCGTCGATGGCGCTGCGGTCGGGGTCGCCGACGTTCGGAACACCCGAGCCGGCGATCGGCTCCCTCGTGGTCGGCCAGCTCGCCCGCCGGGTCGGGCTGCCCTTGCGCTGCGCCGGCGCGTTCACGTCGTCGAAGGTGCCGGACGGTCAGGCGATGGCCGAGTCGACGATGTCGATGATGTCGGCGATCCTGTGCGGCACGAACTTCATCCTTCACTCGGCCGGCTGGCTCGAGGGCGGGCTGTCGATGGGCTACGAGAAGTTCGTGATGGACGCCGACTTCTGCGGGGCGCTCCACCGCTGGCTCGAGGGGGTGTCGATCGACGAGGACGAGTTCGCGATCGACGGCTTCATCGAGATCGGACCCGGCAAGCACTTCTTCTCGGCCCAGCACACGCTCCGCCACTACGAGACGGCGTTCTACGACAGCCCGACGGCCGACAACACGAGCTTCGAGCAGTGGCGCGACAACGGCGAGCTGCGCACCGAGGAGCGCGCCGCCGCGCTCGTCGCCAAGACGCTCGCCGAGTACGAACCACCGCCGCTCGACGAGGCGACCGACGAAGCCCTGCGCGACTACATCGGCAAGAAGAAGTCAGCGGCTCCCGACATGTGGTACTGATCACGATGGTCCGCACTGACCTCCGCTGCGCTCCGGCTGCTCCCTCGGTGCACGCCGTCGCCGGCGTTTCCGTCGGCACGCTCGCTGACCGTCTCCGGAGAGGAGACCGAGCGCGATGAGCGACATCGTGAGCGACGACGTGACGGACGACGTGACGGACGATGTGACGGCGACCGGGCACTGCCTGTGCGGAGCCGTTCGTGTCGCCGTCCGCGGGCCGTTGCGCGACGTGTACGACTGCTACTGCGAGCGTTGCCGTCGTTTCTCCGGCCACCACATGGCCGCGACGGCAGCGTCGCCGGACCGGGTGCAGATCGACGGGCCGGTGCGTTGGTTCCGACCCGACCCGACCGTCGAGTACGGCTCGTGCGCGACGTGCGGCTCGTCGATGTTCTGGCGCGCCGATGCGCTGCCCGACCACGTGTCGATCGCGGCGGGTGCCCTCGATCAGCCGACCGGACTGCGGACGACGCAGGCGTGGTTCGTGGCCGAAGCCGGCGACTACCATGACCGATGCGGCGGCATCACCGAGTTCGCAGGCGACGGAGCGCGATGAGCGACGATCCGCTGCTCCAACCGTTCCGGCTCAAGCACCTGACGCTGCGGAACCGCGTGTTCTCGTCGTCGCACGAGCCGGCGTACTCCGAGGGAGGGATGCCGACCGACCGGTACCGGCTGTACCACGTCGAGAAGGCCAAGGGCGGGATCGGCATGACGATGACCGCCGGCACCGCCGTCGTCGCCGAGGACAGCCCGCCGGCGTTCGGGAACCTCCACGCCTACAAGGACGAGATCGTGCCGTGGATCCGCCGGATGACCGACGAGGTGCACGAGCACGGCGCGGCGTGCATGATCCAGATCAGCCACCTCGGCCGCCGTACCGGTTGGGCGCAGGACGACTGGTTGCCGATCGTGGCGCCGTCGCCGCTGCGCGAACCCGCCCACCGCGGCATCCCGAAGGAAGCCGAGGAGTGGGACATCGAGCGGATCGTCGGCAAGTACGCCGACGCCGCCGAGCGAATGCAGGCCGGCGGCATGGACGGCGTCGAGATCGAGGCCTACGGGCACCTGTTCGACCAGTTCCTGTCGCCCCGGACGAACCGGCGCGACGACGAGTGGGGCGGAGACTTCGACCGCCGGCTCCGCTTCGGCTGGGAGGTGCTCACCGCCATTCGGCAGCGCGTCGGCCCCGACTTCGTCGTCGGGGTGCGGATGGTGATCGACGAGGTCGCACCCGACGGCATCGACACCCCGGCGGGCCTCGAGGTGGTGCGCCGTTTCGAGGACGCCGGCCTGATCGACTTCGTCAACGTGATCCGTGGCCACATCGAGCACGAGGTCGGGCTGGCCGAGGTCATCCCGATCCACGGCATGCCGTCGGTGCCGCATCTCGACTTCGCCGGGATGGTCCGCGCCAACACGGGGCTCGCCGTCCTGCACGCCTCGAAGGTCGACGAGGTGGCCGGCGCCCGGCACGCGATCCGGGAGGGCAAGGTCGACCTCGTCGGCATGACGCGGGCGCACCTCGCCGACCCGTACATCGTCCGCAAGATCGTCGAGGGGCGCGAGGGCGAGATCCGGCCGTGCGTCGGTGCGACCTACTGCCTCGACCGGATCTACGAAGCGGGCGAGGCGCTCTGCCTCCACAACGCCGCGACGAGCCGCGAGCAGACGATGCCCCACCAGGTGCCGCGAGCCGACCGTCGCCGCCGGGTGGTGGTGATCGGGGCCGGCCCGGGTGGGCTCGAGGCCGGCCGCGTCGCGGGGGAGCGCGGTCACGACGTGGTGGTGCTCGAGGCGATGCCGTGGCCGGGCGGCCAGCTCAACCTGGCGATTCGCAACCCGCGCCGCAAGGACCTCCAGGGCATCGTCGACTGGCGGGTCGCCGAGCTGCGACGGCTCGGTGTCGACCTGCGCGTCGACACATTCGCCGACGCCGATCTCGTGCGCGACCTGGACCCGGACGTCGTCGTCGTCGCAACGGGTGGCCAGCCGCAGCTGCCGCCCGACCTGGAGTTCGACGCGTCGGCGGTCGGCGGGCGCGTCGTCACGAGCTGGGACGTGCTGGCCGGCGACGCCAAGCCGTCCGGCGACGTGCTCTTCTACGACGACAACGGCACCCACTCGGCGCTGTCGGCGGCGGAGCTGATCGCACGGTCCGGTGCCCGACTGGAGATCGTCACCCCCGAGCGGATGTTCGGCGTCGAGGTCGGCGGCCTCAACCACGTGCCGTACGCCCGGGCCCTCAACGAGACCGACACCGTCATCACGCTGCACCAGCGCGTCCTCGCCGCCCACCCCGAGCACGGCCGGCTGTGCGCCGAGGTCGGCAGCGAGCACACGAGCCATCGCACGGTCCGCCACGTCGACTGGGTGGTCGTCGATCACGGCACGGCCGTCACCGCCGAGCTGTACTTCGAACTGAAGCCCGTTTCGTCGAACCTCGGCGCCGTCGACTACGGCGCTCTCATGGAGGGCCGCCCGCAGTCGCTCGTGCGCAACGACGCCGGCACGTTCCAGCTGTTCCGCATCGGCGACGCCGTCAGCAGCCGCAATGTCCACGCCGCGGTGTACGACGCCCTGCGGCTGCTGAAGGACCTGTAGCGGTTCTCCTTCGAGAGCCCGCCCCGGCTCAGTCGGCGGGCGCGTCCTCGTGGAGGAGGAGCTCCTCCTCGCGACAGTTGCGGGCTGCGCTGCCGGCGGCCGACAGCGCAGCCGTGATCGGCACCGAAACGATCGCGCCGACGAACCCAGCGATCGCGGCACCCGCCGCCAGTGCCAGCAGGACGACGACCGGGTGGAGCGACGTCTGCTTGTACATCACGAGCGGCAGGAGGACGTCGCCCTCGACCTGCTGGATCACGAGGACCGCGACGGCGACGATGACCGCCGTTCCCGGCCCCTCGGTCGTGAGGGCGACGGCGGTGGCGAGTGCCCCGGCGGCAGTCGCGCCGACGACGGGAAAGAACGACGCGAAGAACGTGATGACCGCCAGCGGGATCGCCGCAGGCACGCCGAGCACCAGCAGCACCGCGCCGATCAGCACACCGTCGACGAGACCGGTGATGGCGACGCCGCGGATCCAGCCCTGGATCGACCGGAACGCAGCCCGTCCCGACCGGTCGACCGTCGGCCGGCGCACCGGCTGGATTCGATCCAGGAACCAGTTCCACATCGACGCGCCGTCTTTCAGGAAGAAGAACGTGAGCACCAGGGTGAGCAGCACGCCTGCGACGATCTCGGCGGCGAGCCGCGCCGCCGATGCCGGCTGGTCGAAGAGGCCGGACGCGATCCGGCTCGCCGTGGCTCCGAGCTCGCGGAACGTGGAGTCGACGCGGTCGGCGTCGATGCCGAACGGGCCCTCGACGAGCCACCGCTTGATCTCGACGACCGCGTCGTCCCACTGCGAACGCAGGTCGGACACGGCGTCGACGACGGGTTGCTGGAGGACATAGGTCAGGCCTGCCAGGCCGCCGAGCACCCCGAGCAGCGCGGTCCAGGTCGCCGCCAGGCGCGGCATCACACGATCGAGCAGCCCCACGATCGGTGCGAACAGTGCCGTCAGGATGATGCTGACGAACAACGGCACGAGGACGATGCGCAGTCGCGCCGCCAACCACACGACGATGGCGATGGCGGCCGCGACGACGCAGAACCGCCAGGCCCACGCCGCGCCGACACGCAGGAACACTGGCACGGCGCCCCGGCCGACACTCGTCTCTGCTTCCGGAGACGCCGACGCGGTGCCGGCGTGCGCTCCCCTGACGTCGCCGACGATGTGCAGCTCGCTCACGGGTGCTCCGGGCGCGGCGCGAGTTCCATGAACGGGGCGTTACCCGTTCGGGTCGTCGAGGAAACCGTCAGCTGGCGGCTGCGACGACCCGCTCGAGCCGACCGACGCCCGCTTCGAGGGCGCGGGTGAGCCGGGCTTTCTGCCCGGTCGCGAGCAGGTCGACGACCAGTCCGGTGAACATCGCCTTGGTCAGAGACGCCTCGACGCGCGCCTCGTCGGGGAGCACGCCGGCGTCGACGAGGCGTTCTTCGATGTTCGTGCGCCACAGTCCGATCTGCTCGCTGCGGAGCCGACGCGGCAGGCCGCGGTCGGTCGCCTCCAGCGCGGCGGCCTCGATGCCGAGCCGGACGAGGGCGAGCCGGTCGGGCGACGACGTCAGCCAGCGCCACCAGGCCCTGAGCAGATCGGCCTGGCTCAGGTCGGGGCGACGCCGCAACCAGTCGTGCTCGACCTGCTGCTGGATCGCCGAGGCCCGCCGCAGCGCCGCCGCGACGAGGTCGTCCTTCGACCCGAAGTGGTGTACCAGCGAGTTGACGCTCACGCCGAGCGCTTGCGCCATCGGGCGCAGCGAGAGGTTCGCGAGCCCGTGCGCGGCGACGTAGGCGACGACGTCGTCGAGCAGCTGGGTGCGACGTTCGGCGTCGACCAGGCGAGCCACGGGTCAGCTCCGCATGCGTGCCGCCGCCGGATCGAGGACCGGTTCGTGGAGGAGGGTGGCGGGTCGGCGCTGACCGAGGATCTCGATCTCGAACCCGGTCGCGGGCGCTGCGTCGGCGACGTCGGCCTCGATGTAGCCGAGTGCGAGCGACCGCGCGCTGTAGTGCGCGTAGCCGCCTGACGTCACCCACCCGACCACCCGGCCGTCGTGGAAGATCGGCTCGTCGCCGATCACGTCGGCGGGATCGGCCGGATCGACGTCGACGTCGAAGTACGACAGGTAGCGCCGTGGCAGGTCGCCCCGTTCGAGCGCGGCGCGACCGATGAAGTCGTGGTCGAGCTTGACGTAGCGGTCCATTCGGCACTCGTACGGCGTGAAGATGGGCCGGTACTCCCGGAGCCACGTGCCGAACATCTTCTCGAGCCGGAGCGTCAGCAGCGCGCGCACGCCGAACAGCCGCATGCCGTGGGCGCTGCCCGCCTCCCACAGCGCGTCGAACACGTGGCGCTGGTACTCGGGTGGCGTCCAGATCTCGTAACCGAGGTCGCCGCTGTAGGTCATCCGGCCGACGCCGCACTGGACCATCGCGACGTCGAACTGGCGGAAGTCCATGAACCGGAAGTTGTCGTTCGACACGTCGAACGTCGTCAGCGACTGCAGGACATCGCGCGAGCGCGGCCCGGCGAGCGACAGCCCGACCATCCGGTGTCCCAGTACCTCGAACGTGAACCCGGGTTCGGCGGGCATGTTGTGGAGGAACCAGCGACGGTGGTGGTCGGTGGCACCCAGCGAGCTGAACAGGAAGAACAGGTCGTCGTTCGCCCGGGCCACCGAGAACTCGCCGATCACGTGACCGTGGTGGTTGAGCATCGGCGTCAGGCTGATGCGGCCCGACTGAGGGAGTCGGTTCGTGAACAGATGCTGCAGCCACTCGGCGGCGCCGGGCCCGGCCACCCGGTACTTCGAGAAGTTGGTGACCTCGGTGAGGCCGACCGCCTCGCGGACGGCGCGCGACTCCTCACCGACGAGTTCGAACGCGTTGGAGCGCCGGAACGTGACGTCTTCGACCGGTGGCTCGCCCGGTCGCTGGAACCACAGCGGGTACTCCATGCCGAAGTCGAACCCCCACACCGCGTTGTGCTCGACGAGGCGGTCATGGATCGGCACGGTCTGGAGGTTGCGGCCTTCGGGCAGCTCCTCGTTCGGGAACGTGATCCTGAACCGGCGGCGGTAGTTCTCCTCTGCCTTGACCCGGGTGTACGGCGGGCGTGCGTAGTCGCCGAAGCGGGCGACGTCCATGCCCCAGATGTCGAAGCCGGGTTCGCCGCCCGTCATCCAGTTCGCGAGCGCGAGGCCGACACCGCCGCCCTGCGACAGGCCTGCCATCACGCCGCACGCCGTCCAGTAGTTGCGCAGGCCGGGGACCGGGCCGACGAGCGGGTTGCCGTCGGGCGTGAACGTGAACGGCCCGTTGACGATCGTCTTGATGCCGGCGGTCGCCATCGCCGGGTAGTGCTGGAACGCGACCGACAGCTCGGGTTCGATGCGGTCGAGGTCGGGCGGCAGCAGCTCCATGTCGAAGTCCCACGGTGTCGTGTGCTCCGACCACGCGCGCGAGTTCTGCTCGTACGTGCCGAGCAGCATCCCGTCGCCCTCCTGGCGGATGTAGATCTCGCCCTTGAAGTCCATCGCCATCGGCATCTCGCGGCCCGTGGCCGCGACGTGGTCCGCGACCTCCTGCATCGGCTCCGTGACGAGGTAGTGGTGCTGCATCGCGAGCACCGGCAGGTCGAGCCCCGCCATCCGGCCGACCTCGCGCGCCCACAGACCGCCGGCGTTGACGACGTGCTCGGCATGGATCTCATGGATGTCGCCACCGGCTCCGCCACGCTCGCAGATCACCGTCCAGCTGCCGTCCGGGCGGTGATCGAGGCCGCTGACCCAGGTCTGGCGGTAGACCTCGGCGCCGGCCTGGCGGGCGCAGATCGCGTAGGCGTTGGTGACGCCGGTCGGGTCGACATGGCCCTCGACCGGATCCCACATCGCGCCCGTGAAGTGCTTCGGGTCGAGCAGCGGGAACAGCTCGTGGGCCTCCTGGGGCGAGATCATCTCGAGCTCCATGCCGAGGTAGCGACCGCGGGCAACCGCCATGCGGAGCCAGTCCATGCGGTCGCGGTCGGAGGCCAGGGTGATGCCACCGGGGAGGTGGATCGAGCAGTTCTGACCCGACCGCTCCTCGATCTTCTGGTACAGCTGCACGGTGTACTGCTGAAGCTGCGCCACGTTGGGGTCGCCGTTCAGGGTGTGCATCCCGCCTGCGGCATGCCAGGTCGATCCGGCGGTGAGCTCCTTGCGCTCGACCAGCACGACGTCGGTCCACCCGGCTTCGGTCAGGTGGAACAGCACCGACGCACCGACGACGCCTCCGCCGATGACGACGACGTGCGCGGACGACTTCACGCCGCCACCCCCGTCCCGTCAGGGCGGATTCTGCGGCAGACATCACGACGTCCGACGGCCTGGTGGCTGCGACAGAACGCTGGAGCCGATTCTGTGGCATGCATCAGATCGACGGAGGTCCTGATGGCCGCCCCAACGTGGTCGGTGCGCTCGTGAGCCGTCGTCGAAGCGCAGCGGAGGCGGCGTGCGAACCGGTCGTGGGTGGTCGAGCGGGTTCGGGGTCGTGGCGCCGAGGGGTTGCCCCGAGGAGCGGTGCGCTCGTGAGCCGTCGTCGAAGCGCAGCGGAGGCGGCGTGCGAACCAATCATCAGTAGTCAACGGGGACGCCTCCTTCGGCGGTACGGCGGGCGACGAAGTCGATGAGCTCCTCGCGGATCGCGTCGTCGATCGGTGGTTCCTCGTACTCGGTGAGGAACGCCTTGACGAGCTGGTTCGCCTTGGTGGCGGCGTCGGGGCCGCCCGCCTCGAACCACGACTCGTAGTTGCGCCAGTCGCTGACGAGCGGCCGGTAGAACTCCGTCCGGTAGCGGGCCCGGGTGTGGCCGACCCCGAAGAAGTGGCCGCCCGGGCCGACCTCGGCGATGGCGTCGAACGCCAGCGTGTCGTCGTCGACGACCATCGGATCGAGCGCCGCCGAGGCCATGTGCAGCAGGTCGGCGTCGACGACCATCTTCTCGAAGCTGGCGTGCAGACCGCCCTCCATCCAGCCCGCGGCATGCTGCACCCAGTTGGTGCCGCTGCTCACCGCCGCCCACAGCGACCACATCGTCTCGTAGGCGGCCTGGGCGTCGACGGTGTTGGCGGCGCATGCCGCCGACGACCGGAATGGCAGGCGGTAGCGGCGGGCGAGCTGGCCGCTGACGATCGTCGCCTTCCAGTACTCGGGCGTGCCGAACGCCGGCGCGCCCGACTGCATGTCGACGTTGCTCGTGAACGATCCGTACACGAACGGGCTGCCCGGGCGAACGATCTGGGTGAGCATCAGACCGACGAGCGCCTCGGCGTTCTGCTGCGACAGGGCCCCGGCGAGGGTGATCGGTGCCATCGCCCCCGCCAGGGTGAACGGGGTGACGCACACGACCTGATTGCGGCGCGCCATCTCGATGATGCCGTGGCTCATCGGGACGTCGAGCGTGAGCGGCGAGTTGGTGTTGATGATCGTGCAGACACTCGGCTGTTCGTCGAGCTCGGCGTCGCTGATGCCGCGGGCGATGCGCGCCATCTCGATCGCGTCCTGGTTGCGCTGACGCCCGAGCGAGTAGACGTGGATCGCCTTGTCGGTGAGCAGCAGCAGGTCGAGCGTCGCCTCGAGGTGGCGCACCGAGGCGTGGATGTCGACCGGTTCGACCGGGTAGCCGGGCGTGAAGTGGATCGAGTTGAGCATCTGCACGAGCCGGAGCAGGTCGCGGTAGTCGCGTCGATTGCCGGTGCGCCGGCCACCGTCGAGGTCGGCGGCGTTCGGCGCGCTGTTGACGGCCGAGAACGCGAGGTGATCGCCACCGAACACCAGGTCGTGGGCGGGGTTGCGGGCGTGCAGCGTGAACTGCTCGGGAGCGGTGGTGATCAGCGATTCGACGAGCTCTGGGTCGAAGCGGACCATCTGGCCGTCGCGGCCGTCGATCTCGGCGCCGGCGTCGGCGAAGATCCCGCGGGTCTCGGGGTCGAGCACCTTCATGCCGAGCTCGCGCAGGATGCGAAGCGACGCCTGGTGGAGCGCCTCGATCTGGTCGGCGCCGAGGATCTCGGTCGGGCGATGGAGCAGGCGCGGTTGGGCGAACGGACGCTGTTCCGGGAGCGCGGCTCGTTCGGTGCGCGGGCGACCGCGACGGCGTGCTCGCGACTCGGTCTGCTCCATCACCGGCCCCCCAGCAATCCCCATCTCCGTAGCGGAATTCGTTGAACGAATGTGCGGCGAATCGTAGCGCTCGGGGCAGTGGCGGCGGTCAACCGGGCGCGAGCACAAGCGTTGCGAGGTACGCGTCCATGTCGACGCGCGCGAAGCCGGTGATCCGCAGCGCGGCCCGCGCGGCGGCGGTCGCCGGATGGGCGGCGGCGGACGCGAACGCCGCGCCGAGATCTTCGAGCTGGTCGTCCGACAGCGAGCGCCGTGCCGTGATGGCGGGCGTTGGCACCCACGGGCCGTGCCCGACGCGGTGGAGCCCGCTGACGAGGTCGGGCGCCTCGGCGTCGACGAGCGCCAGGCTCCACGAGTCGATGCTCGCCACGTCGGCCTGGCCGGCGGCGAGAGCCCGGATGCTGTCGACGTGGGCCGAGGTGAACGTGACCCGCCCCGGCCACTCGGCGCCGGCGCCGACCGTGGCGGCCAGCAGGCTGAGCCATCCCGAGAGGCTGTCGGCGCTGTTGGCGACGGCGTGGCACCCTTCGCGGACGAGCGCGTCCAGGGTGGTCTCGTGCGGGCTGAGCAGAACGCTGCGGTACTCGGTGCCGTGGGCCTCGGGGAGGTCGAGCGTGAACGTGCCGATCAGGTGCATGTCGTGGCGGTGCAGGGCGGCGAACGGTCCGCCGCACACCTGGGTGACCACGCAGTCGACGTCGTACCAGCGGGCGTGCACGTCACCCGAGCGCGTCAGCCGTGGCGGGGTCCAGGGCGCCAGCGCGTGGACCGCACCCCAGAGGTCGTCCCACGCCCAGGCCACGGACGCGAACGGGTACATCCCGAGCTCGACGTGGGGATGGCCGATACCCGACACCGGATCGCTCAGCCGATGCGTCGGTTGTAGTCGGCGATCACCTCGTTGGCGCGCGCGATCGCCTGAGCGCGGGCGTCGGCGGGTGCCATGCCCGCGAACAGGGCTTCGAGCGATTCCTCGATCGCTTCGCGCACGCCCTCCTGGTCACCGACCACCGGGCCGCCGCCGCCGGGGATCGGGCCGGCCGCAGCGAGCTGATCGAAGGCGACGCGGTAGCCGGGCCGTTCGGTCCAGAGCGCTTCGAGCTCCGGCACGCCGTAGGCAGACTGGCGGGTCGGGATGTAGCCGGTGCCGGCCGACCACGCGATCTGCTGGGTCGCCTCGTTGAGCCACGTCGTGAAGTCCCACACCGCGGCGCGGACCTCGGGCGCGGTGTCGTTCATCATGTACAGGGATCCGCCGCCGACCGCGGTTCCGCCGCCCGACGGGCCGGGCAGCGGCGCGACGCGCAGGTCGATGTCCGGGAACTGGCCGATCTGGGTGTAGATCTCGCCGAGGG
>JBFHJC010000063.1:0-15297 GCA_041596155.1 Ilumatobacter sp. | reverse complement strand
TGCTCGGCGATCTTGCGGCCCTGCATCGACGCGACCGACGACAGCGGCAGCTTGCCGCTCACGTCGCCGGCGGCGTAGATGTGCCGCTGGTTCGTCACGCAGTGGTGGTTGATCGGGATGTACCCACCGTCGTCGACCTCGACCTCGGCGGCGTCGAGACCGATCCCGTCGGTGTTCGGGATCGAACCGATGGCGAGCACGGCGTGACTCGACTCGACGACGCGTCCGTCGTCGCAGCGCACGACGACGCCGTCACCCGTCTCGTTGCGCTCGATTGCGACGGCGCGGGCGCCCTTCAGCAGCTTCACGCCACGGGCGACGAAATCGTCCTCGAGGACGCCGGCGACCTCCGGGTCCTTGCCGGGGAGGACGTGGTTGCGACTGACGACGAGCGTCACCTTGGCGCCGAAGGACGAGAACATGTGGACGAACTCCACGCCCGTCACGCCCGAGCCGACCACGGTGATGCTCTCGGGGAAGACCTTCGGCGGGTAGCAGTCGCGCGTCGTGAGGATGCGATCGCCGTCGGGCTCGCACCACTCGGGCACGCGCGGTCGCGATCCGGTCGACACGAGCGCAGCGTCGAACTCGATGTCCTCGACGCCGTCGGAGCCCTCGACTCGGACGGTGTGCGGGCTGGTGAACGCCCCCGCGCCGCGCACGATGCGCACCCCCTGGCTGCGGAGCAGCTCGCCGATGTCGTCGTGGAGGTCCTCCTGGATTCGGTGGATGCGTCCGGTGAGCGCCTCGATGTCGACTTCGGGTTCGGCTTGCTCGAGCCCCATGCCGCCGATCCGCTTGCCGAAGCTGATCGCGCCACCGGTGGCGATCATCGTCTTCGACGGGATGCAGTCCCAGAGGTGGGCGGCTCCGCCGAGCACGTCGCGCTCGACGACGGTGACCTTGGCGCCGAGCCGTGCCGCGTACGTGGCCGCCTGGTTGCCGGCGGGACCGCCGCCGAGGATGACGAATCGCATGGACCCAGGCTAGGGGTCGTGCGGGTGGTCGTGCTCGATCTCGTCCGGTCCCGCGGTCAGGACGTCCATCCCGACCGACGTCGTGGCGATCGACTGGATCGCCCCGCCCGGGAGGTTCGGGCAGTACCGCGACGGGAACTGGATCTGGTGGAGGGGCTCGCCGACCCATTCGAAGTGCATGCCGTCGGGCTGGCGGAAGTTGCCGCCCCACGCGAACCCATGCTTGCGGAAGATCCGTACGACCCGACAGTCCATGCGCGGCGTGCAGCCGAGGCAGTTCGAGGACGTGTTGGTGTCGAGCGCCATGCCGTACGTGTGGCGCGAGAGGAAACCGCTCGTGCGGCTGTACCGGGGCGCATAGCACCCGCCGTACGTGTTCGCGTTGCCGACGTCGATCGCCCACGCGAGACCGGACGCGGCCACCTCGGCCAGCGCCGCCGACAGGTCGGAGACGATGCGGACGTGACACTGGGCGCGGATGCGGATCGTCGGATCGAGGAGCACCCGACCCGCCGTGAGGTTCGAGGCGATCCAGTCGGGATGCATCGTCAGTGAACCGTCGCTCTCGATGCGGTACCAGGGCTCGCCGAGGGCCACCTTGGTGCGAGCGGTGCTGATCGTGTCGTCGGGGTCGACCGGGTCCCAGCTGCGCACGACCTTGGTGTCGGCGCGACCGAGCACACCGCCGGCCGCCAGTTCGCGGTCGAGCGCCTCGCGGTCGTCGATGTCCCAGATCACCACGCGGGTGTCCTCGTGCATCCCGAGCCGGTTGGCGACGTCGGTGGTGAAGGCCAGCTCCGCCCAGCCGAGCTGGGAGTACGGCCGGATGCCGGCAACGGTGAGACCCAGCGTGCCACCGGCCGCCGTGCGAAGCTCGACGACGTCACCGACGGCGGCTCCCATCAGCCCGGCGGTCATCTCGTTCATCACCACGCTCGACGGGCCGAGGATCGCCGAGACGTCGCTCCCGAGCACGCCGCCGACGGCCTCGCGCGGCATCGAGATCACGGCCATCGGAATCAGGTAGCCGGCGGGCGGGGCGTGCACCGTCGCCCCGTTGCGGGCGAGGCGGCGCAGTCCGAGCGACAGGCTGCGGCTGGGGGCGGCGACCGCCCCGGCCCGGAGCGCTGCGGCCACCGTTGCCTCGTGGGTGAAACGGTCGAGCGCGCCGACGTCGAACGCCACGGCCAGGTCGCCGACCGGCTCGACGAGCCGCTCGGCGGGACGGCCGACCGTGGCGGCACCGTCGATCGCCGCGGTCGCCGCGAACACAACGCCACCCGCGGTGGCGACCAGCGCGAGCGCGAGGACGGCGGCGCGAGGTCGGAGTCGAACCATCGTCGCCATGCTACGGATGGCACGCCGCTCCGCGCGGGCAGGCCGCCACGTTCCGCGCGGCGATTTTCCACGGTGGCACGGCGCGGCGGACCGGCTACGGTCTGGTCCTCGTGAGCGAGCCGTCCGAGCCGACCGACGACCTCCGCCCTTCTGGGAGCGGTCTCGCGGCGGAGAAGGTCCGCCGGCTCGCGCAGGTCGCCGAGCTGCGCCAGCGGGGCGACGATCCGTATCCGTACCGCTTCGACCGCAGCCACGGTCTGGCCGAACTGCGCTCGCGCTGGGGGGCGCTCGAACCCGGCACCGAGACCGACGACGAGGTGCACGTCGCGGGCCGCATCATGTTGCGGCGCGACTCGGGCAAGCTCGTGTTCGCGACGATTCGCGACCGCGGCGACGAGGTCCAGCTGTTCATCTCCCGAGCGGTCGTCGGTGACGAGGCGTTCGCCGACATCAAGCGACTCGACCTCGGCGATTGGGTCGGCGTCCACGGCACCGTGATGACGACCCGCAAGGGCGAGCTGTCGGTGAAGGTCGAGCGGCTCGAGCTGCTCGCGAAGGCGATCCGCCCGCTCCCTGACAAATGGCACGGGCTCTCGGACACCGACACCCGCTACCGCCAGCGCTACGCCGATCTGATGGTGAACGAAGAGGCGCGGCGCACGTTCGAGATCCGCCACGCAGTGATCGCCAGCTTCCGCCGCACCCTCGATGCCGAAGGGTTCGTCGAGGTGGAGACACCGGTACTGCACGTGGAGGCCGGCGGCGCCCACGCCCGTCCCTTCGTCACCCACCACAACTCACTCGACCTCGACCTGTACCTGCGGATCGCGCTCGAGCTGCATCTGAAGCGCCTGATCGTGGCGGGCATGGAGCGGGTCTACGAGATCGGCCGGATCTTCCGCAACGAAGGCATCTCGACGCGACACAACCCCGAGTTCACGATGATGGAGCTGTACCAGGCGTTCGGCGACTGGACCGACGTGATGGACATCTCCGAACGGCTGATCACCGCCGCGGCCAAGGACGCGCTCGGCACGACGGTGGTGACGATCCGAGGCCGGGAGGTCGACCTCGCCGAGCCGTGGCCCCGACGCTCGATCGTGTCCTACGTGACGGAGGCGATCGGCCGCCCGGTCCACCCGTCCGAACCGATCGACGACCTGCGGGCGCTGGCCGCCGAGCACGGCGTGCACGTGGAGCCTCGTTGGGGCGGCGGCAAGGTCGTCGAGGCGCTCTTCGAGTCGCTGTGCGAGGCCGACATCGTGCGACCGACGTTCGTGACCGGCCACCCGACGGAGATCTCACCGCTCGCGCGCGTCGACCGCGATGACCCGTGGCTGACGGAGCGGTTCGAGATCTTCGTGGACAGCCGCGAGCTCGGCAACGGCTACTCCGAGCTCAACGACCCGGTCGAGCAGCGGGCCCGCTTCGAGGACGAGCAGCGAGCCAAGGAGGCCGGCGACACCGAGGCCGGCACGGTCGACGAGGACTACCTGCGGGCGCTCGAGTACGGCATGCCGCCCACCGGCGGGCTCGGCATCGGCATCGACCGTGTCGCGATGCTCCTCGCAGGCGTTGACTCGATCAAGGAGGTCATCTTGTTCCCGACACTGCGCCCCGAGACCTTCGTCCAAGGCGTGCCGTCGATATCCACGGCGCACTCGGACACGGCGACGATCGCCACCGACTCCGAAGAGGCCGAGTGATGGCCGAGCAGGCGGCGGCAAGCCGGCGAGGGAAGCGCCAGCGACGAGCCGGACGCGGCGCCAGTCGGAAGCGAAGCGAACGATGAGCCCGCCATCCAAAACGGCGTGGGGCGCCGGGTTCGCGACCGAGTCGGCTGACGGGACCGTGCTCGACACGTGGTTTCGATGGTTCGGCTGGGGCGAGTACGGCGACGACGACATGATCCGCGCCCACCCGGAGATCGACGACGAGCTCGGGCTACGCGAGACCCGCGACGAAGTTCGCAACGTGACGATCCGCCCGGTTCGGATCACGGTCGACGTCGACGAACCGCCCGCGTCTGCGAGCGACGGCTATCTGCGCCTGCACCTGCTGTCGAGCCGGATGGCGGCGCCGCACTCGATCAACATGGACGGCATCTTCGGCGCGCTCAACAACGCGGTGTGGACCAACCTCGGCCCGGTCGCCGTCGACGAGCTCGACGCCGTCCGGCTGCGCGTCCGGAAGGCGGGGCAGATCCTCCATGTGCACGGTGTCGACAAGTTCCCGCGGATGGTCGACTACGTCGTGCCGTCGGGCGTGCGCATCGCCGACGCCTCGCGCGTCCGGCTCGGCGCCCACCTCGCCGCGGGCACCGTCGTGATGCACGAGGGGTTCTGCAACTTCAACGCCGGCACGCTCGGCACGTCGATGGTCGAGGGCCGGATCTCCGCCGGCGTCGTCGTCGGCGACGGCAGCGACGTCGGCGGCGGCGCGTCGATCCAGGGCACGCTCTCCGGGGGCGGCAAGGAGGTCATCTCGATCGGCGAGCGCTGCCTGCTCGGAGCGAACGCCGGCATCGGCATCAGCCTCGGCGACGACTGCGTCGTCGAGGCCGGCCTCTACGTGACCGCCGGCACGCCCGTGCTGACGCCCGACGGGGTCGTGAAGGCGCGGGAGCTGTCGGGCATCAGCGGGACGATGTTCATCCGCGACGGCCAGACCGGTCAGGTGATCGCCCGGCCGCGCACCAAGAGCTGGGGCGAGCTCAACGCCGCCCTCCACGCCAACGACTGACGTACGGGTTGTGTCTGACACATCTCGTGGGTCGCGGGAGCGGGGCTGGGCGCTCGCGGCGTTCGGGATGCTGATGGTGTCGACCGACTCGTACTTCATCCGCGAGGCCGACTTCGACTCGTGGACCATTGCGTTCGTGTTCGGCGCGTCCTCGACGGTCGCGCTCTCGGCGTTCTACGCGGTGACGGCGCGCGAGCCACATCGCGTCGCGCTGCGCCGAGCACCGGGCGCGCTCGTCCTGGTCGCGGCGCTGGCGAGCGTCAGCCAGATCGCGTTCACCGCGGCGGTGAACAACACCCGCGTGTCGAACGTCGTGGTCATCGTCGCGTCGACGCCCATCTTCGCCGCGGTCCTCGCCTGGCTGATCTTGCGGGAGCGAACCGAACGACGGGTGCTCGTGGCGATCGCGGCAACGTCGGTCGGCATCCTCGTCGTGGTGAGCGGCTCGTTCGGGGCCCCGACGCTCGACGGCGACCTGCTGGCCCTGCTCGCGATCGTCGCCTTCTCGCTCAGCGTCGTCGTGTGGCGGCGCCACCCCGAGCTCAACCGCCCGCTGGCGCTGGCGGCGAGCTCGGCGACGATGGCGCTCATCACGGCGCCGTTCGCCTCGATCGGTGACGCACCGACCCGCGTGTTCGTGGCGGCCGGGCTGATGGGGCTCGTCTTCAACCCGATCGGCCGCGTGTCCTACACCAGCGCGCCGCGCTACGCGCCGGCCGCCGAGGTGGCGCTGTTCACGCCGGTCGAGACGATCGCCGCGACCGCGTGGGCCTGGATCTTCTTCGCTGAGCGACCGACGATCGAGACCGTGATCGGCGGCGTCATCGTGATCGCCGGCGTGCTCTACGGCACCCTCGGCCGCGGCAGCCGCGTTCCGGCGAGTGGCACGCCGGGCTGACCGACGGCACTCGCGACCGGCCGAGCGCCACGACGGCGCGCCGCGGCCCCAGGTCGCCCGAGCTGCGATCAAGGGTCACGGATGGCGCTGCGGCGGATTCCGTGGATGGGTCGCGTGGCTCGGACTCCATCTGGTGCATCTCATGGGGTTCCGGAACCGGGTCGACGTGTTCGTGACCTGCTGCTGGAACGACCTCACCGACGACCGGGCCAGCCGACTCCTGTCGGGTTGCGGAGGCTGGCGGCGCCGGCTCTGACGGCACGCGCCTCGCATGACCTCACGTCGGGGCGACGAACGCGATGCCCTCGCGGAGCAGCGCTCGCCAGCGACGCCGGTCGCGCCTGGGGATCGACACCCACTCGCGGAACACCTTGCCGGCTGGCGCGAACGGCTGCCCGATGCCACTGGCGACCAGCTCGTCGACCCGACCGCGCGGCAGCTTCACGACCAATCCGCTGCCCCGGTCGTCGACGAGCGCCAAGAACTCGCCGTCCACACGGGCGCAGCGTCCGCCCATGATCGTGCCCTCCCCGACGCGGGAATCGGCGACCGCCAGCTCGTCGATCAGCTCCCAGAACACGTCGGCGTCGGTCGATGCCACCAGGCTCGAGCCTAGGCCCCCGACACGGACGCTCCGACGCCGAGCTCGCCGAGCTCGTCGAGCTCGGCACGGACCTCGACGATCGCGTCGCGCAGCACCCGGACGATGTGGTCGACGGCGTCGCGATCGATGACGAGCGGCGGCGACATCACGTTGAGGTGGACCATCGGGCGCACGATCAGCCCGCGCGGTTCGCAGGCGTTGGCGACGCGTTTGCCCACGTCGATCGCGTCGGGGTAGTTCCGCTTGCTCGCCTTGTCGGCGACGAACACGACGCACGCCATCAGGTGCTTGCCGCGCACCTCGCCGACCATCGGCAGGTCGGCGAGGGTCTGCAATTGCTCCATGAAATACGGGCCGATCTGGCGCACGTGCGCGAGCAGGCCCTCGCGCTCGATGATCTCGATGTTCTTGAGCGCCGCGGCGCACGACACCGGGTGACCGGAGTAGGTGTAGCCGACGGCGAAGTAGCGGTGGTGCCCCGGCTCGGCGATCACCCGGTACAGCCGGTCGCTCACGATCGTCGCACCGAGCGGTAGGTAGCCCGACGTCAGACCCTTCGCCGCGGTGATGATGTCGGGCGTGATGCCGAACAGCGGCTCGGACGCGAACCACTCGCCCAGCCGGCCGAACCCCGTCACCACCTCGTCGGACACGTACACGATGTCGTGCTGCCGGCAGATCTCCCAGCACCGACGCAGATAGTCGGCGGGCGGCACGATGACGCCACCGGACCCCATGATCGGCTCGGCGAAGAACGCCGCCACACGATCGGGGCCGAGCTCGGCGATCTTGGCCTCGAACTCGGCGACGAGGTCGTCGGCGAACTCCTCTTCGGTGCGGTCGCCACCGTACCGGTAGAAGTTCGGCGACGAGAGGTGGTGGATCGTGTCGTCGATGTAGTTGAAACCGGGCACGCGATCGCCCGGCTTGCCACCGATCGAGACCGCTGCATAGGTGGTGCCGTGGTAGGCGTCGACCCGCGAGATGACGTGGCGCCGCTCCGGCATGCCGCGGGCGTACCAGTAGAACTGGATCATCCGGTACGCGACGTCGACCGCCGTCGAGCCACCCGTCGACAAGAACACGTGGTCGAGGTCGCCGGGAGCGAGCTGGGCGAGCTTCTCGCACAGCAGCCCGGCCGGAACGTTCGTCATGTCGGCGAACGGGTTGGCGTAGGCGAGGTCGCGCACCTGCTGCGCGATCGCATCGGCCATCTCGTCGCGGCCGAGACCGATGTTCGTGCACCACATGCCGCCGACAGCGTCGACGTAGGTGTTCCCGTCGACGTCGACGAGCTCCGCGCCGGCGCCGCGTGCGACCGGCAGGACCGGGTCGACGAGGTACGTGTCGAACACCTGGTAAGGGTGGATGAAGTGGCGGCGGTCGCGCTCCACGATCTCGTCGGTCATCGAGCCATCGTGGCACGGCGGACGCGCGGGCGATCGGGTCCGCGTCGGGCGCGTCGTACGATCACCCCATGGCCAAGGACGAGTACGGCGCACCGGTCGAGCTCGTCGCCGACGGGCGCCCGGTGAACATCACCAACCCCGACAAGCCGATGTTCCCGAAGCTGGGGCTCACCAAGCTCGACCTCGCCGAGTACTTCCTCGCGGTCGGCGAGCCGCTGATGCGCTGGATCCACGACCGGCCCGTGCTGCTCGAGCGCTACCCCAACGGGGTCGGCGAGAAGTCCTTCTTCCAGAAGCGCATCCCCGACTCCGCTCCCGACTGGCTCTCGACGACGACCGTGCAGACGATCAACGGCACCGAGTCGCGCGCCCTGGTCATCACCGATCTCGCGCACGTGCTGTGGGCCGCGAACATGGGCGTGCTCGGGCTCCACGTCTGGCAGTTCCGGGTCGACCGACCGCAATGGTCCGACGAGCTCAGGATCGACCTCGACCCGTCGCCCGGCCAGACCTTCGACCACATCCGCGAGGCGGCGATGCTCGTGCGGCTGTACCTCGCCGAGCGCGGGATGCGCTCGTACCTGAAGACGACCGGCTCGAAGGGGATGCACGTCTACGTCCGTGTCGTGGACGGCTACGACAGCTTCGCGGTGCGCGCCGCGTCGGTGACCGTCGCCCGCGACCTCGCGCGCGAGCACCCGCACCTGTTCACCGACGAATGGTGGAAGGAATCGCGCGACGGGAAGGTGTTCGTCGACTACAACCAGAACGCACCGCACAAGAACGTGTTCGGGGCGTGGGGCGTGCGACCTCGCGTCGGCGCCCAAGTGTCGACGCCGATCGGGTGGGACGAGCTGACGGACATCGACCCGGAGGCGCTCACGATGGTCACCGTGCCCCGCCGGCTCGCGGAGCACGGCGACCCGTGGGCCGACATGGACGACCACCCCCAGGACATCGCCCCGTTCGTCGAGCGGTTCGCCGAGGACCTCGCCGCCGGCATCCCCGACGCACCCTGGCCTCCCGTCTACCCGAAGATGCCCAACGAGGCGCCGAGGGTGCAGCCGAGCCGGGCTCGCAAGCAGGAGTAGCGCGACCACCGATCAAGTTCGGCCGCCACCGTGTCGATCAAGGGGCATGAGCCTGGACCACGACGTGATGGCGGCCGCCCGGGGGCGCGGCCTCGACCTGGCGGCGGCGCCGGCGCTGCCCTGGCTGACCGATCGCGGCCACCTCGCGCCGACCGTGCAGCGGGAGGCGCCGATCGAGGTGATCGACCGCCTCGACGCGCTCCACGCATCGCTCGGCGGCGATCGGCGCGTGCTCGCGCGGCAGAGCACTGCCCCGCAGCGGGTCGGGCTCGTGGTGCGCACGTCGGGCCAGCTCGTCGCCGTCGACGACGTCGGCCACTTCACCGCCGACCGGCTGGCGTCGCTCGAGGCGTACCCGTCGAACAACGTCCTCGGGTTCAACCTCGACCATTACCGCCAGCTGATCGAGGCCTGGCGCGACAAGGCCGCCGCCGTGTTCACGAAGCGGTGGAGCGCCGACTTCGACTTCGCCGGCGGACGCCGCGCCCACCGCGCCTACATGGATGCTGTCGCCGACCTGCTGACGCCGATCTTCACGGGCCTGCCACTGGTGCGCCTCGCACTCCCCGACCGCGACGTGATCGTGGCGGTCGATCGGTTGGCGCTCGACCTCGCCTGACGGCGGTCCGGTTCAGCAGAACCGGACCGAGTGGATCGGCGGGAGGTTCGCCGACACCTGCTCCCACGAGTCGCCGCCGTCGGCGGTCCACCACAGGTTGCCGGTGGTGGAGCCCATCGCGAGCCGATCGCCCGAGGAGTCGATGTCGAGGGCGTGTCGGAGGACGAGGTCGTAGCTCGGGCCGGCGGGGAGGCCGTCGGTCAGCACGTCGAACGTGGCGCCGCCGTCGCGCGTCCGGGTCACGACCAGGCGACCGTCGACCGGGATCCGCACCTCGTCGGCGACGGCGGGGACGAACCATGCGGTGTCGGGATCGTCGGGGTGCACCACGACGCCGAAGCCGAACGTCGACGGACCGGCGTCGGTGATCTCGGTCCAGGTGTCGCCGTCGTCGACCGACCGGAAGATGCCGCAGTGATGCTGGGTCCACAGCACGTCGGGCGCCGCCGGGCAGCGCACGATCCGGTGCGGATCCTGGGCGTCGGGGTCGCCCGCGAGCTCGTCGGGCACGAAGTTCGAGCGCATCCCGCGCGCCGCGACCTGCCACGTGGCGCCGTCGTCCCTCGTCCGCCAGCCGCCGCCGCACGACATCCCGACGAGGACGCGACCCGGGCCGCGGGGATCGACGCTGATCGAGTGCACGCCGGCATCGTCGAACCCGCCGCCGAACCACTTGTCGCGCGCCGGCAGGCTCCAGTGCGACTCGACGAGCTGCCACGACTCGCCGCGGTCGTCCGACCGGAACAGCCCGCCGGGGATCGTGCCGCACCAGAGCCGACCCGGCTCGTCCGGATGGCCCGGTTCGATCGTCCAGGCCAGCTGCGTCGACCAGGCGACCTCGCGCTGGGACATCGGGTTGACGTGTCGCACGCCGTCGGGCTTGGGTGGATACTCCGGCGCCGCGATCTCGGTCCAGGTCGCGCCACCGTCGTCACTGCGGTGGAGATGGACCCCGAAGTGGCCGTGGTCGAGCGACGCGTACATGGCACCGTCTCGCGCGTCGCGCACGGAATTGGTCACCGAGACGCCCGGAAAGGCGGGCGCGGTCATCGTGCCCGCATCGAGATCGATCGCGAACAGCCCCTTACGGGTCCCGACGAGCAGCGCGCTGGACATCGATTCAACCTCCGGAGAGCGCTTGGAAGACGTGGATCCGGTCACCGTCGGCGACCGGGTCGGAGAGGCGGGCGCGGTCGGTGATCAGATCGTCGTTGCGGAACACCGCGACGTGACGGCGCACGGCACCGACCTCGTCGAGCACGTAGCCGCGCACCGCCGGGTGCGCATCGAAGTACGCCGTCAGCGCCGACGCGACGGTGTCGCCCGAGACGCGGGCCGACGGGCACTCGACGTGACGCCGGAACGCCTTGGCGAAGACGACCTCGACCACGGCCCGACACTACGCCCGCCGCGAGGGGGAATGTGATTGCGGACACAACGGTTGTCTCCAACGTGATGACGACGATCGACATCCGGCGCGCCGCCGACCGCTTCCACACCCGCATCGACTGGCTCGACTCGCGCCACTCGTTCAGCTTCGGCCACCACAACGACCCCGCGAACACCCACCACGGGCTGCTCGTGGTCAACAACGACGACATCGTTCGGCCGGCCTCCGGGTTCGGCACCCACGGACACCGCGACATGGAGATCGTCACCTGGGTGCTCTCGGGCCAGGTCGAGCATCGAGACTCCGAGGGCAACCACGGCATCATCCGGCCCGGCCTCGCCCAGCGGATGTCGGCCGGCCGGGGTATCCGACACAGCGAGCACAACCCGAGCCCCGACGAGGACGTCCATTTCCTCCAGATGTGGGTCATCCCCGACACGGCGGGCATCGACCCCGGCTACGAGCAGGCAGACGTCTCGACCGAGCTGGAAGCCGGTGGGTTGTTCCCGATCGCCTCCGGACCGGGCCGTGGTGGCGCGATCACGATCCGCCAGCGCGACGCCGTGCTGTGGGGTGGGCGACTCACACCCGACACGACGGTCGACCTGCCGACCGACCGTCACGTGCACCTGTTCGTGGCGCGCGGTTCGGGCACGCTCGACCCGGGCGGACGCCTCGACACCGGGGACGCGGCACGCCTTGTCGACCCGGACGGTCTCGCGTTCACCGCCGGGGACGACGGCGCCGAGGTGTCGATCTGGGCGACCGCCTGACATCCTGGGCCCCGATGACGCCTGCGTTCGACGAGCTCGCCGAGCTGATCCGGTCGCGGCGCACCCACATGCTGGTCGACCACGATCGGCCGGTGCCCGACGACCTGATCGAGCGGCTGTGCGAGCTCGCGACCTGGGCACCCAACCACAAGAAGACGTGGCCGTGGCGGTTCGCCTCGTTCACCGGCGACGGCCGCCTCCGCCTCGGCGAAGCGTTCGTCGACGACATGTGCGAGCGCGGCGTCGGCGACGAGGGCAAGCGCCTGAAGACGATGACCAAGTACGCCCGCACGCCGGCGGTGGTCGTCGCCGGGTGCGCCGCCCACGAGCACCCGACGTTCCACGACGAGAACCGCGACTCGGTGGCGGCGGGCATCCAGAACCTGCTGCTCGCCGCCACCGCCGCCGGGCTCGCATCCTTCTGGTCGACGCCTCCGCTGCACGACTCCCATCGAGCGCTGACGTTGTGCGGCTTCGCTCCCGACGACCGGATCGTCGGCGTGATCTACCTCGGCTGGCCGACCGCCACGGTCGAACGGCCCGAGCGGCCGCCGGTGCAGGTCCGGCACGTGCGCTGACGGTCAGCGGCGCTCGAACACCAGGTCGGTCACCGCGCGACCTTCGGCGTGCGCCTTGCGCTCGTACCGGGTGAGCGGACGCCACGACGGCCGTTCGACGACCCCGCCGCGCAGCGCCGGATGGGCGCCCGCCAGCCGTTCGACCTGGGCGGCGTAGTCGGCGGCGTCGGTGGCGACGTGCAGGGTGCCACCGGGTGCGAGCGCGTCCACGAACCGGTCGAGGTGGCCGGCCGAGACGAGCCGGCGGTGACGGTGGCGGGCCTTGGGCCACGGATCGGGGAAGAAGGTGCGGATGCCGGCCAGCTGGCCCGGACGGATGCGTTCGAGGAACACCAAGCCGTCGCCGTGCACGACCCGCACGTTCGCGAGCGCCTCCTGCTCGATGCGCGCCAGCGTGGACGCGAGACCGGGCGTGTGGACGTCGATGCCGATCGCGTCGGACGCCGGCTCGGCGGCCGCCAGCTCGGTGAACGCCACGCCCAGGCCGATCCCGATCTCGATCACCAGGGGCGCGCGACGGCGAAACACCCCCACCGGGTCGATCGGCGGCCCGGACTCGTCGAGGCCGTACCGCGGCATCAGCCGCTCGAAGAGGTCCGCGCGCGCCGTCGACAGCGGCCGCCGCCGCGGCTTGAAGGTCCGCACCGGCGGACGGGCCGGTGCCACCGCGGGTGTCACCTACTCCGAGTACTCGTGCTCGGACGCCGGGTAGGCGCCGGACTCGACGTCGTTCTTGTAGGCGCGAGCCGCCTCGAGCAGGGTCTCGCCGATCTGGGCGTACTGCTTGACGAAGCGCGGGATGCGACCGCGGCTGAACCCGGCCCAGTCGCTCCACACCATCAGCTGGCCGTCGCACTCGGGCCCGGCGCCGACCGAGATGGTCGGGATCGACAGCTCCTTGGTCACCTGGGCCGCCACCTCGGACGGCACCATCTCCATCACGACGGCGAACGCGCCGGCGTCCTCGACGGCGTGAGCGTCGTCGAGGAGCTGCTGGGCGGCCTCGCCGCGCCCCTGGATGATGTGCCCGCCCAGGCCGTGCTCGCTCTGGGGGGTGAAACCGATGTGGGCCATGACCGGGATGCCGGCGCGCACGATCCGCTTGATCTGCTTGCTGCTGCGGACGCCACCTTCCAGCTTGACCGCGTGGCAGCCGGTCTCCTTCATGAACCGGATCGCCGACGCCAGCGCCTCGTCGGGACCGTTCTCGTACGACCCGAACGGCAGGTCCGCGATCACCAGCGCGCGGTTCGCCGCCCGCACGACGGCGCCCGTGAGCGGGATCAGCTCGTCGATGGTCACCGGGATGGTGGTGTCGTAACCGAAGACCGTGTTGCCGGCGGAGTCACCGACGAGCAGGAAGTCGATGCCGGCCTCGTCGAAGATCGCCGCCGACAAGCAGTCGTAGCTCGTCAGCCCCGTGATCTTGATCCCCAGCTCCTTGGCCCGTTGGAAGTGGCGGGTGCGGACACGCTTCAGGGACGGATCGCTCGTTCCGCCGCCATAGGGACGTTGCTCGTCGGTCACGACATCCACGGTAGATCGGCGATGCCGACCGGCGAAACCCCATTGGCGCACGATCACGGAAATGGCTCGGACTGGATCGGTGCTGGCACGATGAGGCCATGTTCGACACCGCACGGATCGGCCCGATGTACGAGGACTTCTCGGTCGGCGCCGAGCTGCCGCCGCTGCCACCGCTCACCCTCACCGACGCCGACAACGCCGTGTACCGCGCGATCACCGGCGACCAGCACCGCCTCGCGGCCGACGCCGTCACCTATCGGTCCGTGAGCGGTACGGACGGGCGCCTCGCCAACCCCGGCCTCGTCATGCAGTGCTCGATCGGCCAGACGACGATGGCAACTCGCCAGGCGATCGCCAACCTCTACTACCGGTCGGTGCGCGTGCTGCGCCCGGTCGAGCTCGGCGAGACGGTGTCGACGGTCACCACCGTGCTCGGCCTGAAGGACTCCGCGCCGAAGGGCGACCAGTTCCGCGGCAAGGTCTGGCTCGGGATCCGCACCAGCAGCGAGGCAGGTCCGATCGCCGAGTACGAGCGATGCGCGCTGGTGCGCGGCCGGGGGCCCGACCAGCCGGGCCACGCGGATGACATCCCCGGCCCCTCCGATCCGGGCGACCTGGCCGCGCTGGCGGAGCTCGTGCCCGCCTGGGACCTCGCCGGACTGCCTGCGACCGACTGGCCGGTCGGCGACGCGCGCACCGACCCGCTCCGCGATCACGTCGACCTCGCCGCTCCCCTGGCCCGACTGACGTTCAACCAAGCGGCGGTCCACCGCGACGTCACGCTCACCGCGAACGGCCGCCGGCTCGTCTACGGCGGTCACGTCCAGGGCCTCGCGCAGGGTTCGCTGACGCGCATGCTCCCCGGCCTCGCGACGATCGTCGCCTGGGACGGCTGCGACCACGTCGGGCCCGCCTACGAGGGCGACCTGATCGAGTTCCGTCACACCCCGAGCGAGCGCGTTGCCGCCGGCTCCGGGCACCTCACCCGCTTCGAGGTGATCGGCACCAAGATCGCCGACGGCGCCGACGGGCCGGTCGACGCACAGGAGATCCTTCGCTGGACGCCCGTCGTCTGGGCACCCTGAGCCGACCTACGGACGCTCGCCCGGTCGCCAGAACGCGGCCAGCAGCGCGAGCGCACCACCACCCCCGGCCAGCCCGGCGATGGCGAGACCGGTCCAGCCGGTCAGATCGTCGACCACCCCGGCGGCATCGTCCACCGACCACGATCCCGGTCCGATCGTCGCGATCACGAGTCCACACACGAGCAGGGTCATCACATACTCCCACCCCTCACCGGGGCGGAAGATGAAGAAGCCGTTGCCGCGGTGGTTGATGATCCAGGCGACGG
>JBFHJC010000062.1:0-15485 GCA_041596155.1 Ilumatobacter sp. | reverse complement strand
CAGGAGGCGAGCGCGGCCGAGCTGGCCGCCGCCGGTATCGCCGTCGTCGCGCTGCCCCAGACCAACCTCTTCCTCCAGGGGCGGGATCATCCGACCGCTCCGCCCCGCGGCCTGACCGCCATCCACCCGCTCCGTGCCGCGGGCGTCGTCGTCGCCGGCGGCGCCGACCACCTGCAGGACCCGTTCAACCTCATGGGGCGCGCCGACCCGCTCGAGACGGCGGCCTTGCTGGTCATGGCCGGCCACGTCCTGCCCGACGACGCCTACGAGATGGTCAGCAACGACGCCCGCCGGGCGATGGGTCTGGCGCCGGTGCGGTTCCGAGCGGGCGACCCGGCCGACTTCGTGGCGATCGACGCGCCCTCGATCCGGGCAGCCATCGCATGGGCGCCCGTCGACCGCACCGTCGTACGGGCCGGACGCATCGTCGCCCACAGCCATTCCGAGCGGACGATCACGCGCTGACGCCCGGACGTCAGCGCCCCGCCGCTGCGCCGACGCGAGCCCTCGGGTCCGCCGCCCCGGCCAGCGTTCCGTCGGGGGTCGCGACGATCGCGTGGGCGTGCCCGAACCCGCTGTCGAACGCGGGCGATCGGCGTACCCGATGACCTCGCGCGGTCAATCCGTCGAACCAGGCCTCGGGCGCATGCCCTTCGACGGCAACCGTGAGGTCGGCGGGCTCGGCCCACGTGTCGAAGCCCGTCTCGGCGCCGGCCAGCGCCCAGCGTGGTGCGTTGATCGCCGCGACCGGTGACTCGCCGTGGCGGAACAGACGGGTGAGGAGCTGGAGGAGGATCTGCGGTTGGGCGTCACCTCCCATCGTTCCGAAGACGGCCGTGAGCTCGCCGTCGGTGCCGGTCGCGAGCGCGGGTGCGAGGGTGTGCGGCGGTCGGCGGCCGGACCCGTACTCGGCGGGGTGGCCGGGGACGAGCGAGAAGCCGAGCCCGCGATTGTGGAGGTTGATGCCGGTGCTCGGTTCGGCGAGCCACGATCCGAACCCGGAGGCGTTCGACTGGATCAGCGACACCGCCATCCCGCCGACCTCCGCCGTGCAGAGGTAGGTCGTGTCGCCGGCCGCGGCCGGTGCTCCGACCGTCGACGCCCGCGAGCGGTCGACGTCGGCGGCGCGACGGCGGATCGTCTCGACCAGTGCCGTACCGTCGGCGTGCTCGTGGAGCGCGGCGGTGCGGTCGTGGCCGGCATGCTTTGCCGCCTCGACGAGCAGATGGGCCCACACCGGATCGGCGGGGTCGTCGGGCAGGTCGAGCTGATCGGCGATGCCGGCGCTTCCGAGCGTCAGGTATCCCTGGGAGTTGGGGCCGATCGTGTGGACGTCGAGTCCGGCGACGCCGGCCGACAGCGGCGCAACCCAGTCGGCCTGGACGGTGGCCAGGTCGGTGGCGGTCAGGGAGCTGCCGTCCATCTCGATCAGCCCGGTGCCGAACTCCCCCTCGTAGAAGCCGGCGCGCCCGCGATCGACGACGGCTCGCAGCGCTCGCGCGACGCCTGGTCGGCGCACGACGGCGCCGGGATGGGTCGCCTGGTCGGCGAGCTCGGAGAGGTTGAAGCGCCCGGCCTCGTCGAGGCGATCCAGGCTCCCGACGAGCAGCGGGCTCGCCGCGAAGCCGTGCTCGGCGAGGTCGATCGCGATCGCGAGCAGGTCGGCGAGGTCGAGCGTGCCGAACCGCGCGTGGAGCGCGAGCCAACCATCGACGCACCCGGGCACCGTCACCGAGCGGATGTCGTGTCGGAAGGGCATCGTTGCGTGCCCCTCGGCGCGCAAGGCGTCGGGGTCGGCACCGGACCCGGCGCGGCCGCTGCTGTTGAGGGCGACGACGCCGTCCCCGGTGTGCACCAGCGCGAACAGGTCGCCGCCCATCCCGCACAAGTGTGGACCGGTGACGGCGATCGCGGCGTTGGCGGCGATCGCGGCGTCGACGGCGTTGCCACCGCGTGCGAACGCCAGATCGCCGGCGCGCGTCGCAGCCTGATCGGCGGTCGCGACGAGATGCCGGGTGCCGCGCACGGTGCTCGTCGGGAGCGGGTTCATGGCTCTCAACGTAGGCGGGTGGGCGCCGCGCGCGTGCGTCCGCACCTACGCTCGCCCGCATGGTGCGTGACCGGATGGAGGTGGTGGCGACGACGGTGGCGTCCCTCGTGGTGCTGATCGGGTCGTTCCTGCCGTGGCTTCGATCAGGTCGCGCCGAGCGATCGAGCTACGAGATCTTCGAGCTCGTCGACCGGCTCGGGTTCGCGCCGGATGGCGCGGTGGGATGGGCGCTCCGGCTGTGGCCGCTGCTGCCGCTCTTGCTGGCGTTGACCGTCGTCGCGGCGTGGGCGGCCATCGTGCACCCGGCATCGTTCCGGTGGATCCATGTCGTGACCGGCGTCGTCGCGGGGTGCTACGCCCTCGGAGTGTCGACCGCCGTCCGGCTCGCGCCCGAGGCGGGGCTCTTCCAATTTCGCGTCGGCACGTGGGTGACGCTCGTCGGAGCGGTCGCCCTCCTGGCGGCGATCGGCTCGCAGGCGCGAGCGCTCAGTCGTCGTGGATCGGGTGACGCGGCAGCTTCTTGACGCGTTGGCGCTTCTTGCGCTGCGGGATCATCGAACGCATCTCCTCGAGCTTGCCGAAGCACAGCAGCCGGTCGTTCGGTTCGAGCACGCGCGTGTCGCGCGGGTTCGGGATCACACTCGTGCCGCGGTGCAGCGTCAACACGGTGATGTCACGCTCGCGGAGCCCCGACTCGACGATCGTGTTGCCGACGATGTCGGCGCCGTCGTGCACGACGAGCTCGGCGACGCCATAGCCCGTCGAGACGGTGAGCCGCTGGCGGACGTCGATCTCGGGGAAGTCGACCTGGTTGGCGATGTAGTCGACGATCGCGCCGGCGACGTCGAGCTTCGTCGCCTCCTCGATGCCCTCGAGACCCGGCGAGCTGTTGACCTCCATCACCTGCGGGCCGTCGGCGCCTTCGAGCATGTCGACGCCCGCGACGCGCAGACCCATGATCTGGGCCGATCGGACCGCGGTCTGCTCGTAGGCCGGGTCGAGCTCGACGCGCTCGACCTGCCCGCCGCGGTGGACGTTCGACCGGAACTCGTCGCCTTGGGCGACGCGGCGCATCGCCGCGACGACGCGATCGCCCACCACGAGCGCGCGGATGTCGCGACCCTTGCTCTCGGCGACGAATCGCTGGATGAGGACGTTCTGTCGGGTCGACTGCAGCGTCTCGATGATCGCTTCGGCGACCTTGATGTCGGGCGCCAGGATCACGCCGATGCCCTGGGTGCCCTCGAGCAGCTTGATGACCACCGGCGCGCCGCCGACCCGCTCGATCGCCGGGATCACGTCGGCCCGGTCGCGCACGAAGGTGGTCGCGGGCATCCCGATGTTGTGCCGGGAGAGGATCTGGATCGCCCGCAGTTTGTCGCGCGCGTTCGCGATGCCGTTGGCCGTGTTCGGCGTGTACACGTCCATCTGCTCGAACTGGCGGACGACGGCGGTGCCGAAGTACGTGATCGACGCGCCGATGCGGGGAAGCACCGCGTCGTAGTGCGACAACGTCTGGCCACGGAACTGCAGGTCGGGTTCGTCGCCGGACAGGTCGATCGCGAAGCGCAGCGTGTTGAGGATCTTGACGTCGTGGCCTCGATCGATGGCCGCAGAGCGGAGTCGTTGGGTGCTGTAGGCGCGGGGCGCGCGGGAGAGGATCGCGAGTCTCATGGCGTCGAAGCGCGAAGCTAGCAGCGTGCGGGCTCAACCTCCTCCGTCGAAGATTGCCGGCTGGCGCGAATGGGTCGCGCTGCCCGACTTCGACGTGCCCTGGGTGAAGGCCAAGCTCGACACCGGCGCCCGCTCGAGTGCAATCCACGCCTACGACGTCGCGCAGTTCGATCGCGATGCGACGGCGTGGGTGTCGTTCGAGATCCACCCGTGGCAGCGGTCCGATCTCGACGCGGTGCGCGTCGAGCTGCCGATCGCCGACCGACGAGTGGTGCGCAGTTCGACCGGGCACGAGGAGGAGCGGTTGGTGGTGCTGGCGACGATCCGCATCGTCGGTCTCGACCTCTCGGCCGAGCTCACCCTGACCAACCGCGACGAGATGGGGTTCCGGATGCTCGTCGGTCGCGAGGCGATTCGTGGAGCCCTGCTCGTCGATCCGGGTCGCTCGTACCTCGGCGGCAGACCGTCTCGGACGACGCGGCGTCGCAACCGGACGGAGCCGAGCGAGGCATGAGCAGGGCACCGTTCCACATCGGCGGCGTCGACGTCGCTCCGGGCCGGCGGACCGAGATCGGACTGCCGATCACCCGATTGGTCACCGGCGACGAGGTCTCGTTCCCCGTGCGGGTGCTGCACGGCCGGTCGGAGGGGCCGGCCGTGTGGTTGAGCGCCGCGATCCACGGCGACGAGGTGTGCGGCGTCGAGATCATCAGGCGGGTGTTCGAGCAGATCGACCTGCGGCGCCTGAAGGGCACCCTCGTCGCCGTCCCGATCGTGAACGTCTATGGCTTCATCAACGGCGACCGCTACCTGCCCGACCGCCGCGACCTGAACCGTTCGTTCCCCGGTTCACCTCGCGGCTCGCTCGCCAGTCGCATCGCGTACCTGATGATGACCGAGGTGGTGGCGAAGTGCTCGGTCGGCATCGACCTCCACACCGGTTCCGACCATCGCGCCAACCTCCCCCAGGTCCGCGGCGATCTCGACGACGAGCGCACCCGGGAGCTGGCCGAGGTGTTCGGCGCGCCGCTCGTGTACCACGCTCGCATCCGGGACGGCTCACTGCGCCAGGCGGCTGCCGACGCCGGCGCCACGGTGCTGCTCTACGAGGCCGGCGAGGCGTGGCGGTTCGACGAGTGGGCGATCAGTGCCGGCGTGGTCGGTGTGCGCCGGGTGCTCGCGACGCTGGGCATGTTCGACGCACCCGAGGATGACCGGCCGAGCCGACCCGTGGAATGCCGCCGCAGCGGGTGGGTGCGCGCCAGCCGGACCGGGATCGTGCGGATCGAGGCCGAGCTCGGCGCGCGGGTGAACCAGGGCGACCGGCTCGGCGTGATCTCCGATTCGTTCGGCAGGCGCCTCACGCTCGTGAAGGCGAATCGGACCGGCATGGTGATCGGTCGCACCGAAGCGCCGCTCCTGAACCGCGGCGATGCGCTCGTCCACATCGGCGAGATCACGTGACGCGTGGGGCAAGGTGCCGGACACGCCGCTTCACGCGAACCACTGGTTGCGATCCTCGAGCACCCGCTTGAGGACGGCGGGCTGGTCGGTCATGAGGCCGTCGACGCCCACGTCGAGCAGGCGGCGCATCTCGTCGGCGTCGTCGATCGTCCACACGTGCACGTGGTAGCCGCGGGCATGGGCCCGGTCCACCGTACGCTCGGTCACGATCGTCAGGCGACCCTGCGAGACCGGCACCTGGGCCGCCTGGCCGCCCCACGGCACCGGCAGCCCGAACCGCCACGCTGCCGTCTGGACCGGACCGAACGACGAGCACAGACCGTCGCCGAGCTCGCGGCGGAGCCGGCGAAGCCGGACGTCGCTGAAGCCACCGATGCAGATGCGGTCGAGGCAGTCGTGCCGGCGGATCGCGGCCACGAGCGCGTCGACCGCCGAGTCGGCCTTGCAGTCGATGTTGACCCTGGCGTCCGGGAACGCCTCGATCAGCTCGTCGAACAGCGGGATCGGCTCGCTTCCGTCGATGCGCGCCCGTGACACCTCCGACCAGGGGAGCGCGGCGATGTGGCCGGCGCGGCCGCACGTGCGCGCCAGGTCGTCGTCGTGGAACGCGACCAGGACCCCGTCGGTGGTCGCATGCACATCGGTCTCGAGGTACGTGTAGCCGAGGTCGACCGCGTGTCGGAACGCCGCCAGCGAGTTCTCGGGATGCTCGCTCGTGCCTCCGCGGTGGGCGAACGCGATCGGTCCCGGCCAGTCGAGGAAGGGGTGCATCGGTGGCCGTCGCTCAGATGTTGCGGCCGGCAGCCTTCCAGTACTCGTCCTTCAGCAGCCGCTTGTAGAGCTTGCCGGTCGGGTGACGGGGCAGCTCCTCGCGGAAGTCGATCGACCGCGGGCACTTCACGTCGGCGAGGTGCTCGCGGCAGTAGTGGATCAGACGTCCGGCGAGCTGGTGCGATGCGTCCTCGTCGACGGGCATGACCTTGGGTTGCACCACCGCCTTGACCTCCTCGCCGAAGTCGTCGTTCGGAACGCCGAACACCGCGACGTCGACGACGTCCGGATGCATCGTGAGGACGTTCTCGGCCTCCTGCGGGTACACGTTCACGCCGCCCGTGATGATCATGTACGCCTTCCGGTCGGTGAGGTAGAGGAAGTTGTCGTCGTCGAGGTACCCGACGTCGCCGAGCGTCGACCAGCCCTTCGGGTGGCGGGATCCAGCGGTCTTCTCGGGGTCGTTGTGGTACTCGAACTGGCCGCCGCCTTCGAAGTAGATCGTGCCGGACTCGCCGGTCGGGACGTCCTCGCCGTCCTCGCCGACGATGTGCACGACGCAGTTGATCGGGGTGCCGACGGTTCCCTCGTGGGCCAGCCACATCTCGCTGTTGCAGTACACGAACCCGTTGCCCTCCGTGCCGGCGTAGTACTCGTGCAAGACCGGGCCCCACCAGTCGATGATCTGCCTCTTGACGGGGACCGGGCACGGCGCGGCGGCGTGCACGACGCATTCGAGCGACGAGACGTCGTAGCTGGCGCGCACGTCCTCGGGCAGCTTGAGCATCCGCACGAACATCGTCGGCACGACCTGGCTGTGGGTCACCTGGTACTGCTCGACGTACTGCAGATAGGCCTCGGCGTCGAAGCGCTCCATCACCACGACCGTGGCACCGATCGACAGGGCCGCCATGCAGAACCGCAGCGGCGCGGCGTGGTACAGCGGCGCCGGGGAGAGGTAGGTCTTGGTGGCGTCGACGCCGAAGAGCAGGCCCAGCATGCCGGCGACGCCGGTGACGCGGGTTTCGAGGGGCTGGGCCTCGAAGGCCTGCATGACGCCCTTCGGACGGCCGGTGGTGCCCGACGAGTAGAGCATGTCGGCGCCGGCGACGCGGCCCTCCAGCGGCTCGCCGGACTGGGCGGCGACGGCCGACTCGTAGCTGTCGTAGCCGTCGATCGTGGCGTCGAGCATGAGCTTGAGCTCGACGTTCGCGATGTCGAGCTGGGCGGCCTGCGCCGACTTGTACTCGGAGGTGATGAAGGCCCGGGCGCCGCAGTCGTCGACGATGTACTCGAGCTCCTCGGTCGTGAGCCGGGACGACGCAGCGGTGTAGATGAGTCCGGCGTACTCGCACCCCCAGGTGATCTCGAGGTAGCGCGGATGGTTCTCGAGGCAGAGCGCGACGTGATCGCCCGGTTGCAGGCCGGCCGACCGGAACAGACGACTGAGCCGGTTCGCGGCCGCGTCGAGCTCGCGGAACGTCATGGCGTGACCCGTCTCAGCCATGATGACGGCGGGCTCGTCGCCGCGCGTGTCGAGGTGTGCGCCGGGGAACATGGGCGCGGACGGTAGCCGACGGTACGGTCGATCCATGGACCCGAGCAGCGAACTCGACGCTCGGCTGCGGCCGCTCGCCCAGGCGCTCGCCGCACCCGACGCCGCTCTCGACGAGCTGACGCTGGCGGTGTCGGCGGTGCTCCAACCGCGACTCGATCCGCTCGACACGATGGTGGCGCTCGACGAGCTGGCGGCCGCCTGCCCGAGCCCGACGCGCGACGGCGTGGTCCGGTTCCTCGGCGAGGCCGGGTTCGACGGCGAGCGGGACCACTACGAGCACTGGTGGACCTCGTGTCTCGACCGGGTCGTCGCGTCGCGACGCGGCATCCCCATCACGCTGGCGGTCGTCGCGATCGAGGTCGGACGCCGGATCGGCGTCGAGCTCGTCGGGGTGGGGACCCCGGGCCACTTCCTCGTCGGTGATCCCAACGACCGCGAATGGCTGGCCGATCCGTTCAACCAGAGATTCGGGCTCGGCGGCGGCGACGTGCGCGAGATCCTGGTCGGGGTCGGGGTCGACCGCTGGTCCGATCGCTATCTCGATCCGGTCACGGACCGGGAGATCGTCGCCCGCATCCTCAACAACCTGAAGCGCTTCGCCGAGCGCCGAGGCGACGCGGTCCAGCTCGCGCTGGTGATGGCCGCCCGCCAGCTGTTCCCCGAGTTCGAAGCCGAGGAGCGCGACGCAGTGCGCACGCGACGAGTGCTCAACTGACACCGTTCGCCCGACGACCCGGCCGCCACCCCTGGTCGCCGAGCGACACCGTGACGTCAAGTAGCTGTTCGAGTGGCAGGCGGCCGACATCGATCGGACCGGCTTCATCGACGGGAGCGGGCGGCTCCGGGCGAAGAACTCGGTCGGTCAGGTCAGGAAGGCCCACATCGCTCCGGCGCAGCAGTTCGCGCCGGCGATCCCGCGCGCGTCGACGGGTTCGCCACACCCACCGGTGCGTCGTGGTCGGGCGGCACCTGGAGCGGCGCATCGTGGTCGGGTGCGTCGTGGTCCGGAGCGTCGTGGTCCGGAGCGTCCTGGTCGGGTGCGTCCTGGTCGGGTGCGTCCTGGTCGGGTGGGTCCTGGTCGGGTCCGTCCTGGTCGGGTGCGTCCTGGTCCGGTCTGTCGCGGTCGGGGGAGGCCTGGTCGTGAAGCCACGAACATCCAACCGACCCGGCTCCAGCTGGAGCTGACGCTCGGTCAGCTCTCCGGCGTTTCGCTCTCCGGCTGCTCGTCCTCCAACACGACGTCCTCCAACGGTTGCGTCGGTGGCGGCCCGGGATTGTTGACGCTGTCGCGACAGGTGAACTCCACGTACGCGTTGACGCGCAGCGCCGGGTCCTCGTCCGGGGAGTAGCCCTCCTCGAAGAAGTCGTCGCCCTCGACGATCTCGCCGGCTTCGTCGGTCGCCGGGGGCGGCACGGTCGTTTCGAGGTCGGCGACCTCGGTGTCGCCGGACGCCGGTGGGTCCTCGCCGCGGAGACGGGCGAGCACGGCGGCGAACTCGGCCTCGATCGTGGCGGGTACCTGGTCCGCGATGTCCTCGTAGGTCTCGATGATGAGCGCCCTCGAATCGTCCGGGGGGTCGGACTCGAGGCGGTCGGTGAGATCGATCATCGCCTGGCAGAACGGCGTGAGCCGGGCCGGCGGGATCGTCACGCTGGGGATCGGGTCGGCGGCGATGTCGACGGGGTCGTCGGGCGGCGAGTCGTCCGGGGTGCAGGCCGCGAGCGCGATCGCGCCGATCACGAGGGCGGTGAACGAGCGGACCGGCACGTCGCGAGTGTGCCAGCCCGACGGCTTCGGGCGCCGCCACCCCGCAGGGTTACCGTGACCGCATGACCCTCACCGACGCCCCCTCGCTGTCCGCGGACGAACAGCGCGTGACCGACCTCGTCGAGCACTTGATCGAGTCGCACCCTCCGGCGACCACGAGCGCGCAGGAGTTCCTCGGTGCCCAGTACGACCTCGGGTTGGCGTGGGTCCACTTCGACGAGGGGTTCGGTGGGCTCGGGCTGAGCCCGAAGCTCCAGCGCATCGTGAACGAGAAGGTGCGTGCAGCGGGTGGTCCGTTCTGCATGGCGCGGAACCCGATCGGGTACGGCATGTGCGGCCCGACGGTGCACGTGTGGGGGAGCGACGATCAGAAGCGTCGCTACCTACGTCCGCTCTTCACGTGCGAGGACATCTGGTGTCAGCTGTTCTCCGAGCCGGGCTCGGGCTCCGACTTCGCCGGGCTGTCGTCACGGGGCGTTCGCGACGGCGACGAGTGGGTCGTCAACGGCCAGAAGGTGTGGACGACGCTCGCCCATCTCTCGAAGTGGGGGCTGCTCGTGGTCCGCACCGACGCCGAGGCGGTCAAGCACGCCGGGTTGACCGCCTTCGTCGTCGACATGCAGGCGCCGACCGTCGAGGTCCGCCCGCTGCGCCAGATGACCGGCGAGGCCGAGTTCAACGAGGTGTACTTCACCGACACGCGCATTCCCCACGACGAGATGCTCGGCAGCCCCGGCGACGGGTGGCGGGTGTCGCTGACCACGCTCATGAACGAGCGGACATCGATCGGTGGCGGCATCCCGGAACGAGGTTCGGGAGCGATCGCCGACCTGGTCGGCGTGTGGGACGAACTGTCCGACGACCGCAAGGACGCGGCGACGCTCGATCGAGTGATGACGTTGTGGATCCGGGCCGAGGTGCACCGGCTCACGAACATCCGGGCCAACCAGAATCGGCGCATGGGCGACCCGGGGCCGGAGGGTTCGATCGGCAAGATGGAGTCGGCCAACCTCAACAAGGCGATCTACGAGGCCATGATCAACCTGATGGGTGCCGACGGGATGCTGTACGGCAGCTACGAGATGCGCCGACCCGAGACGGCGGCCGGCGGTGCCAGCCGCCAGCAGCGTTTCCTGCGGTCGCGGGCGAACTCGATCGAGGGCGGCACGACCGAGGTCATGCAGAACATCCTCGGCGAGCGCGTGCTCGGACTGCCCGGCGACGTACGGGTCGACCGCGACGTCCCCTGGAGCCAAGTCCCGCGCAACTGACGTGTAACGAAAGGTGCCTGGCACCTTTCGTTACGTTCCGGTGGTGAGCAGGTAGCCGGTGAACATCGCGGCGAGGGCGGCCAGCAGCCCGATCGCGCCGCCGACGGCCTTGGCCGCCGTGCTCTGCCCGATCTGGTGGATCGCGGCCGCCGCACCGGATGCCGCGACGACGAGCACCTTCACGAGCACCGTGACCTGGTAGGTCGTGGTCGTGTCGGTCACGTCGATCTCGACGAGGTTCCAGACGCCGGTGGCGACGGCGAGCGCGAAGGCGGGCCAGGCCACGCGCGCGAAGGCGTTGGCGACGGTCTTGGTCGCCTCCGGATGGGCCCGGCGCAGGGACGGGACGATGCCGGTCAAAACCAGCTGGCCGCCGACCCAGACCGAAGCGGACAGCACGTGGATGAAGAGGCGCAGCGTCGCCGCCGACGGTTCGAGCACGGTCAGGTTCTAGCTCGCGAGGGCCGCGAGCACCTCGCTCGCGGGGAGGTTCCGGTCGTCGACGTCCGGCCGCGTGAGCAGCGAACCGCCGAGCATGGCCGTGCTCGCCAGCTCGATCGACGCCTGCAGGTCACGGATGGCGCGCGGTGGCGGGAAGTACTCGTCCTCGTCGGTGATCGACACGACCTCGACACCGTGTTGCGGCGCCAGGCGTCCGATGACCGCTTCGACGAGCTCCTCGGGGGCGGACGCGCCGGCGGTCACTCCCACGACACCGGACAGATCGGGCACGTCGTCGGCGCTGTTGATCCGGTGCACCCGCCGGCAGCCCGCCTCGACGGCCAGCTTCTCGAGCGCCTTGGTGTTCGACGAGTTGGCCGACCCGATGACGACGACGGCGTCGCAGCGATCGACCATCGCCAAGAGCGACGCCTGCCGGTTCGTGGTGGCGAAGCAGAGGTCGCTACGTCCGGGTGTCCAGACGTCGGGGAAGCGCTCGCGCACGCGGACGGCGACGCCCTCCCAGTCACGGTGCGAGAGGGTCGTCTGGGCGAGCAGCGCGACCGGCTCGGCGAACTCCGGTAGGGCGTCGACCTCCTCGGTGGACTCGACGCGGCTGATCGAGTCGGGCGCGACGGCCATCGTGCCGACCGCCTCCTCGTGGCCCGCGTGGCCGACGTAGACGATCCGGTAGCCCTTGCCGGAGCGGACCCTGACCTCGTGGTGGACCTTGGTGACGAGCGGGCAGACCGAGTCGACCATGAAGCTGCCGCGCTCGGCGGCTGCGTCGACGACCTCGGGCGCCGACCCGTGTGCCGACAGCATGATCGGGTTGCCGGGCGGCACCTCGGCGATGTCGTCGACGAACACGACGCCCTGGCGTTCGAACCGCGCGACGACCGCCTTGTTGTGGACGATCTCGTGGTAGCAGTACACCGGTGCCGGGAACGCCCGGACCATCCATGCGAGGGCCTTGATGGCCATCTCGACGCCGGCGCAGAAGCCGCGGGGCTCGGCGAGCAGGACTCGGTCGACGTTCATGTCCGGCGTCAGGGTATCGCCCGTCCCGGCGAGGAGCGGCGCACCCGTCGGTAGCCTGTTCGAGCCATGTCCGCACCCCTCGTCGTCGCCGTCGCGCCCGGTTCGCCGGCCGCTCGCGCCGGGCTCCGCCCCGGTGACGAGATCGCGCGCGTCGACGGCCAGGTGCCGCGCGACGTCATCGAGTGGAAGATCCTCACCGACGAGGCCGACCCTGCGCTCGACGTCGTCCGTCAGGGCCACGTGCTGGACGTCGTCGTCGAGAAGCGGGCCGGCGAGCCGCTCGGCGTCGAGGTGCAGTCGGCCGTGTTCGACCGGGTCCGCACGTGCGACAACCACTGCGAGTTCTGCTTCATCTACCAGCTGCCCAAGGGGATGCGACGCAGCCTGTACCTGAAAGACGACGACTACCGCTTGAGCTTCCTGTACGGGAACTTCACCACGCTGACCCGTTTCACCGAGGCCGACCTCGAACGGGTGATCACCGAGCGACTCTCGCCGCTGCACGTGTCGATCCACGCGACCGACCACGACGTCCGCAACCGGATGCTTCGCAACCGGCGCGGCGGCATGAGCCTGCGCTGGCTCCGTGCGCTGCTCGACCACGGCATCGAGGTCCGCGGCCAGATCGTCGTGTGCCCGGGCATCAACGACGGTGTCGTGCTCGACGACACGCTGGCCGGGGTGCTCGACCGTTTCCCGGAGCTGTCGTCGGTGGCGGTGGTGCCGCTCGGCCTGTCGCGGTTCAACACCGAGGCCGCCATGCGGCTCCACACGAGCGAGGAGGCGATCGCCGTCGTCGACACCATCGAGCGGTGGCAGGGCGTGTTCGCCGACGTGTTGGGCCGGCGCATGGTGTTCGCCGCCGACGAGTACTACCTGATGGCCGACCGCGCGTTCCCGCCCGCCGAGCAGTACGAGGGGTTCCCGATGCACGAGGACGGGATCGGGATGGCGCGTACGTTCGAGGCCGAGTTCGAGGGCCGGGCCGCCGAGGCGACCGGCGTGCGCAGTGGCTTCTTCGCCGCGGTCGATCTGCCGAGCAACCCCGCGGCGTACACCGGTCTGCGCTCGGGCGCCCGGGCCGAGATGGCTGGTGCCGTCGCCGTCTCGTTGGGCCGGACCCGGCGGGCCGGGGCGCCGATCGCGGTCCTCACCGGCACCCTCGGCGCACCGGTGATCCGTCCGCTGGTCGAGCGGCTCGGCCGCGACGACGTCCGAGTGGTGCCCGTCGCCAACGAGTTCTTCGGCGGCAACACCGGCGTGACCGGGCTGATGACCGGGGACGATCTGGCCCGTGTGCTGACGTCCGAGCCGGAGGGGCACCGGTACCTGCTGCCCGACGTGTGCCTGTCGGACGACGGCCGGTTCCTCGACGGCACGACAGTCGCCGACCTGCCGCGCACGGTCGAGGTCGTGCCCACTGATGGCATCGCCTTGCGAGAAGCCCTGGAGCGGGCGGCATGAGTGACGTGACCGAACCGCTGACCACCGACTCGACCGAGCCGGCTGATGCCCGCGCGGAGCGTGAGCTGCCCACGGTCGTCGTGGTGGGTCGCCCGAACGTGGGCAAGAGCACCCTCTTCAACCGCGTGCTCGGCGAGCAAGCGGCGATCGTCGAGGACCGCCCCGGAGTGACGCGCGACCGCAAGGTGCTCGAAGCCGAGTGGCTCGGACGCCGCTTCCGCCTGATCGACACCGGCGGGTGGATGCCCCGCGGAGGCGACCTCGACGAGAAGGTCAGTCGGCAGGTCGAGGCGGCGGTCGCCGAGGCCGACCTGGTGCTGTTCCTGGTCGACGCCAGCGTGGGGGTGGTGGAGGACGACGAGGCCGTGGCCGACTGGCTCCGCCGTGGCGGACACGACGTCCTCGTCGTCGCCAACAAGGCCGACAACAACCGCCGCGAGGACGACGTCTGGCAGTTCCTGGCCCTCGGCCTGGGCGAGGCGGTGCCCGTGAGCGCGCTGCACGGCCGGCGGGCGGGCGACCTGCTCGACGTCGTGCTCGAACGGCTCGGCGACAAGGCGGTCGTCGACGAGCTCGCGGAGCGACCCGCCATCGACGGCGACGGCGAGGTGTGGAAGCCCGATTCGAACGAACCGCCACGGGTGGCGATCGTCGGACGGCCGAACGTGGGCAAGAGCACGCTCTACAACCGGTTGGTCGGCAGCGATCGCGCGGTGGTGCACGACATGCCCGGCACGACGCGCGACGCGATCGACACCCTCGTCGAGACCGAGGACGGCCCGATCGTGTTCGTCGACACGGCGGGCATGCGGCGCCGCAGCCGGATCGACGATTCGGCCGAGTACTACTCGCTCGTGCGAGCGCTCCGGGCGATCGACGACGCCGACATCGCCCTGCTGGTCATCGATGCCACCGAGGGCGTCACGAGCCAGGACCAGCGCCTCGCCGAGCGCGTCGACGCGGCAGGCTGCCCGATCGTGGTGCTGCTCAACAAGTGGGAGCTCGTCGACGACGCCGAGCGCCGGACCGAGATCGAGGTCGAGCTGCACCGCAAGTTGGCGTTCATCGGTGACGCCCCGGTCATCAAGATCTCGGCGCTCACGGGCAAGAACGTCCACCGCCTGCGGCCGCGCCTGCAGGAGGCGATCGAGCAGTACCACCGCCGCGTGCCGACCCGCGACGTCAACCGGATCATCGCCGAGGCGCAGCAGCAGTCGCCGGCCGGCGGGGGAGCGAAGGTGCTCTACGCCGTGCAGGGCGCGACCGACCCACCGACGTTCACGCTGTTCGTCAACCGCGAGCTCCCCCAGCACCACGTGCGGTATCTCGAGCGGCGGATCAAGGAGGCGTTCGGCTTCGGTGCCACGCCGATCAAGCTGCGGATCCGGAAGAAGTCCGACTGATGCCCTGGTGCCAGGAGTGCTCGAAGTACCTGACGCCGACGGCGATGCAGGCCGACGGCACCTGCCCCACGTGCGGCCGCCCGGTGTCGGAAACCGAGTCGCCGGTCGAGGCGCGGTCCGACGTCGTCGCCGCCGACGAGACGACGCCGTGGCACTTCAAGCTCCTGGTGGTCGCCCTGGTGCTCTATCTCGGCTGGCGCTTCGTCGACATCTTCGTCTGATCGCTCGCTGCGATCGCCGAGCGGCTCGATAGCATCGCGTTGCACATAGCGAGCGACTCCGGTCGACTCGTGTACGGGCTGTGGCGCAGTTTGGTTAGCGCACTTGTCTGGGGGACAAGGGGTCGGAGGTTCAAATCCTCTCAGCCCGACTGAGGCGGATCGCCGACGTCGATTTCGACGCCGAGCACGACGACGTCATCGCCCGACTCGGCGGCGTAGAGCGCGACGGAGCCGACAAGCGTCCCGGCCTGGACGAGTACGCGAACGGCACCGAGCTCAGCACTGCCGATGGTGTTGGCAACGACGTCGCGTGCGAGCAGGTCGCGGAGCCGCGGCAGGTCGTGGAGCAGGAAGTCGGT
>JBFHJC010000061.1:0-15812 GCA_041596155.1 Ilumatobacter sp. | reverse complement strand
GGTTCACGAGCGCAGGCCTTGATCTCGACGATGCCGTCGGCGATCTCGGGCACTTCGAGCTCGAACAGGCGCTTGATGAGACCCGGGTGAGTGCGCGAGACGACGATCTGGGGACCCTTGGCGGTCTTGCGGACCTCGACGATGTACGCCTTGGAACGGTCGCCGGGGTTGGGGCGCTCGTAGGGCACCTGCTCGGCCTGCGGGAGCAGCGCCTCGACGCGGCCGAGGTCGAGCAGGGTGTAGCGCGTGTCGGTCTGCTGGATGATCCCGGTGACGATGTCGCCCTCGCGGTTGGCGTACTCCTCGAACTTGCGGTCGCGCTCGACCTCGCGGATGCGCTGACTCATCACCTGCCGGAACGTCTGAGCGGCGATACGGCCGAGCTCTTCCTTCTTGGGGGTGTCGTCGCGCTCGTTGACCCAGCTGCCGTCCTCGTCGAGGTCGTAGGCCGTGAACGTGAACTCCATCGAGGTCGGGTTGACCTCGACGACGACCTCGTCGGCGGCGCCCGGCCGACGCTTGTAGGCGCTCGCGAGGGCGTCGACGAGGACATGGAGGAGGTCGTCCTCGGACATGCCCTTCTCCTGGGCGAGCATGCGGATCGCTTCGCTCATGTCGAGATTGCTCACGTCGGCTCCTTCTGGGACTGCTGCGACTCTGAGTTCGTGGACTTCTTCGACTTCTTCGTGTTCTTGGCGCCCTTGCCGCCCGGCTTGGGCCTGGGGCCCCACACGAACACGGTGCGGGCTCGGTCGATCGAGTCGAGGTCGACCGTGCGCTCGGCGGACTCGTCGCCATCAGCCGTTCGGATGGTGGCGGTGCGGTCGTCGGCCGCGACGAGCACTCCCTCGATCCGACGCTCGTCGGACTCGACGTTCGCCAGACGGACGCTGACCGTCTTGCCGATCTCGCGCTGGAAGTGGGCCGGCGTGCGCAGGCTCCGCTCGACGCCCGGACTGGTGACCTCGAGGGTGTATTTGCCGGGAATCGGATCCTGGTGGTCGAGCTCGCGGGAGATCAATCGGGTCGCCAGCGCGAGCTGGTCGAGGTCGACGCTGCCCTCGGAGCCGGCCGGGGTGTCGAGCGTGACACGCATCGTGCCGCCCCGCTGCTCGACGTCGTAGAGGTCGAGCTGGAGGTCGGAGGCGATCGGTGCCACGAGCTCGCGCACACGTGCCACCACGGGGGTGTCGCCGGTGCTGCCTGCCATCGAATTCGCCTCCTTTCACCAAACAAGGCGTGGGCTCCGGCCCACGCCTTGATCGATCACTCAATCAATTAGCGAGGGTCGAGTATAGCCGTGATCGGGGCGCTTCGCCGGGAAGGCGCCGCCGGAGGGAACCGGGCGAATTCGCCGGGTCGGCGCCACCAACGCGGCTAGCGTCGGCGACAGGACGAGCGAGGAGTCGATGTGATGCGACGTGCGGCGGCAATGGTGGCGGTCACGCTGGGCCTGATGGCGTGCGGAGGGGACGACGACGCCGACGACGGCGCAGCGGCGCTGCCCGAGGCGAGCGAGACCACCGAGGCGAGCGAACCGGACGAGCCGGACGACTCGGACGAGTCCGCCGAGGGCGACGGATCCCGTCAGATCGATTCGCTCGACGACATCCCGGACCGTTGCAAGGATCTGATGGCCGACTTCCTCCGCGACATCGAGCCGATCGTGGAGCCGGTGGATTGGTCGTCTGCGACGCTGGCCGATTTCGAGGCGATCGGTGCCGAGTTCGAAGCGCGAGCCGGGGAATTCGACACCGAGGCCACCGAGGCCGCCTGCGGCGACCTCGCGTTCACCGGGGACGACGACGGCTTCGCACTGCTCATCGAGTTCGCCGACGACGTCGCCCCCGACACCGTTCCGTTCTTCCAGTTCCTCGACAGCATGCGGTCGGCCGTCACGCCCGGCGGATCGGGAGGATCCGGCGGCGACTCCTTCGAGAGCTGCGACGACGCGATCGCGACGCTCGAGGAGTGGATGGCCGAGTACGACTCGTTCACCGAGATCCCGGTCGATCAACTCATGAAGTTCTCGAGTCTCGGTTCGGTGATCATGACGTGCACGCCGGAGCAGATGGAGTTCCTCGACCGCCCCGACGTGAGCGACTTCATGAGCGGCGGCTGACGCCGACACCACCCGGGCGCGGCGGCGCAGCTCCGGTATCGTCGCTGCGTGCTCCGGATGTCGACCCTGTTCCTGCGGACCCTGCGCGACGATCCCAACGACGCCGAGGTGCCGTCGCATCGGCTGCTCGTCCGCGCCGGGTACATCCGACGGGCGGCGCCGGGCGGGTTCACGTGGCTGCCGCTCGGATGGATCGTGTTCCGCAACGTCGAGCGGATCATCCGCGAGGAGATGGACGCTGCCGGCTTCCAGGAGGTCCACTTCCCTGCCCTGCTGCCGAAGGAGCCCTACGAGGCGACCGGTCGCTGGGTCGACTACGGCGACAACCTGTTCCGCCTGCAGGACCGGCACGGCGCCGACATGTTGCTGGCGCCCACCCATGAGGAGATGTTCACCCTGCTCGTCAAGAGCCTGTACGGCTCGTACAAGGACCTCCCCTTGTGCATCTACCAGATCCAGACGAAATACCGCGACGAGGCGCGCCCGCGCGCCGGATTGTTGCGGGGCCGCGAGTTCGTGATGAAGGACTCCTACAGCTTCGACGTCGACGACGACGGCCTCCAGCGCTCGTACGACCGCCACCGCGAGGCGTACATCCGCACGTTCGAGCGGCTGGGGCTGCCGACGGTGATCGTCTCGGCGATGTCGGGAGCGATGGGCGGGTCGGCGTCCGAGGAGTTCCTGACGCCGCTCGACGTCGGCGAGGACACGTATGTGCGCTGCACGTCGTGCGACTTCGCCGCCAACACCGAGGCCGTCTCCGTGCCGGTTCCGGCGGCAGAGCCGCTCGACGGACAGCCCCCGGCGGTGGTGCACGACACGCCGGACACGCCCACGATCCAGACCTTGGTCGACCACCTGAACGCCCACGGCGTCGCTCGCCACGGAGGCGGTTCGTGGACCGCGGCCGACACGTTGAAGAACGTCGTGGTGAAGCTGCGCCACCCCGACGGAACGGTCGAGCCGCTGGCGATCGGCGTGCCCGGCGATCGCGAGGTCGACATGAAGCGGCTGGAGGCACAGGTCTCCCCCGCCGAGGTCAGCCCGTTCGAGGAGGCCGACTTCGCGAAGCACCCGACGCTCGTGAAGGGCTACATCGGCCCGGGCACGCTCGGGAGCGAGGGCACGTCGGGCATCAGGTTCCTCGTCGACCCCCGCATCGTCGAGGGCACCCGCTGGGTGACCGGCGCCAACGAGGACGGCCGCCACGTGGTCGACCTGACCTCCGGCCGCGACTTCACCGCCGACGGCACGATCGAGGCGGCCGAGGTGCGAGGCGGCGACCCGTGCCCGGACTGCGGTGCGGAGCTCGAGATCGCCCGCGGCATCGAGATGGGCCACATCTTCCAGCTCGGGCGGAAGTACGCCGAGGCGCTCGACCTCAAGGTGCAGGACGAGAGCGGCAAGCAGGTGACGGTGACGATGGGCTCGTACGGGATCGGCGTGTCGCGTGCGGTGGCGGCGCTGGCCGAGACGAACCACGACGAGCTCGGTCTGGTCTGGCCGCGGGAGGTCGCGCCGGCCGACGTGCACCTGGTGATCGCCGGCAAGGAGGGCGGTCCGCAGCGGCCGGCCGCCGAACGGCTCGCGTCGGAGATGGAAGCCGCTGGCCTGCGCGTCCTGTTCGACGACCGCGAGGGTGTCTCCCCCGGCGTGCGCTTCAAGGACGCCGAGCTGATCGGCGTCCCGACGATCGTCGTCTGTGGCCGCGGCATCGACGCCGACGAGTCGAAGAGCATGGTCGAAGTCAAGGACCGTCGCTCGGGTGAGCGGACGGACGTCCCGGTCACCGACGTCGTCGCGCAGCTCGCCCCGGCGCACTGACCGCCCCGGACGATTGGGCAAACGAGGGACCGGGTACGGCTGCCGTAGGTTCTGACCATGGATTTCGTCTCCGACCCCGCCGCGTGGAGCGCCCTCGTCGCGCTCTTGACGCTCGAGATCGTGCTCGGCGTGGACAATGTCGTGTTCATCTCGATCCTCGCCGGCAAGCTGCCCGAGGAGCAACAGGACAAGGCGCGCCGGACCGGCATCCTGGCGGCCGGCGGCATGCGCGTGCTGCTGCTGTTCGCCGTCGGATGGGTCGTCACCCTCGAGGAGGGCTTGTTCTCGGTGTTCGACCGCGACCTGAGCGGCAAGGACCTGATCCTGCTCGCCGGCGGGTTGTTCCTGATCTACAAGGCCACCAAGGAGATCCACCACAAGCTCGAGGGCGAGGACGAGCACCTCGAGGCCAAGATCGCCCCCACCTTCGCAGCCGTCATCGGCCAGGTGATGATCCTCGACCTCGTGTTCTCCATCGACTCGGTGATCACCGCCGTGGGCATGACCGAGTACGTCGCCGTGATGGTGATCGCGGTCATGTCAGCCGTCGGCGTGATGCTGGTGGCGTCGAAGGCGATCTACCAGTTCGTGAACCGACACCCGTCGGTCAAGATGCTGGCGCTCGCCTTCTTGCTGCTCATCGGGGTGACGCTGATCGCCGAGGGCTTCCATGAGAAGATCCCCAAGGGCTACATCTACTTCGCGATGGCGTTCTCGGTGTTCGTCGAGGCGCTCAACATCGGGGCGCGGCGCCGCCGGGCGAAGCAGCCGGTGCGGCTCCACGAGAAGATCTCACCGACGCCCGAGTCGAAGTACGCCGCAGCGCCGTGACCCTCCGGGGTCAGTGCGCGGCGTTTCCACCGTGAGCACGGCCCACGAGCTCGATGCGGACATGGTCCTCCTGGACGAAACGGAGCTGGGCGTAGTGGCGGATGCGTACGTCGCCGAAGGACCATTCGTGGCTCGGGTACCAGTTCGGCTTCCGCGCCGAGGCGTGCGGCGGCCCGAACGTGGCTTCCAGGTGACGCTGGAACGTCGCAAACGACGCGCTGAGCGGGGCAGGGTCGACCCGGAACAACCCGAGCTCGCGCAGCGTGCCGTCGCGACGCGGGTCGAAGTGGAACCCGACGGTGAGCACCATCCCGGACAGCGCCGTGCAGTCGAACGTGTGGTATCCGTCAGTGACTCGACGTGGCGAGCGTGGGAGCAGCGAGACGAGCTCGTCCTCGGACGCACCCCACGGCACGAACACCGCCGGGAATTCGATCTCGAAGCCACGTTCGAGCTCCATCCGGATCGACCGTAGCGGCGACGCTGCAGCGGCGCTGTCACGATCTGACACGAATCGGTCCGGCAAGTTGACGGCGTACGACGCAGGCGGTTCCGCGCTGCAGTCCTGGGCGACGGGGTGATGACGGCGCGAACCCGATGACCTGAACGGCGACCCGCCCTGGACGGACGAGCTCGGCCCGACCAGCGAGACTGAGTGCTAGCGATCGAACTCGTCGAGGAAGATGGCGGTCACCCTCCGGAGCCGATCGACGTCGAGCGAGTAGCGGCGCTCGCGCCCGACCTTCTCGACCCGGATCAAGCCGGCGGCCTCCAGCCGCTGCAGATGGCGCGTGGTCGTCGACCACGAGTGGCTGAACCGATCGGCCAGCTCGCCCGCGGTCATCGCGCCGCCGCGAGCCCGCAGCGTGACGAGGATGTGGCGGCGGTGCTCGTTGGCGAGCGCCCCGAAGACCGATTCGAGGTCGTCGAGCTCGCGCAGACCGCGGGGCCGGTCGCTCAGAGCGTCTCCTTCACCGCGAAGTGCGGGAACGCCATTCCCGGTCCCATGGGACGATCCTCGACGAGCGTCGCCATCTTCTCCCAGGTCGCAGCGATCTTGGGGTGTTCGTGCGCCCGATCGGGAGCCTCGGCGTCGATCCATTGGAAGATGGCCACGACCAGTGGACCGGAGCCGTCCTGGTCCTCGCCGACGTACACCTCTTCCGGTCGATCGGTTGCCAATCCCAACGCGGTGTACGTCTGCCGGTGCTCCCTGATCAGGTCGAGCAGCTCGTGGACGGCGTCAGCGCGCGGCCGGTACTGGCAGATGACGGTGTTCGGAACGTCCTCGCTCATGGGGTTATCATTGCGTATTTTGCCAAATATGCAAACGATTTTCGGCTTCAGCCGACGCCGAGCGACTCGGTCGCTTCGGCGCGGAGACGCTTGTAGTCGACCTTGCCGTTCGGGGCCCGACCGATCGTGTCGACGACGACGATCCGCTTCGGCGCCTTGTACGCAGCGAGGCCCTGCTTGACGTGGGCGATGACCTCGGCCTCGTCGACCTGCTCCCCTGCCCGGACCTCGATCACGCCGGTCACGGCCTCACCGAATTTGTCATCGGGCACTCCGACCACCACGGCGTCGAGCACCGCCGGATGCCGCTTGAGCGCCTCTTCGACCTCCTCGGGGAACACCTTCTCGCCGCCCGTGTTGATGCACACCGACCCCCGGCCGAGCACCGTGATCTTCCCGTCGGCGTCGATGGTGGCGAAGTCGCCGGGGCACGAGTAACGCTGCCCGTCGATCTCGAGGAACGTGCGCGCCGACTTCTCGGGGTCCTTGTAGTACCCGATCGGCTGGCGACCACCGACGGCCAGCCGCCCGATCTCTCCCGATCCCGGTGCGATCGGCCGATTCAGATCGTCGATCACGATCGACTCGGGGCTGAGCTCGAACTTGGCGGTCTCGACCGCCTGCCCGCCGCCCGACACCGACGACCCCATCCCGAGCGCCTCCGACGACGAGAACGCGTCGAGCAGCATCATGTTCGGGTGGTGTCGCAGCAGCCCCGCCTTGGTCTCCTGGCTCCACATCACGCCCGACGACACGATCGCCACGAGGCTCGAGATGTCCCAGCGCTCCGGCTCGGCGTCGAGCGCTCGCAGGATCGGCTTGCCGAACGCATCACCGACGATCGACATCGATCCGACCCGCTCGCGCTCGATCGCGTCGAGCAGCTCGCCCGCGTCGAAGTGACGGCCGGCCAGCGTGACGACGCTCCCACCGCCGCACAGTGCCGACAGGCTCGGGAAGTTCCCGGTGCCGTGCATCAGCGGGCACGCCGGCAGGAACGGCGGCCTGGGCTCGTTGAAGATGCCCTGCAGGTCGGCGACCGAGCCGTCTTCCGGGAACGGTATGCCGAGCGTCGCGTTGAGCTTGATCACCAGGTCGTCCTGCCGCCACATCACGCCCTTCGGCATGCCCGTCGTGCCGCCCGTGTAGAGCATGTTGAGATCGTCGCCGCTGCGACCCCACTCGGGCACCACCCGGCCCGTGCCCGACCCCGCCGCGCTCTCGTACGGCGTGGCCCAATCCGGGCACGGCCCGGCGTCGTCGTCGACCCACAGCCACGTCCGCACCTCGGGCAAGCGATCGCGGATGGTCTCGATCGTCGGCGCGAACGTCCCGTGGAACACGACCGCGCCCGCGTCGGCGTTGTCCCACAGGTACAGCAGTTCGTCGGCGGTGTACCGGTAGTTCGTGTTCACGGGCACCAACGCCGCCTTGAACGCGGCGCCCATCGACTCGAGGTACTCGGGCGCGTTGTACAGGTACTGCGCGACCGCCTGCTGGCGTTCGAGCCCGGCGTCGAGCAGGTGGCGGGCCACGCCGTCGGCCCGGGCGTCCATCTCGCGCCAGCTCACGCGACGATCACCGTGGATCAGCGCGGGCGCGTCCGGTAGCGCTTCGGCGACGGTCTCCCAGATGTCGGCGTAGTTCCAGTTCCCCATGGGGCGCGGGTCTAGCAGCGACCCGTCACCGCACGCTCAGCGGAGGACCGTGATCGCGTCACCGGTGCGCACCGTACCGGCCTCGACGACCATCGCGCAGAGCCCGCGCCGGCGCTGCTCGCGCGCCTCGTTCGCCCACCGCGCCGCCTCGATCCCGAATCGCTCGCCGAACTTCGCACACCCGGTGTGTGGCTTCTGCGACACCTCGATCGTCGCAGTGCCGATGCGCAGGCGCGTGCCGGCCGGCAGGTTGTCGACGGTGAGGTCGAGGTCGACGAAGAACTGGTCACCGGCGAGCGCCCAGCGGTCGCGGTCGCCGGCGGCGACGAGCTCGATCGCCCGGGTGCTCATGAGGTTCAGCTGCGCCTCCGGGTTGGCCGGCCCGCCCTTCGAACCGCGAGCGAGGTAGTTGTCACCCGCGAGACCCTCGCCGACGATCAGCTCGCCCTGATCGAGCACCTCGCGCTCGTCGACGTCGGGGCGCCGGACGATCATGTCGACCGTGCCCGCCTCGCGCGGACCGGCGAGCACATGCGCCGTGCCGGCGTCGAGCTGCTCGGCGGTCAGGTGCGCGATCGAGCTCATCGGCACAGTGTCGCGCGCGTCAGACGAGCCGGCGCATCCACGAGGGGCCCAGGGCGTTCACGACGCACCGACGGTGTTCAGGTACCGCCACCCGCTCGCATCGTCCATCACGAGTCGGTGGCGCGGCCCGTCGGCGTTCGGGTCACCGCTGCCGTACCCGACGTCGCCGAACCACAGACACTGGCGGACCCCGCCGTCGTAGAACACCTGTGTGGCGAAGTGCGCGGGGTCGGCCGCCGCGATCGCGCTCGCCACGTCGCCATAGCGCGCGAGCTGGGAGAGCGTCACGTAGGTGGGCGGCGCCAGCAACACCTCACCGCGCTCTTGCAGGCCGAGGGCGACGGCAGGAGGCAGCCAGCGGTGGTCGTGTACCTCCCGCCCGTCGACACCGACCTGGTGGTCGTCGTGATGGTCCGCAGCCGGCGCCAGGAAGAACCAGGTCGAGAACCGCTTCCTGGAGAGCGAGTCGATGGGCGGCAGCCAATGGCTCCACCAAACGAGGGACGCCGCGTCGAGCTCGAGCCCGGTCTCCTCGCGGGTCTCGCGCACTGCGGCGGCGCGGGCTGCCGGCAACGGGTCGGGCTCGGAGCCGGCGGGGACATCGGCCGGTTCGATCACACCGCCCGGGAAGGCCCACATCCCACCGAAGACGGTGTCGACGCCGCGCTGGATCATCAGCACCTCGAGCTCGGCGTCGCCGTCGCGCACCAGCACGACGGTCGACGCCGGCAGCGCCGGCTCGGGCGCCCCCGGATGGTCGATCACGTCGATGCGCACGCCCCCACTCCAGCAGATCGTCGACGGTCCTGAGCAACCCGTCGGCGATCGGGTTGCGGCGCGATCGCGCGATGCTCTGCGCATGGACCGTGCCGACGAGGTGCTCGCCGACGAGGCGGTCGCCGTCGCCCGCCGCCTGCTCGAGCGAAGCCTCGAGCTCGAGACGCGCGCCGAGCGTCGTCGGCGCCGGCGCCTCGGGCGGCTCGTCGACGACCCCGCCGGCCGACACTTGCTGTTCGCGCTCACCGACGAGGTCCTGCGCATCGACCATCCGGCGAAGGCCGCCCACCGTTTCGCCGCGATCGTGCGCGAGCGTCGGGTCGACGCGCTCGGTCCGGTCGACCGGGCCCTGCTCGCCGTCGGCGCGACGGTCGCGCCGCGATTCCCGCAGCTCGTGATGCCGCTCGTCCGCCGGCGGATCGCGGCCGAGACGCAAGGCGTCGTCCTGCCCGCCGACGAGCCGGCGTTCTCGCGCTACGTCGCTCGCCGTCGCCGAGAGGGTGTGCGGCTCAACGTCAACCCGCTCGGCGAGGCGATCCTCTCCGACGCGGAGGCCGATGCGCGACTCGACGACATCGTCGACCGGATCACCCGCCCCGACGTCGACTACGTCTCGCTGAAGATCTCGGCGGTGGTCGCGAACCTCGACCCGTGGGCGTTCGACCGTTCGGTGACCCGCATCTGCGAGCGCCTTCGCACCGTGTACCGCGCCGCGGAGGCGGCGGCGCCGCGAACGTTCGTCAACCTCGACATGGAGGAGTACCGAGACCTCGACCTGACCCTCGCTGCGTTCACCACGGTGCTCGACGAGGACGAGTTCGCAGCGATCCACGCCGGCGTCGTCCTGCAGGCCTACCTCCCCGATTCGCACGCAGCCCTCGATCGCCTCGCCGCGTGGGCTGCCGCACGCCACCACCGGGCCGGCGGCGCGATCAAGGTGCGCGTCGTGAAGGGCGCCAACCTCGCGATGGAGCGCGTCGAGGCCGAGGTGCACGGCTGGACGCCGGCTCCGTACGCCCGCAAGGACGCCGTCGACGCCAGCTTCAAGCGCCTGCTCGAAGCAGCGCTCCGCGACGAGTGGGCACCGGCACTCCGGGTCGGTGTCGCGAGCCACAATCTGTTCGACGTCGCGTGGGCGGTCGGTCTGGCCCGCCACCTCGATGCCACCGATCGGCTGGAGATCGAGATGCTGGAGGGGATGGCGCCGGCTCAGGCCCGTGCCGTGAGCGAGCTCGCCGGCGACCTGCTGCTCTACGCGCCCGTGGTGCGATGGGACGACCTCGACGCGAGCATCGCCTATCTCACCCGGCGTCTCGACGAGAACACCCAACCGGCCAACTTCCTGCGTTCGCTGTTCGACCTCCAGCTCGACTCAGCCGCCTGGCGCGAACAGGAGGCCCGCTTCCGCGCCGCGGTCGCCGGCCGCCACGCCGTCGCGACGGAGCGCCGCCGCCGCCCGGCGCCGGAGCGGGTCGACGCGTTCACCAACGAGCCGGACAGCGACCCCACCGACCCGGCGACCCGTGACCGACTGGTGCGCGCGAGCCCGCCGGCGGTCGTCGTCGAACCCGTCACCGAACAGTCCAGCATCGACGCGGTGGTCGAGCGCGCCCGCATCGCCGGCGCCGAATGGTCCCAGCAGACGGGCGCGCAACGGCGGGCGGTGATCCTCGCCGCCACCGCCGAGATGCGCCGGTGCCGCGCCGAGACGATCGCTGCGATGGCGGCGGAGACCGGCAAGACGATCGGCGAGGCCGACCCAGAGGTGTCCGAGGCGATCGACTTCGGTGCCTACTACTCGGGGTCCGGGATCGATCTGCTCGACGGGCTCGCCGACGATGGGCTGGAGGTCTCGGCACGCGGCGTCGTGGCGGTGATCGGACCGTGGAACTTCCCGTATGCGATCCCAGCCGGCGGCGTGTTCGCCGCGCTCGCAGCCGGCAACGCGGCGATCCTGAAGCCGGCGCCGGAGGCGGTCCGCGTCGCCGCGACGCTCGTCGCACAGTTGCACCGATCCGGCATCCCCCACGACCTGGTCCAGCTGGTCGTCTGCGAGGACGGACCCATCGGGCGCCATCTCGTGACCCACCCGCACGTCGACACGGTCATCCTGACCGGGTCGTTGGCGACGGCCGAGCTGTTCCTATCGTGGCGCCCGGACCTGCGCCTGTTCGCGGAGACGAGCGGCAAGAACGCCCTCGTGATCACCGCCGCCGCCGACCTCGACCTCGCCCTCGCCGACCTCGTCCGCTCGGCGTTCGGCCACGCCGGCCAGAAATGCTCCGCAGCGAGCCTGGCCATCGTCGAGGCGCCGCTGTACGACGACCCGGCGTTCCACCAGCGTCTCCGCCACGTGGTGGAGAGCTGGCGGGTGGCTTGGCCGAGCGATCCCTCGGCGATGATCGGACCGGTCATCCAACCGCCGGCCGGCCCGCTCGCACGCGGCCTCACGACGCTCGAACCCGGTGAGGCCTGGCTCGTCGAACCCCGGCCGCTCGACGAGAGCGGTCGGCTGTGGCGACCGGGCGTTCGCACCGGCGTACTGCCCGGTACCTGGTACCACCGGACCGAGTGCTTCGGCCCGGTCCTCGGCCTGATGCGCGCCGACGATCTCGATCACGCGCTGGAGATCCAGAACGCCTCCGAGTTCGGGCTCACGGGCGGGATCCACTCGCTCGACCCCGACGAGATCGATCGGTGGCTCGATCGGGTGCAGGTCGGAAATGCCTACGTGAACCGCCACATCACCGGGGCGGTCGTGCGCCGCCAGCCGTTCGGAGGCTGGAAGCGTTCCCAGGTCGGGCCGGGCGCCAAGGCCGGGGGACCGAGCTACGTCCTCCAGTTCGCGCGCCTCGACGAGGGCGATCGCCGGCCGCTCGACGCCGTGCGTCGCTCCTACCTGGCCGCGTGGACGACCTTCTTCACCGTCGATCACGATCCGAGCCACCTGGCATCGGAGTCGAACGTGCTGCGCCACCGCCCTGTGGACCGCGTCGTCGTCCGCGGGGGCGAGGGGTTCGACGACGACCTCGCCCGCCTTCGCGTCGCCGCCGACATCACGGGCGTCGAGCTCGTCGAGTCGCCCGCTGCGAGCGAGTCCGACGACGAGTTCCTCGCCACCGTCGAGCCGGGCGACCGCGTCCGCCTGCTCGGCGATCACCCGCACGGCGTCCTCCGTCAGCTCACGGCCCGCGGTGTGTGGTTCGACACCACCCCGCCGTCGGCGCACGGCCGCGTCGAGCTCCTGCGATGGGTGCGCGAGCAAGCCATCTCGCGCACGCTTCACCGTCACGGCCGACTCCCGGCCGGCGCCGCCGAGCCGGCCGGTTGACGAATCGGGACTCAGCTGTCGAGGGCGCGGAGCTCGTCGACGAGCTCGCTGACCGGCCGGTACGTCAGACCGGCGATCGCCTTGTGGGCGTAGCGGATGACGCCGTGCGCATCGACGATGAACACGCTCCGGCGAGGGAAGCCGATCGGGCCGAGCGTGCCATAGGCGGCGGCGACCGACTTGTCGACGTCGGCCAGCAGCGGGAAGTCGAAGCCGTACTTCGCGGTGAAGGCCTCCTTGCTGTCGACGTCCTGAGCCGAGATGCCGACGATCTGGGCGTCGAGCTCGGCGAACCGGTCGAGGCCGTCGTTGTAGGCGTTGAGCTGCTTGGTGCACACCGGCGTGTCGTCGCCGGGATAGAACACGATGACGAGCGGCTTGCCCGCGAAGTCGGCGAGCGAGAACTCCCGACCTCCCGGGCCCGGGAGCGAGAAGTCGGGCGCACGATCGCCGACTCCGACACTCATGCCGTCGCCACCCTGACGTTCGGCGACGCCTGGTGCCGGGCACGGGGCGGCGCGATCATCCCGCTGCGGCCTCCATGACGTCGTCGGCGATGTCGAAGTTCGCGTAGACGTCCTGGACGTCGTCGTTGTCCTCGATGGCCTCCATGATCCGCAGGATCTTCTTGGCGTCCTCGACCGTCGTCACGGGGACGACGTTGTCGCTCACCTTCGGGGTATCGGCCGACATCACCGTGAAACCCGCCGCCTCGAGCGCGTCCTTGACCTCGAATGTCAGGCTCGGGTCGCACGTGACGCGCCACGTGCCGTCGTCGTCGGCGACATCCTCCGCGCCCGCGTCGAGAGCGGCCATCATCAGCTCGTCCTCGTCGAGCGGCCCCTCGAGCAGCACCACGCCGCGTCGCTGGAACTGCCAGCTCACCGCGCCCGGCTCGGCCAGCGAGCCGCCCATCTTCGTGAAGATCGACCGGATGTCGGCACTGGTGCGGTTGCGGTTGTCGGTGAGCACGTCGATCAGCAGGGCGACGCCGCCGGGCGCATAGCCCTCGTACGTGACGTTCTCGTACGAGTCGGCGCCGCCCTCGCCGGTGCCGCGCTTGATCGCCCGGTCGATGGCGTCGTTCGTCATCTGGGCGGCCTTGGCTTTCTGCACCGCGGTGCGCAACGTCGGGTTGGCGTCGACGTCACCGCCCCCGGCGCGTGCCGTCACCTCGATCTGGCGGGCGAGCTTGGCGAACAGCTTCCCCCGCCTGGCGTCGGCCGCGCCCTTCTTGTGCTTGATCGTTGCCCATTTCGAGTGGCCGGACATCAGGTCGTCTCCGTGGTGCGGCTGAGGTGGTTGAGGAACATCGCATGCAGGCGGTGGTCGCCTGCGAGCTCGGGATGGAACGCAGCCGCGGTGATCGGGCCCTGGCGGACCAGCACCGCCACGCCGTCGTGCTCGGCGAGCACCTCGACGCCGGTGCCGACGCGCTCGACCTTCGGCGCCCGGATGAACACCCCGTGGAACGGTGGTGCGTCGGGCCCCAAACCGGGCACGAGGAGCTCGGTCTCGAAGCTGTCGAGCTGACGGCCGTAGCCGTTGCGACGCACCGTGATGTCGAGCACGCCGAAGCTGCGCTGGTCGGGTCGACCCTCGAGCACGTCGACGGCCAGCAGGATCATCCCGGCGCACGTTCCGAAGACCGGAAGCCCGTCGTGCAGGAGCTCCGCGAGCGGGTCGAACAGACCGCTCGTGCCGAGCAGCCGCGACATCGTGGTCGATTCGCCACCGGGCATGATCAGCGCGTCGACGCCCGCGAGATCGTGCGGCGTACGGACCTGCCGCGAGCGCGCCCCGAGCTCAGCGAGCCGCTGCTGGTGCGACTCGAAGGCGCCTTGGAGCGCCAGGACGCCGATCAGGGGCGCGTCCACCTGGAGGCTCCGCAGTGTCCTTGGGGGGCATGGTCACCAGCCTCGCTCGGCGTAGCGCTGGTTGATCTCGTCCATGCCGATGCCGGTCATCGGGGCACCGAGACCACGGCTCACCTTGGCGAGGATCGAGGGATCGTTGTAGTGCGTGGTCGCCTCGACGATCGCCGCGGCGCGACGCGCCGGGTCGTCGCTCTTGAAGATGCCGGATCCGACGAACACCGCCTCGGCGCCGAGCTGCATCGCCAGGGCGGCGTCGGCCGGCGTGGCCAAACCCCCCGCGCAGAACAGCGGCACGGGCAGCTTGCCCGTCTCGGCGACCTCCTGCACGAGCGGGAGCGGTGCCTGGACCCGCTTGGCCCAGTCGAACAGCTCGGCCGAGTCGGCCTGACCGATGCGCTTGATGTCGCCGATGATGTTGCGCAGGTGCCGCACCGCCTCGACGACGTTGCCGGTGCCGGCCTCGCCCTTCGAACGGATCATCGCCGCACCTTCGCTGATGCGGCGGAGGGCCTCGCCGATGTTGGTGGCGCCGCACACGAACGGCACGCTGAACCGGTACTTGTCGATGTGGTGCGTCTCGTCGGCGGGGGTGAGCACCTCGGACTCGTCGACGAAGTCGACGCCGAGCGCCTCGAGGATCTGGGCCTCGACGAAGTGACCGATGCGGGCCTTCGCCATGACCGGGATCGACACAGCGGCCTGGATGCCCTCGATCATCTCCGGGTCGCTCATGCGGGCGACGCCGCCGTCCTTGCGGATGTCGGCGGGCACGCGCTCGAGCGCCATGACGGCGACGGCTCCCGCGTCCTCGGCGACCTTGGCCTGGTCGGGGGTGACGACGTCCATGATGACGCCACCCTTCAGCATCTCGGCGAGGCCCCGCTTGACCGGGAACGAACCCGTGATCGACAGCTGATCGGACATGCTCACATCGTACCGACCGCCGGCCGGAACTCCCTGCTGCGATCGAACCGGCGACGGGTTCGAGTCAGCCCGATGCCAGCGCCCGAACCAGGGCATCCGCGCCATCGAGCACCGGTTCGCCGTGGCCGAACCCGGCGGCGGAGAAGTCGAAGCCCGCCAGCTTGGCGACCGACTCGGTCGCGACGGTCATGTCGTCGGTGAACTGGGCGTTCGGGCCCGATATCCCGGTGCCGTCGTCGTTGCCGTTGAGCGCGTCGCCGGCGAGCAGGAGGCCGATGCCGGGATCGAGCACCGAGATCGACCCGGGCGTGTGGCCTGGCGTCTCGATCACCTGGAGGCCGAAGACGTCATCGCCGTCGCCGACTGCCGTGATCGCGACCGGGGAGGCGATGTTGGCGATGTCGGCTGCGCCTGCGTACACCATCGGTGACGCCGACGCCGACAGATCGAGGACGTCTGGGAGCGACCCGATGTGGTCGGGGTGGTGGTGGGTCAGCACGACGTGGGCGACGTCGTCGTAGGTGACGCCCAGGGTCGCGAGAGTCTCGCCGATCTCATCGGCGCTGGCCGCAGTGCCGGTGTCGACG